>JAZQQE010000001.1:0-16407 GCA_045628845.1 Oscillospiraceae bacterium
TAAGGCGCAGAGCCAGACAGACAATGTAGACAAGTTCCTCGCCCTCGTCAGGAAGTATGATGACATTCAGACTTTGGATGCGGAAATCCTCCGCACTCTGGTCAAGCGCATAGTTGTGCATCAGCCGGACAAATCCAGCGGGCATAGGCGTCAACGGGTCGATGTGGAGTTCACCTTTATCGGTGATGTGCTGACACAATCAGAAGACGAAGAAACGGCATAACCTACATTTCTGCAAGTTATGCCGTTTCTTTCAGAGATTATGCATCCCTATCTTGCCCCGCGAGATCGGCGGGGCGTTTTTGTGTATTGCATCAGTCGAGCTGGAACGCGCCGGTGTAGAGTCTGTAATACGTTCCCTGCTCCTCGATGAGCTTGTCGTGGTTGCCGGACTCGATGATGTGGCCGTGGTCGAGGACCATGATATTGTCCGAGTTCATGACGGTGGAGAGTCGGTGCGCGATGACGAAGACCGTGCGGCCGTGCATCAGGCTGTCCATACCGTTCTGGACGATGGTCTCGGTGCGGGTATCTATCGAGCTCGTCGCCTCGTCGAGTATCATGACGGGCGGGTCCGCGACGGCGGCGCGGGCTATCGCTATGAGCTGGCGCTGGCCCTGGGAGAGGCCGGAGCCGTCGCCCTCGAGCACGGTGTCGTAGCCCTGCGGGAGCATTTCGATGAAGCCGTGGGCGTTGGCGAGCTTGGCGGCTGCGACGACCTCCTCGTCGGTCGCGTCGAGCCGTCCGTAGCGGATGTTCTCGCGCACCGTGCCGGTGAAGAGGTTGACGTCCTGAAGGACTATGCCGAGGGACATGCGGAGCGAGCCCTTGCGGATATCCTTTATGTCGATGCCGTCGTAGGTTATCGAGCCGTCCTGGATGTCGTAGAACCTGTTGATGAGGTTCGTTATCGTCGTCTTGCCGGCGCCGGTGGCTCCGACGAATGCGACCTTCTCGCCGCGCTTGGCGTCGATGCTGACGTCGAAGAGGACCTGCTTATCCTCGACGTAGCCGAAGTCGACGTCCTTCATGCAGACGTCGCCGCGCAGCTGGACGTATCTGAACGTGCCGTCCTCGTTGGGGATCTTCCACGCCCAGGTCTCGGTGCGCTCGGTGCACTCGACGAGGTTTCCGGCCTGATCGTACTTCGCGTTGACGAGCTCGACCTTGCCGTCGTCCTCCTCGGCCTCGGCGTCGATGACCTCAAACAGACGGTCGGCACCGGCCATGGCGAGCACTATCGAGTTGACCTGCTCGGAGAGCTGGGAGATGGGCATCGAGAACTGCTTGGAGAGCTGCAGGAAGGCGATTATCGTACCGATGGTGAGGCCGCTGACACCGCTGACCGCGAGCGCGCCGCCGATGATGGCGAGGAACACGTACTGGATGTTGCCGAGGTTGTTCATGAGAGGCATGATGACGTTGGCGTAGGTGTTCGCGCGGGTGGCGTTGGTGCGGAGCTCCTCGTTGCGCTCGTCGAAGTCGTGCTTGGCGGCGTCCTCGTGGCAGAAGACCTTGACGACCTTCTGGCCGTTGATCATCTCTTCGATGAAGCCGTTGACCTCGGCGAGGGAGGCCTGCTGTTTCTTGTAGTATCTGCCGCTCTTTCCGCCTATCTTGCCGGTGAGGATGAACATGATCGCGATGAACACGCACACGACAAGGGTCAGCCAGAGGGAGAGCCTGAGCATGTTGATGAACACGATGACGACCGTCACGACGCTCGAAACGAACTGCGGGATGCTCTGGCTGATGAGCTGGCGGAGCGTGCTGACGTCGTTGGTGAAGAGGCTCATGATGCTGCCGTGGCTTCTCGTATCAAAGAACTTGATGGGGAGGCTCTGCAGCTTGTCGAAAACGCGGGAACGGATCTTTTTCAGCATACCCTGCGAAACGGATATCATCGTCCAGTTCTGGATGAACGTGGCGACGACGCCGACGAGGTAGATGAGACCCATAACCATTATGGCGCGGAAGAGAGGTCCGTAATCGGCGCCCTTCTGACCTATCAGCGGGACGATGTAGTCGTCGACGAGCTCTTTCAGGAACATCGAGCCGCGGGTATTGGCGAGCGACGACAGCACTATGCATACGCCGACGATGATGAGGAGATACCAGTAGTTCACGAAGAGCATTCCGACGACTCTCATGAGAGTCGCGAAGCTCTTTTTGTCGAGCTTGGCTCGCGGGCCGCCGCGGCCGTGGCCCGGTGCACGCATGACGTTATTCCTCAATCTTCTCGCCTCCCTTCTGCTGAGACCAGTAGACTTCCTTGTATATCTCGTTGGTCTGCATCAGCTCTTCGTGAGTTCCGAAGCCGTTCACGCAGCCGTCGTCCATGACGATGATCCTGTCGGCATCCTGAACGGAGGAGATACGCTGGGCGATAATGAACTTCGTCGTCTCGGGCATATAGTCCTTCAGGCCCTTGCGGATACGGGCGTCCGTCTCGGTATCGACGGCGCTCGTGGAGTCGTCGAGGATAAGTATCTTGGGCTTTTTCAGCAGCGCGCGGGCGATGCAGAGACGCTGCTTCTGACCGCCGGAGACGTTCGTGCCGCCCTGCTCGACGTAGGTGTCGTAGCCGTCGGGTCTGGCCATGACGAACTCGTCGGCGTCCGCTATGCGGGCACAGTGGCGGATCTCTTCGTCGGTCGCGTCGGGATTGCCCCACATAAGGTTTTCACGGATGGTGCCGCTGAACAGCTCGTTCTTCTGGAGCACCATCGCGACGCTGTTGCGCAGGGCCTCGATGTCGTAGTTCCTGACATCTACTCCGCCGACCTCGACGGAGCCTTCGATGACGTCGTACAGACGGGGAATGAGCTGGACGAGGCTCGATTTGCTCGAGCCGGTGCCGCCGATGATGCCTATCGTCTCGCCGCTCTTTATATCGACCTCGACGTGATTGAGAACAGGCTTGTCGGCGCTCCGCCCGTAGGAGAAGACGACGTCCTTGAAGTGGACGGAGCCGTCCTTGACCTCGGTCACGGGATCTTCGGGATCGGTTATCGTGCTCTTCTCGATGAGCATCTCGTTGACACGGTCCATGGACGCGCGGGACATCGTCAGCATGACGAATATCTGCGAGAGCATCATGAGGCTCATAAGTATCTGGAGGGTGTACTGAAGCAGAGCGGAGAGCTCGCCGGTCGTCATGACGGAGGCGTTGGACTCGATGATGAGCTTGGCGCCGAGCCAGCAGACGAGGAGCTTGGAGCCGTACATGCAGAACTGCATCAGCGGGCGGTTGAAGGCGAGGATGCGCTCGGCCTTGCGGAAGCCGAAGAAGATGTCGCCGACGGCGCCATCGAACTTCTCGCGCTCATGGTCTTCACGCACGAAGCTCTTGACGACGCGCACGCCGCGCACGTTCTCCTGAACGAGGGTGTTCAGGCGGTCGAACATCTTGAAGACTCTTCTGAATATCGGGCGGGAGGACTTCATTATTATGAAGAGGCCCACGCCGAGGATGGGGATGGCGCACAGGAAGACGATGGAGAGCTCAGAGTTTATCGAGAAGCTCATCATCAGCGCGAGTATCAGCATGACCGGGCAGCGCACCGCGACTCGGATAGCCGCCATGAACGCCATCTGCACGTTGCCGACATCCGTCGTAAGACGGGTGACGATGGAGCCGGTGGAGAACTTGTCGATATTGGAGAAGGAGTACTCCTGCGCCTTGTAGTAGAGGTCGTGGCGGAGGTTCGCGGCATAGCCCGCGGAGCATCTCGCGGAGAAGACGCCCGTCAGCATGCCGAGGCCGAGGCTGACTATCGCGCAGCCGAGGAGGACCAGGCCTATCCTGATGATGAACGGCATATCGACCTGCTCGCTGACCCTGTTGATGAGTATGCCCGTCAGCAGCGGCAGCAGCGTATCCATGATGGATTCGAGGATGACGCAGACGGGGGTCAGGTACACGTACTTCTTGTATTCGCGGAAGGAGCCTGCAAGGCGGCCCACCATCGTCGTACCGAGGATGGACTGCGCGTCATGCTTCTCGTTGAACCTGCGGCAGAGCTTCACCGCGATCACGAGGGACATGACGGCTATCACGGCGGCGGCAACGACGAAGATGATGTTGCCGAGCTGATCGCCCGCTTCGATGCCCGAGAACAGGCCGACGAAGGGCTCGAACGCATACTTGAAGAGGAAGAAGATGATGGCCGCGGCGATTATGACGCACACGAACAGTATCGCGAGCTTCGGCCCCTGCTTTTTGGGTTTCATCGCGTCACTCCCCTCCTTTCTCTAATGCCGCGCCGGACGGGCCGGCACACGGATCCCTGAAAACTCTTATCAATGGAAACCACCTCTGTATATGGAAATAAATAATTAACTGATGTTCTGCGCATTGTCCCCGAGCTTACCGCACACCCTCAGGAAGACATCGAGCTCCTCCTGCGGGATGTCCGCCAGCAGGGCGGCCTCGAGCGAATCCTTCTCGCTGCGGGTCATCTCGCAGACCTGCCTGCCCTTCTCGGTTATGACTATACGCTTCATGCGCGCGTCGGAGTCTATCGCCTCGCGCTGGATGAGCCCGTTTTTCTCCATGAGCTGGAGGATGCCCGTCGCCGTCGAGCGCTGGATGTTGAAATGCTGCTCGATGTCCCTCTGGAACACGTCCCTCGCCTCGGCGTCGCAGGTATATACGTGGTCGAGCACCCAGTTCTGGTTTGCGGTAAGGCCGAAGCGCTCCTCGAATGCGTGCATCCTGCGCCCCACGGCACGCTTTATTACGTTATCGAGTGAGGACACCTTCAGTCCGATGAGCTTGCGCACCTTCTGCCGCCTCCAAACGATGCGATTTTTGTTAGTAAGCGAATAATTAAACGCCTTACTAATTTGTTAGCTCCCTAATAATAAACCGCTTTGTATCCTTTGTCAAGTACGCATGATGTATTTTGTTTGCTTTATATAAAAATGCCGCGCCGGATACGTGCGGAGAGGGCAAAAAAACGGCAGGTCTCCCTGCCGTTTTCCTCAGTAACATTATTACATAATAACAAACCATTATATATTACATTATAACAAACCGTTATATCAGCCGCGGCGGCGCGGTATCTTCACGGTCAGCACGATCTCGTCGGGCGCCTCCGTGCGCGTCACGGTCGCGGCGACGCCGCCCGAGCGCAGGAGGGCGAGGCTCCGGTTGAGCGTGTTATAGAAAAGGCGCACGTCGCGCACGACTATGCGGGGCGGGCTTTTCTTCCCCGGCGAGACGAGCGACGCCACGTAGGCCTCCGCGCGCGCCGCGCTCATGCCGCCGCGCACGATGGCTCCGAGCGCGGAGATGCGCGCCTCCTCCCCGTCGAGGCGGAGCAGGGCGCGGGCGTGGCGCTCGGAGAGCCCCGCGCGGACGATGCAGTCGAGCAGCCGCGGCGACAGGCGCAGTATGCGCAGCTTGTTCGCTATCGCGGACTGCGAGCAGCCGAGCCTCTTCGCCGCCTCCTCCTGCGTGAGGCCCCACGCGGAGATGAGCTCCGCTATCCCGCGCGCCTCCTCGACGAAGCCGAGGTCCTCCCTCTGAAGATTCTCTACGAGCGCGGTGAGCGCCGCCGCGGCGTCAGTCAGGCCGCACACTACGCACGGCACGCTCTCAAGCCCCGCCATGCGCGCCGCGCGCAGTCTCCGCTCGCCCGCGACGAGCATCCAGCCCTCCTCCGTGCGCCGGACGGTCAGCGGCGAGATGACGCCGTACTGCCGTATGCTGTCGGCGAGGCACGAGAGGTCGCCGAAATCGCGCCTCGGCTGAGTCGGTGACGGAACGATGCTTTCCGTCGGTATGTAAACGAGCTGCCCGTCCATCCCGCACCTCCTTTCCGATTCGGATAATAGCACGGAGAGGGCGTCGGAACGTGACGCTTCGGGGGACGGTTGAAAGATGGCTGAAAATAGTATATAATGTACGGACTTTACGGAGGTAAATATGAAAAAAACTGTTTCGATACTTATATGTCTCATTCTTATCGTCACGCTCTTTGCGCCGTTTACCGCCGCATCCGCGGCGCCGACCGGCCCGAGCGACGCCCTCGTCGAATTCATCAAGGGTGAGGAGGGCTTCGTCGGACACGTCTATTACAGCGGCGGCTACGCCTACATAGGCTACGGCGTGATGTGCCGTGCCTCGGACTACCCGAACGGCATCACCGAGGCGCAGGCGACGGAGCTTCTGCGCTCGGTGCTCGTCACGAACGCGGAGGTCATAAACCGCTACGCCTCGAAGTGGAACACCTCCCTCAGCCAGTCGCAGTTTGACGCGATACTCTCCCTGACCTACAATCTCGGCTCCGGCTGGCTGACCGGCGGCGGAAGGCTCGTCACCGCGCTCAAAAACGGCACGCCGCTCACCAGGGCGCAGGTCGCGGACTACTTCGGAGCGTACTGCCACGCCGGCGGGATAAACCGCTTCCTCATCCAGCGCCGTCTCACCGAGGCGGGCATGTACCTCTACGGAGACTATTCCGGCTCGCACAACGGCGAATTCACGTGGCTCGAGCTGAAATACAACGGTGGAAGCGCCGAGAACGACATCGCCTTCTTCGAAAAGGGCAAGCCCTACGGGGCGCTCCCCGAGGCGTGGAAGACGGGCTCCTACTTCGCCGGATGGACGGCGAACGGGCGCACTCTCCTCCCGACCGACGTCGCCGGAGAGCCCATGACCGTCACGGCGTCGTGGAGCGCGACTCCCGTCGTCCTCCCGACCGCGGAGCCCGAGCCGGAGCCCGGACCCGAGCCCGCGAAGAGCCGCTTCAAGGACATCCCCGACGGCTCGTGGTATATAGAATACGTCGAGCCGCTGTGTGACGCGGGCGTCATCGGCGGCTACCCCGACGGGCGCTACGGCCCGCTCGACCCCGTCACCTTCGGGCAGGCGCTCAAGCTCGTACTGCTCTCGACGGGCTATCCCGAGCAGTCCTCCATCGGCTCGCACTGGGCCGACGGCTACCTTGCCGCCGCCATACGCGACGAGCTCTTCCTCGGCGAGGCGCAGTCGCTCGACTCGTCCGCCTCGCGGCTTCTGATAGCCCATCTCGCGGCCAACGCGCTCGGTCTCGAGCCAAGCGAGGACACCCCGTTTTCCGACTGCGACGACCCGCTCGTCAGCGCCCTGTTCGCCACGGGGGTCATCACCGGCAGCGACGGAGCGGACGGCACGGTGATCTACCGGCCGAACGAAACGATAACACGCGCCGAGGTCGCGGCGCTCATCTACAGGCTCAGAGCATACGCGCTCTGAGCCTGCCCCATATCCTTTTGCTATAACTGTCAGTCGCTTTTTTTAAATAAAAAAGTTTAAATATCCCCTTGAAAAAACGCATAAACATTCATATAATGATATATGTAGGAATTTTTCGATTTAAATTGCTTTAAGGAAGGAGGCTGTGCCTTGTCACTGGAAGCAATAGACGCCGTTAAGACCGCCGAAGCCGAAGCTGCGGAGCTCATCGCGAAAGCCCGCCGCGAAGCCGCGGAGGCTCTTGAACGCGCGGAGGCCGACGGGCGCGAAAGAGTCCGGCTCGCCGCAGAGAGAGCGGAGGCCGAATCCGACGCCGCGGACGCCGACCTTGAAAAAAAGACCGAGACGCGCATAGCGGAGCTTCGTGCCGCCGCCGAGCGCGAGGACGCCGCATTGAGAGCCAAAGCCAAAGCGAGGCTCGACGGCGCGGCGGGATTGGTCGTGGAAAGGATCGTGAACGGCTGAGATGGCCATTGTCAGGATGAAAAAACTTCGCCTGCTGGCTCTGCGATCCCAGCAGGACGAGCTTCTCGACCGTCTCCAGAAATTCGGCTGTATCCAGATAGAGCCGCCCGCTCCCGCAGACGCGGAGGAGGCCGCGCTCATACTTCCCCCGTCAGACGACGTGGAGAAGTGCCGCCGCGACAAGCAGCTCATCGAGCGCGCTCTGGCCCTGCTCGACAAGTACGTTCCGGAAAAGGGCGGGCTCTTCACCAAGCGCCCCGTCATCCCGATGGTCGAATACTTCGACCCGGAGCCGATGCGCATCGCGCTGGCCGACGCCGAGGAGCTCGAAAAGCTCGACGAATCCATACGCCGCGTCTCCGAGCAGGAGAACCGCGCGCGCGGGCTCATCGAATCGCTGACGCCGTGGGAATCGCTGGATATCCCGATGGAGATACGCGGCACGGAGACGTGCTCGGTCACCTTCGGCGCCATACCGACGACGCTGAAAGCCGAGCCCTTCGCCCCGCTTGCCGAGGCCGCTCCCCTCTCTGAGCTCATAGAGGTCTCCGCGGACAAGGACAGGAAGTATTACCTGCTCGTTGCGATGCGGGAGGAGGAAGCGGCGGCGCTCGAAGCTCTGCGGCTGAGCGGATTTTCGCAGATAGCCGCCCCTGCGGTATTCGGTACTCCGAAGGAAAACATCGCGCGGCAGGAGGCGGAGCTTGAAGAGCTCGCCGCAAAGCGTGAATCGCTCACGGCGGTCGCGGAGGCCTTCGCGGAAAGACGCAAGTCGCTCCAACACTGTCTCGACAGGGCGAACACCATGCTCGAAAGAGCGGAGGCCGCGGCGATGATGCCCGGCACGCAGAGCGCGGTGCTCCTGCAGGGCTGGCTGACGGCGCCGGACGAGGACCGTCTTGCGGAGATACTCTCCGACTTCACCTGCGCCTGGGAGACGGAGGATCCGGAGCCGGAGGACGTGCCGCAGGTCCCGATAAAGCTCAAAAACAACAAAATAACGAACGCGCTCAACATGGTCACGGAGATGTATTCTCTCCCGTCCTACGACGGACTTGACCCGAACCCGCTGATGGCTCCGTTCTTCATCGCCTTCTACGGGATAATGATGGCGGACATGGGCTACGGACTTCTGATGATGCTCGCGGGCATCATCATCACGAAGAAGTACAGACCCAAGGGCTCCTCGGGGCATCTCTTCAGCCTCATGTTCTGGTGCGGCATAACGACGTTCATCATGGGTGCGCTGACGGGCGGCTTCTTCGGAGACTTCCTGACGCAGCTCATCCTCATAACGAGCGGGAAGAACTTCGAGCTGCCGGCTCTGTTCACGCCGCTCGGCGACACGCTGATGATACTTATCGGCTCGATGGCGCTCGGCGCCGTGCAGATAATAACGGGCATGGCCATAAACTTCATCGAGAAGCTCAAGCGCAAAGAATACCTCAGCGCGCTTTTCGAGGAGGTCACGTGGTGGATAGTCTTCGCGGGGATAGCGCTCGCGGTCCTCAAGGTCACGAAGATAGTGCTGATAATAGGCATAGTCCTCGTCGTCGCGGGCCCGATAATAACGGGCAAGGGCATGGGCCGCATAACCGGCATCTTCGCCTCTATCTACAATAACGTCACCGGCTACTTCGGAGATATACTCTCCTACTCGCGTCTGATGGCCCTCATGCTCGCAGGCAGCGTCATAGCGCAGGTCTTCAATACGCTCGGAGCTATCGCGGGGAACGTCATCGTCTTCCTCATCATCTCGATAGTGGGCAACATCCTCAACTTCGGGCTCAACCTGCTCGGCTGTTACGTGCACGACCTCAGACTTCAGTGTCTCGAATACTTCGGTAAATTCTATAAAGACGGCGGCAAGCCGTTCCATCCGCTGGCAGTCAACACAAAATACGTTGACGTAGAGTAAAGCAAGGAGGAAATCATTTATGTTCGGAATCTCAACAGGTGCGGCAATCGGCATGATAGGCGCGGCTCTGGCCGTCTGCCTCTCCGGCGCGGGAAGCGCCCGCGGCACCGGCCTCGCCGGTACTGCCGGTACGGGTCTCCTCAGCGAGGACCCCTCCAAATTCGGTAAGGTACTCATTCTCCAGGTCATCCCCGGCACCCAGGGCCTCTACGGTCTGGTCGTCGGCTTCATGTGCCTGCTCCGCATGGGCGTGCTCGACGGTACGTTCGCAGACCTCTCCTTCGTGGACGGCTGCCGCTACCTCGCCGCCTGCCTGCCCATCGCCATCGGCGGCGGCATCTCCGCCGTCGCTCAGGGCCGCGTCGCTGCAGGCTCGATAGCTCTTCTCGCCAAAAAGCCCGACGACTGGTCCAAGGGCATGGTCCTCTGCATCACCGTCGAGTTCTACGCGATTCTTTCCCTGCTCGCGTCCCTGCTGATGCTCATCCGCATCTGAGGAGCGCACATGAACGGGATACAGAACATAACCGCCCGCATCACGTCCGACGCCGAGGCCGAGGCAAAGCGCATAGCCGCCGATGCCGCAGAGCAGGCCGCCGAGATCTCTCTGAAATGGGACGACAAGGCGCGCGAGGAGTACGCTTCCGTCATCTCCGCGAGGAACGCAGAGCGTTCCGCCGCAGCCGCGCGCTCCGTCGCCGCCGCGGAGACGGAGATACGCAAGTCCGTGCTCGCTCTGAAACAGCAGGGCGTCTCCGACGCGTTCGACAGGGCGATGGAGCTGATAGGTCAGCTCCCCGAGCCGGAATATACGGCTTTCCTCGCGCGGAGCGCGGCCGCGGCCGCGTCGACCGGGCGCGAGGTACTGATCTTCAACGAGCGCGACAGAGGCTCCGTCGCGCAGAAGGCCGCCGACGAGGCCAACAGGCTCCTCGCCGAGCGCGGACTGCCAGGAGCCCTCACCGTCTCCGACGAGACACGCGCGATCTCCGGCGGCGTCATCGTCCGTGCCGGAGATATCGAGACCAACTGCTCCGTGGAGACGGCCGCCGCCTCTCTGCGCAGCGAGCTCGCCTCGCTCATCGCGGGGACGATGTTCGCCTAAGACTGACTGAAAGGTAGGTGACGCGCCGTGCGTGACGAGGAATACCTGTTCATGTCGGGTATGCTCAAAGCCAGACGCTCCGCCGTGCTCGACTCCGAGCGCCTCGAACGCCTGCTTGCCGCAGATACGGCAGGCGCCGCCCGGCTCCTTGCGGAATACGGCTTCGGCGACGTCGAGGGACTTGACAGCGCCGGCGTCGACGCGGCAATGAGCGCCCTGCGCGCCCGCGTTTTCGACGAGCTCGAGATGTTCGCGCCCCAGAAGGAGATAATGCAGCTTTTCAGGCTCCGTTACGACTGCCACAATGCGAAGGCCCTCGTCAAGGCTTCCGTGAGCGGTCTCAGCGCCGACAGACTGCTCTCCGACTGCGGCTCCATAAAGAAGGACGTGCTCGCCGAGGCTCTGCGTACCGAGAACCTCACCATGATACCCGATACGCTCGCCCATGCGGCGGAGGAGGCCCGCACCGCGCTCGCGCGAACGGGCAACCCGCAGCTCGCCGAGTTCATACTCGACGCATGGCAGTATGCCGAAATGGACCGCGCCGCTCTCGATTCCGAGAGCGAATACGCCCGAAAGTATACGATGCTCCTCACCGACTGCGCCAATCTGCGCGGTGCGGTGCGCGTGCTAAGGCTCGGAGGCGACGCGGAGCTCTTCGCCCGCTCGCAGCTTCCCGGGGGCAGCGTCGAGATACGCCAGCCCACCGCAGAAGCCATCTCCGAAGCCTTCTCCGGCACTCCCCTCTCCGCGGCCGCGGAGGTGGGAAGCGACGCAGTAAAGGGCGGCGACCTCACGCAGGTCGAAACGCTGTGCGACAGAGCCGTCGCGCAGTTCATCGCCGACAGCGCCCTCGTCAGTTTCGGCCCGGAATGTTTGATAGCGTTCCTCGCCGGCTTTGAGGAGGATCTCGCCTCGGTGAGAATGATAATGTCTATGAAGCTCGTGGGCATGGAGCCCGCGAGGATAAGAGAGAGGCTGGTGACGAGGCTGTGAGAAAGATCGCCGTTCTCGGCGCACACGATACGGTCGTCGGCTTCAAGGCGCTCGGACTCGACACCTTCGCCGCAGACAGCGGCGAGGCTGCGCTCGCGGCTTTCAAAAAGCTGACAGCGCCCGACGCGCCATACGGAATAATCTACGTCGAAGAGGGGCTCGCCGTCGGACTTGCCGACGAGATAGCCCGCTTCAAGGACGACCCGGCAGTAGCCGTGATACTGATACCCGGGCGCAACGGCGCGTTGGGTCTGGGCTCCGGCGCATTGCAGGCGGCGATAGAACGTGCCGTCGGCAGCAAGCTGGATAATTAGTGTGGGAGGCAATTATGAGTGGTAAGGTAACAAAAGTATCGGGTCCTCTCGTCGTTGCGGAAGGACTGACCGACGCCAACGTGGCCGACGTCGTCCGCGTCGGTGAAAAGAACCTGATAGGCGAAATACTCAACATGACCGGCGACAGCGCCTCCATTCAGGTCTATGAGGAGACCAGCGGTCTCGGACCGGGCGCCGACGTCGTCACGACCGGCAGCCCGCTCTCCGTCGAGCTCGGGCCCGGCCTGTTGGAGAACATCTACGACGGTATCCAGCGTCCGCTGGAAGAAATACGCGCGATCGCGGGCCATACGATAGCCCGCGGCGTCTACGTTCCCGCGCTCAACCGCGAAAAGAAGTGGGAGTTCCATCCCACCGTCAAGGTAGGCGACGAGGTCTCCGCCGGCGACATCATCGGCACCGTTCAGGAGACTACCGCCATCGAGCACAGGATCCTCGTACCCAACGGCACGGCGGGCGTCATCCGCTCCATCGGCCTCGGCGAGTTCACCGTCGAGGAAACGGTCGCCGTCGTCGAGGGAAAGGACGGGAAGCTCACCAATCTGACCATGATGCAGAAGTGGCCCGTCCGCGTCGCGAGGCCCTATAAGAAAAAGCACGTTCCCTCCCGCCCGCTCAACAGCGGCCAGAGGATAATAGACACGCTGTTCCCGCTCGCAAAGGGCGGCACGGCGGCGGTCCCCGGCCCGTTCGGCTCTGGCAAGACGGTCGTCCAGCACGCGCTGGCGAAGTGGTCCGACGTGGACGTCGTCGTCTACATCGGCTGCGGCGAGCGCGGCAACGAGATGACCGACGTTCTCATGGAGTTCCCCGAGCTGACCGGCCCGCGCAGCGGCGAGCCCCTCATGCGCCGCACCGTCCTCATCGCGAACACCTCCGATATGCCCGTCGCGGCCCGCGAGGCCAGCATCTATACGGGCATCACGATAGCCGAGTACTTCCGTGACATGGGCTACGACGTCGCCGTCATAGCCGACTCCACCTCCCGCTGGGCCGAGGCCCTCCGCGAGATGTCCGGACGACTCGAGGAGATGCCCGGCGAAGAGGGCTATCCCGCCTACCTCGCCAGCCGTCTCGCGCAGTTCTACGAGCGCGCTGGCGTCATCGAATGCGTCGGAAAGGACGGACGCATGGGCAGCCTCACCGCCATCGGTGCCGTCTCCCCTCCGGGCGGCGACACCTCCGAGCCCGTCAGCCAGGCGACGATGCGCATAGTCAAGGTCTTCTGGGGCCTTGACAGCTCGCTCGCCTACGCGCGCCACTTCCCCGCCATCAACTGGCTGACCTCCTATTCGCTGTACGTCGATACCCTGCGCCCGTGGTACGATGAGAACATGGGCCGCGAATTCATGGCCAACCGCGAGCGCGCCATGACGATACTCGGCGAAGAGGCCAACCTTCAGGAAATAGTCAAGCTCGTCGGCGCCGACAGCCTCGGCGCGGGCGAACGCCTCACCCTCGAAACGGCGAAGATGATCCGCGAGGACTTCCTCCAGCAGAACGCCTTCGTCGACGTCGACAGTTTCAGCTCCTATGACAGACAGCTCCGTCTGATGAAGCTCATCCTCGATTACGACAGCCTCTGCCGCGACGCCCTCAAAGCCGGCGCGGACATGAACAAGCTGTTCGCCATCGGGGCGCGTGAGCGCATCGGACGCGCCAAGTCCGTTCCCGCAGACACGTACGAGGCCGTTTACGCGGAGATCGACGCCGAAATGCGCGCGGACATCGCGGAGATAAGGAAGGGTGCGTAAAGATGATACGTGAATACAAGACCATCCGTGAGATCGCGAGCCCTCTGATGCTCGTAAAGCAGGTCGACGGCGTCAGCTTCGACGAGCTCGCCGAGATAGAGCTGCCCGACGGCACCGTCCGCCGCGGCAAGGTGCTCGAGGTCGACCGCGACACCGCGGTAGTCCAGCTCTTCGAGAGCGCCGCGGGCATCAACCTCGCCGAGAGTAAGGTCCGCTTCCACGGCCACCCGCTCCAGCTCGGCGTCTCCGAGGATATGCTCGGGCGCGTCTTCAACGGAATGGGTGAGCCTATTGACGACGGCCCCGCCATCCTCGCCGAGGAGTACCGCGACATCAACGGTCTCCCGATGAATCCCGCCTCCAGAGCCTACCCCGCAGAGTTCATACAGACCGGCATCTCCACCATCGACGGGCTCAACACCCTCGTCCGCGGTCAGAAGCTGCCTATATTCTCCTGCTCCGGTCTGCCTCACGCTTCGCTCGCGGCGCAGATAGCCCGTCAGGCGAGAGTCCCCGGCAGCGACGCGGAATTCGCCGTCGTCTTCGCCGCCATCGGCATCACCTTCGAGGAATCCGAATACTTCGTCCAGGAATTCAAGCGCACCGGCGCTCTTGACCGCACGGTCCTCTTCACCAACCTCGCCAACGACCCCGCCGTCGAGCGTATAGCGACTCCGCGCATGGCGCTGACTGCCGCCGAGTACCTTGCCTTCGACAAGGGCATGCACGTCCTCGACATCATGACGGACTCCACCAACTACGCCGAGCCCCTGCGTGAGGCCTCCGCGGCGAAGAAGGAAGTCCCCGGACGCCGCGGATACCCCGGCTACCTCTACACCGACCTTGCCACCATGTACGAGCGCGCCGGCCGCCACGTCGGTCAGCCCGGCTCGATAACGATGATACCCATCCTCACCATGCCCGAGGACGACAAGACCCACCCCATCCCCGACCTCACCGGCTACATCACCGAGGGTCAGATAATCCTCTCGCGTGAACTGCACCGCCGCGGCATTCAGCCGCCCGTCGACGTTCTGCCGAGCCTGTCCCGACTCAAGGACAAGGGCATCGGCGCCGGAAAGACCCGCGAGGACCACTCCGGCACGATGAACCAGCTCTTCTCCGCCTACGCCGCCGGCAAGGACGCAAAGGAGCTCATGACCATCCTCGGCGAGAGCGCCCTCTCCGACGCAGACAAGCACTACGCACACTTTGCCGAAGAATTCGAGGCGCGCTACGTCAACCAGGGCAGCGACGTCAACCGCTCCATCGAGGAGACCCTCGACCTCGGCTGGGAGCTTCTCAGTCTGCTCCCGCGCTCCGAGCTCAAGCGTGTCTCGCCCGAGCAGATCGAAAAATACATGCCCAAGTCCGAGTGACGACCTCTCTGCGAAAGGAGGAGGATAAATGGCTGCCGTAACCCCGACAAGAATGGTGCTCAACCAGCTCAAAGGCCGTCTCAAAACGGCGCAGCGCGGCCATAAGCTGCTCAAAGACAAGCGCGACGAGCTGATGCGCCGCTTCCTCGAAATAGTCAGACTCAACCGCGAGCTGCGCGCGAAGGTCGAGCAGGGCATCACGGAGGCGTACTCCGCTCTGTCCCGCGCCTCGGCCGTCATGAGCACGGAGATGCTCGAACAGGCGCTCTTCTTCCCGCGCACGAGCGTCGAGCTCGACGTGAAGTACAAGAGCATAATGAGCGTGCCCGTCCCGGAATACTCGTTCTCCACGACGGGCGGCAACGCGACCGAGATATACCCCTACGGCTTCGCGCAGACGAGCGGCGAGCTCGACGAGGCTCTTTATAAGCTCGCGCTCGTGTTCTCCGACATGCTCGAGCTTGCTCAGGTCGAAAAGACGATGCAGCTTCTCGCGGAGGAGATAGAGAAGACCCGCCGCCGCGTCAACGCGCTCGAATATGTCATGATACCCGAGATGGAGGACAATATCCGCTACATCTCCATGAAGCTCGACGAGAACGACCTGTCCACAAAGATACGTCTCATGAAGGTCAAGGACATGGTCCTCAAGGACGCGCACGACTTCAAGGAATGAACATCCAGATATACGGAAAAAGCAAGTGCTTCGACACGAAGAAGGCGGAACGCTGGTTCAAGGAGCGCCGAATAAAGTTCCAGAACGTCGACCTGCTCCGCTTCGGGCTGTCCCCGAAGGAGTACGCGAGCGTAAAGAGCGCGGTCGGCGGCTTCCGCGAGCTCATCGACACCTCCTCGCGCGCCTACGAGGAGCTCTATATAGAGCACCTCGCCTATGACGCCGACGTCGAAGCGAAGCTCATGGAATACCCCGAGCTCATGCGTACCCCGATAGTCCGCAACGGACGAAAGGCCACCGTGGGCTACCGCCCCGAGATCTGGGCCGAGTGGGAAAAGGAAGACAAGTAATAATAAAAGCGGCTGAAAGTGTCCCTTTTCAGCCGCTTTTTGCGTCAATAGATACCCGCCTGTATCGGCTTTGCAGATCCGTCCGTAGGGGAGGGGCTTGCCCCTCCCGTAATACGGCGGGAAGACGGCGGGAGGGGCAAGCCCCTCCCCTACGACGCTGTATTTTCAATCCGCATTGCTATCCCT
>JAZQQE010000002.1:0-2825 GCA_045628845.1 Oscillospiraceae bacterium
CGGGCAACACAGACTACGGCACGGGTAAATATCAGGGCAAGCTCACGTGGTCCCGGGAATTCGTATTACAAAAGCAGGACGACGGCTACTGGCACTGTATCGATCTCGGTACGGGAGGCGCAGTCCTGCCCGAATAAATAACGTCGATCCTTTCGGAAATGTATTCCGCAGGAAGGCTGCAATATAGCGACAAAAGGCAAAAAAGCATCCGCACGTTTTGGGACGTGCGGATGCTTTTCGTTTTATTGACGCTTTTTCCGTCAGTCGAGCAGGCCGTTTAATACGGCGCGCAGTCTCGGCTGCATATAGTGCTCGTTGGACATCATTTCCTGCTGCATGAACACTACCGACAGCTTCTCCGACGGGTCTACCTCCATCCAGGTGCCCGCCGCGCCGCACCAGCCGAACTCTCCGACGGAGCCGTTGCAGAGGCCGAGCGCGGGATCCATGAGGGTACGCACACCGTAGCCGTAGCCGTAGCCGCGGAGGGTCGGGTTGGTCGAGAAGTCGGCCATGAGCTGACCGGTGAGGAGGTTCTGACGCATCATGTCTATGGTCTTCCTGCCGATGACGCGCTCGCCGTTGAGCTTGCCGCCGTTTGCAAGCATACGGCAGAACTTCTGATAGTCGTCCAGCGTGGAGAGAAGGCCCGTCGAGGCGCTCTCGTAGATGCAGTCGGGGCTGTGGCAGGCGTCGAGCGGCTCGCCGAGAGCATCGTGGCAGGGGCCTATCACACCGTCTCTGCGGCGTACGCATTCGACGAGTCTGTCCTCCCAGCCGTCACGGAAGTGATAGCCCGTTTCGGTCATGCCGAGCGGGTCGAATATGTTCTTCTGCATGAATTCGCCGAGGGTCAGGCCGCTCGTGACCTCGACCACGGCCGCCATGATGTCGAGACCGTAGCCGTACTGCCAGCGCGTTCCGGGCTCGAAGAGCATGGGCACGTCGGCGAGGGCACGTATCTCGGTAAGGCGGGTGTAGTGAGCCATGTACTTCGTGCCGCCGAGGCGCTGCTGCATGGCCTTCAGCTCCGTCTCCGTCGGGCTGCCGTCGTGGGCGAAGAAGCCGACGTTCATATTGAACAGATGGCGCATCAGCATCGGCACCTTGGATTCCTCGACCGTCCATGTGCCGTCCGGCTGCTTGACGCTGACCTTCAGATTCTTGTACTCCGGCAGATAATCCGAAACGGGATCGTCCATGTTGAAGATGCCGCGCTCATACTGTATCATGCCGCACAGAGCCGAGACGGGCTTCGTCATCGAGTACATGCGGAAGATGGTATCCAGCGTCATCGGCTGCGTTCTGGCAAAGTCGCGGTGACCGAAGGCGCCCTCGTAGAGCTTGTCTTCACCGCGGAAGATGGAGATCGATACTCCGGGGACTCCCCTGTCGATGAAGTGCTGCATAAGGTTTTCAAGGTCTTTGTAGGTTGACATAATATTTCTCCTCTTATCAGAACAGTACGGATCTTATTTTTTCTCAATGCCGAAGTAGTCGAACGCGCGCTGTATGGCGGCGTCCCACAGCGGCCACTCGTGGCCATACTCGGGGAAGCTCTCGAACTTCGCCTCATGGCCTATTTTTTCAATGTGCTTTTTGAATCTGATGTAGTTCGGATAGACCTCGGAATCCTTCTCACCGCAGGCGACGTACAGCTTCGGCATCTCGGCGGAGGGTATTTTTTCGAGGCGCTCCCAGACGTTTTCATAGCTGGCGAGGTAGTTTTCCACGCCGCCGAGGCGCTCCACCTTCGTCTTGACGCGCATGAACATCTCGCCCTTCTCGTCATAGAGCGGCACCGGCGTCATCGAGAGCACGGCGCAGCCGGCGAAGAGCTCGGGATCGTTCACGGCGTATTTGAGGCTTCCGTCACCGCCCATGGAGAGGCCGCACATGAAGTTATCCTCCCTCGCGGACGAGGCGGGCAGCCAGCCGTACACGAGCGGCATGAGTTCCTTGGTCAGGAAGTCGAACATATCGTATTTCGAGAAGCCCATCACGACGTTCGAATAGCCGCTGTTGAGGCCCTCCGGCATGACGACTATGAGGTCGCGCTGCTCGGCGTAGAGGCCGATGTTGGTCTTGTGGAGCCAGTCGGTGTAGCTTCCGAACGCGCCGTGCAGCATCCACGCGACCTTGTACTTCTTCCCGCTCGCGTAATACTCGGCGGGGTCGGCGGCGTTAGGTCTGTCCGGAAGTATTATGTTAACGTCAGTTTCTCTTCCGAGATACTTACTCGGGAATATCAGGTGCGTATACGCCATGGTATAAGTTCTCCTTAAAAAGTTATGTAAACTTTATTCCGCAACGAGCCGCGCGCCCATTTCCTTTGCGCGTGCGCAGTCGAGCGGGAACACCTCGTTGTGGCGCTTAATGCGCTCGGCCTCGTCGAACATGTCGGCGGCGTACCTGGAATAGTCGTCGAACTGCAGGGTCTCGGAGGCGTCCATGTACTCGGTGGGGCCGATGAGGGAATCGAACATCTTCCTCATCTTCTCATACCACTCGGGGTACGTCGTGCCCGGCGCGTTGCTCGTGAAGAACAGGCCGACCTTGACGCGCCTGGTATAGCCGCGGCGGTGGTCCTTCGTATAAGTCAGCGTGGGATAGAGGAAACGCTCGATGAACATACGCAGGACGCCCGTCACCTCGCCGAAATACATCGGCGAGCCGAGGAGCAGTACGTCGGCCTCCTTCGCCTCGGCGAGGATATCATACAGTCCGTCACGCACGGCACAGCTTCCGAAGCCCGGGCTGTCGAGCAGCTTGCAGGCCCCGCAGCCTCTGCATCCATGGAAATCCACGTCGTACAGGTCGATATA
>JAZQQE010000003.1:0-2847 GCA_045628845.1 Oscillospiraceae bacterium
CACCCTGCCGCCCGTGAGGTTCCACACGAGCCATGTGTCGACCGTGCCGAAAAGGAGCTCGCCCCGCTCGGCGCG
Organism: Oscillospiraceae bacterium; assembly: GCA_045628845.1. GTDB lineage: Bacteria > Bacillota > Clostridia > Oscillospirales > Oscillospiraceae > RGIG7949. The sequence continues at coordinate 76 of JAZQQE010000003.1, forward strand.
CTCCCGCGCGCCCTCGACGTTGTCGAGTATCCATTTTATCTTCGTTCCGGAGAAGTAGGCGTCGGGTATGAGCCCCGTAGTGCTCCGTATGTAGTCCTCGAGCCCGCGCTCGCGGAGCTCGTCGCAGATGGCGGCGGTGCGGCGGCACTGCCACACTATCGCGTTGCAGACGGGACGCCCGGTGTTCCTGTCCCACACTATCGTCGTCTCGCGTTGATTGGTGATGCCGACGGCGGCTATCTCGCTCGCGTCGGCGCCGGAGGCCGCGACGGCCTCGGCCATGACGGCGGAGGTGCTCGACCATATCTCCATGGGGTCGTGCTCGACCCAGCCTGCCTTCGGATATATCTGCGTAAATTCCCTCTGCGCGGAGGAAATGATGTTCTGCGCTTCGTCGAAAAGGATAGCGCGGCTGCTCGTCGTGCCCTGATCGAGGGCGAGAAGATAGCGTGCCATGGGATACCTCCTGTCTGCGGCGTTTTCTCATACGTACAGTATAAGCCAAAACCACGCCGCGTTTCAAGAGCAAGCGGGCTTTGTTGACACACGCCGTGCCTTGCCTTAAAATGTAATAGGTATGGATCCCCGTAGAAAGACAGGAGGTACGGAACATGACGGAAACGGTGCGTCAGCTATGCGCGCGAAAGTCGGTGCGCGTATTCACGGAGCGGGAGATATCGCCGGAGGAGAGGCTCGCCATCCTCGAATCTGCCGCGCAGGCACCCACTGCAGGCAATCAGCAGCTTTATACCATCATTGAAGTGACTGACGAAGCGCTCAAGGCGGCTCTCTCCGAGACCTGCGACCATCAGCCGATGATAGCGGAGGCGAAGCTCGTCCTCGTCTTCTGCGCCGACTGCCGCAAGTGGTACCGGGCGTACGGATATACGGGCTGCTCGCCGCGCGCTCCCGGAGTCGGAGACCTGATGCTCGCCGTGTGCGACGCGATGATAGCCGCGCAGAACGCCGTTACCGCCGCCGAGAGCATGGGCATAGGTTCGTGCTACGTCGGGGACATCATGGAAAACTGCGCTGAACAGCGCAGGCTGCTGTCTGTTCCTGACTACGTCTTTCCCGTCGGGATGCTGATATTCGGCTTCCCGACCGAGCAGCAGAGGGAGCGCCCGAAGCCCGAAAGGGCCGAGCTCGGCTTCGTTGTGCACGAAAACGGCTACCGCGACCTCTCCGAAGAGGAGCTCGAGCGGATGTGGACGCCGCGCTCCGGCGGTGACTATGCCGGATGGATGCGGGCATTCTGCGCGAGGAAGTATAACAGCGATTTCTCGCGGGAGATGACGCGCTCCGTCGCTGAATATCTGACACAGTATGATTCCTGAAACGATCAAAAGCTCCGTCTGACACGCAGACGGAGCTTGTTTTTATCCGAGGAGCCTTACTGCCAGATTGAAGAGGATGCACGCCGCCGCACCGAAGGCTGTCGGCAGGGCTGCGGCGAGCGCCGTCCATCCGGGGCTGCCCGTCTCACGCTTCACGGTGATGAGCGTCGTCGAGCAGGGCCAGTGCATCAGCGAAAAGAGCATCACGCTGACGGCCGTCGTCCACGTCCAGCCGTTTGCGATGAAAAGACCGCGGAGCTCCGCGAGGCCCGCAAGCTCCGTGAGCGAGCCCTGCGCGGTGTACGCCATGATGATGATCGGGATGACTATCTCATTTGCGGGCGAGCCGAGGATGAACGCCGTCAGAATAACGCCGTCCATGCCCATCAGCCGCGCCGCGGGGTCGAGGAAGGCGGCGCAGTGCGCGAGCAGGCTCGCTCCGCCGACGGTGACGTTCGCCATCAGCCATATGACGAGCCCCGCCGGCGCCGCGACGGCGGCGGAGCGTGCGAGCACGAATACCGTGCGGTCGAGTACCGAGCGCACTATGACCTTCCCGAACTGCGGCACGCGGTACGGAGGGAGCTCGAGCGTGAACGCCGAGGGCACGCCACGCAGGAGCGTCACGCTCAGAAGCTTCGTCGCCGCGAACGTCGCCGCGATGCCGAGAACTATCGCCGCCGTCAGCAGGAGCGCCGCTTTGACGGACGCCGCCGCGCCCGATACGCAGAACATCGTTATCAGCGCCGTCAGCGTCGGGAAGCGCCCGTTGCAGGGTACGAAGCTGTTGGTGACGACGGCGAGCAGCCTCTCGCGCGGCGAATCTATTATGCGGCAGCCGGTGACGCCCGCGGCGTTGCACCCAAAGCCCATGCACATCGTGAGTGCCTGCTTACCGCACGCGCTGCACTTCATGAACGGCCTGTCGAGATCGTATGCCACGCGCGGGAGGAAGCCCGCGTCCTCAAGTATGGTGAAGAGAGGGAAGAATATCGCCATCGGCGGGAGCATCACGGAGACGACCCACGCGAGCACCCTGTATACTCCGAGCACGAGCGCGCCGTGAAGCCATTCGGGCGCGTGCATCGCCGTGAATGCGGCGGTCAGCAGGTCCTGCACGCGGAAAAGTGCCGCCGCGAGGAGCTCCGAGGGCCGGTTCGCGCCCTCGACCGTCAGCCACAGTATACCTGCGAGCAGAAGGAGCATCAGCGGGTACGCCGTGAGCCTCCCGGTAAAGAGGCGGTCGAGCCTGCGGTCGGCGGCGGCGCGGCGGTTCCCGCGGTATTCGACGGCGCCCCGGCATATCTCCGCAGACTTCGCCACGAGAGCGGAGACGGTCATGTCCTTGAGATCGGAGCCGTTTATTCCCTCGCGGAGAAGCAGCGCGTGCGCCTCGGCGAGCGCCGCGCGAACTTTGGGGTCGGAGGTCACGGAG
>JAZQQE010000004.1:0-6908 GCA_045628845.1 Oscillospiraceae bacterium
TTTATGGTGCGCCCGAGGGGACTCGAACCCCTACACCGTAAGGCGGCAGATCCTAAATCTGCTGCGTATACCAATTTCGCCACGGGCGCGTGACTTATGCATCGTCACTCGAGACGGATTCAACGCCGTTGATTATAAAGCAGGATGTTTGTTTCGTCAAGATTTCATGATTCCCCGTCACGAAACTCAGCAGTTTATATGAATATGTTTTAACAGATTGACAACCCCCGATAAAAGGAATATTCTTCAAGAGCACGAATATGCACATTATGCATTTGAAAGGAAATGTATCATGGAGGACATAAAAGCTTACGTTGAAGGACTCGGCATCATTGCTCCGAAAGCCGTATACCGCAATCTTGAGCCGGCCATCCTCGTCGAGAAGGCGCTCGAACGCGGAGAGGGCACGCTCTCCAATTCCGGTGCTCTCGTCGTTACGACCGGCGCTTATACCGGAAGGTCCCCTAACGACAGATTTGTCGTCGATACCCCGAACGTCCACGACGTAGTCGACTGGGGCAGCGTCAACGTCCCGGTGACGTCTGATGTCTTTGACGGTATCTATAACCGTATGATGGCTTATCTGCAGCAGCGCGAGATCTTTGTTTTCGACGGTTTTGCAGGTGCAAATGAGAAATACCATCTTCCCGTAAGAGTCGTGAACGAGCTCGCGAGCCAGAATCTCTTTATCCATCAGCTTCTCGTACGCCCGTCCGCGGCGCAGCTCGAGGGTTTCGTTCCCGGCTTTACATTTATTGCCGCTCCGGGCTTTAAGTGCATCCCCGCAATAGATAAGGTCAACAGCGAGGCCGCCATCATCATAAACTTTGAAAAGCGCATGGTGCTGATAGCGGGCAGCCAGTATGCCGGTGAGATCAAGAAGAGCGTATTCTCCGTTATGAACTATATCCTCCCCATGCAGGGGATATTTACGATGCACTGCTCTGCCAATATCGGCAAGGACGGTGACGTCGCCGTATTCTTCGGCCTTTCCGGCACGGGCAAGACCACCCTTTCCGCCGATCCCGAGCGCATGCTCATCGGTGACGACGAGCACGCCTGGTGTGACGAGGGCGTCTTCAACATCGAGGGCGGCTGCTACGCCAAGTGCATCAATCTTTCCAAGGAAAACGAGCCGCAGATCTGGAATGCCATCAAGTTTGGCGCTCTCGTCGAAAATGTTATCATGGATCCCGAGACCCGTGAATTTGATTTCGCAGATTCCTCTCTCACCGAGAATACCCGCGTCGGATATCCCGTCGAGCACATTCCCAACTGCGTCATTCCCGGCGTCGGCGGCCAGCCCAAGGCCGTCGTGTTCCTCACGGCAGACGCCTTCGGCGTTATCCCCCCGATATCCAAGCTCAGCTCCGAGCAGGCCATGTACCACTTCGTCTCTGGCTATACCTCCAAGCTCGCCGGAACGGAGCGCGGCATCGTCGAGCCGCAGACGACTTTCTCCACCTGCTTCGGCGCGCCATTCCTCCCGCTCGACCCGTCCAAATACGCAGAGATGCTCGGCGAACGCATCGCCAAGTATGGCACCTCCGTGTACCTCGTCAATACCGGCTGGGCCGGAGGCAAATACGGCGTCGGAAGCCGCATGAAGCTCAAATATACCCGTGCGATGGTCTCTGCCGCTCTCAACGGAGAGCTCAACAAGGCAGAGTTCGTGGCTGACCCGTACTTCGGTGTCATGGTCCCGAAGACCTGCCCCAGTGTCCCCGACGAGTTCCTCGATCAGAAGTCGATGTGGGTCGACAAGGCTGAGTATGAGAAGACAGCCAAAGAGCTTGCCGGTAAGTTCATAGCCAACTTCAAGCAGTATAAGAATATGCCCGAGAATATCGTAAATGCGGGTCCCCAGGCATAAATAATCGAATAGACTCAATAGAAAAAAGAGGCGGTATACGACGTGTACCGCCTCTTTTCTTATGAAAAATGCCGAATATGTCATTTGAAGTCAAAAAAAGGTTGACTTTTGCCACTTCATACTTTATATTGTTAAATCAATAATGCATGGATATTTATACAGTCCATTGTAAATTTGACAAAGAAGGTACTCAAACATGAAACGCTTTATAGCCATTCTTGCCGCTCTCGCGCTCCTGCTCACATTTGCCGCCTGCGCTGCGAAAACAGATAAAAAGACTCTGCGCGTTGCGATGGAATGCGGCTATGCTCCTTATAACTGGACGCAGAGCGATAATTCCAACGGTGCAGTTCCCATTGCCGACAGCAACGAGTTCGCCTATGGTTACGACGTTATGATGGCGAAGCTCATCGCGGAAAAACTGGGCTACGAGCTTCAGATAGTCAAGCTCGATTGGGACTCCCTCGTCATGGCAGTTCAGTCCGGAACTGTTGACTGCGTCATCGCCGGCCAGTCCATTACCTCCGAGCGTCTTGAGATGGTCGACTTCACTACTCCGTATTACTACGCCTCCATCGTCGGCCTCTGCAAGCAGGACGGACAGTATGCCGCCGCCAAGGGCCTCACCGACCTCGCTGGTGCCACCTGCACCTCTCAGATGAATACCGTTTGGTACGACGTCTGCCTGCCGCAGATCGCTGACGCCGAGATACTTCCTCCAATGGAATCTGCTCCCGCCATGCTCGTCGCGCTTGATTCCGACCGTGTCAACCTCGTCGTTACCGATAAGCCGACCGCCATGGCGGCCTGCATCGCCTATCCTGACATGGTCACTCTTGATTTCACCGGACTTGATGATAACTTCGTCGTTTCCGAGGAAGAGATCAACATCGGTATCTCCCTCAAAAAGGGCAACACCGAGCTTCTGAACGGCATCAACGGCGTCCTCAGCACCTTGACTGTCGACGATTTTGAGCGTATGATGGGAGAGGCCATTTCGGTCCAGCCGCTTTCTTAATCAAAAGCCTTTCCGGTTTTTCAGGGGCGGGTCTCCCGCCCCTGACATTTTTATTCCTGCGGGGAGATGATCACTCTGTCCATATCACAGATGAAGTTTTTCCAGCGTGTCTGGTTTCTGATCCGCGAGTTCGGATCGTCTTATCTGTCCGGCGCGGGCTACACGTTCCTCATCGCATTAGTGGGCACACTCGTCGGATGTATAATCGGATTCATAATCGGTATCATCCAGACGATCCCAGTTTCAAAGTCTGATTCCCTTTTCAAGCGCATCATCATGAAGATAGTAAACATCATAATGCTTGCTTACGTCGAGATTTTCCGCGGGACGCCTATGCTCGTTCAGGCGATGTTCATCTTCTACGGCTTCTCTACCCTCTTCGGTATCAATCTTGAGACCATGTTCGCCGCGTTCCTCATCGTTTCGATAAATACCGGCGCGTACATGGCTGAGACCGTGCGCGGAGGCATCCTCTCCATCGACGTTGGGCAGACAGAGGGCGCGAAGTCCATCGGCATGAATCATTTTCAGACGATGGTGTTCGTCATCCTTCCGCAGGCTCTGCGCAACATTATGCCGCAGATAGGCAACAACCTCATAATCAACATCAAGGATACCTGCGTCCTCTTCGCCATCGGCGTAACGGAGCTTTTCTCCCGCGCAAAGTCCGTTGCGGGCGCGTATTATACATATTTTGAAGCGTTCACGATCGTCATGGTCGTCTATTTCATCATGACGTTCCTCTGCTCCAGACTTCTGCGTCTCCTCGAAAACAAGATGGACGGACCCGAGAGCTACGACCTTGCCACGACCGACACCCTTGCTCACACGAGCGGGATGACGAATTATCCTTCAAAAAGGAGGATGCGCTGAATGAGCTCCCCCATTCTTGAAGTGCAGCACCTCGCCAAGAGCTTCGGCGATCATGAGGTGCTCTCGAATATCGATTTCTCCGTCTTTCCGAAGGACGTCACCTGCATAATCGGCGCTTCGGGAAGCGGCAAGTCCACCCTTCTCCGCTGCATCAATATGCTTGAAACTCCGACGAGCGGCCAGATACTCTTCCATGATCAGGACATTACGCAAAGGGGCTTCAACGTTCCCGCGTACCGCGCTAAGGTCGGTATGGTCTTCCAAAGCTTCAATCTCTTCAATAACATGACGGTACTTGATAACTGCATCGTCGGTCAGAGAAGAGTTCTGAAGCGTTCCAAGGCCGAAGCCGAGGAGATAGCTCGTGAATTCCTCGATAAAGTCGGCATGTCTCCTTACATAAACGCGAAGCCCAAGCAGATTTCCGGCGGTCAGAAACAGCGCGTCGCCATCGCGAGAGCGCTTGCGATGACTCCCGAGGTCCTTCTCTTTGACGAGCCCACGAGCGCTCTCGATCCGCAGATGGTCGGCGAGGTGCTGACGGTAATGCGCAGGCTCGCCGAAGAAGGCCTTACGATGCTCGTCGTCACCCACGAGATGGCATTTGCCAAGGACGTATCGACTCACGTCGTCTATATGCAGGACGGTGTTATTTGCGAGGAAGGCAGCTCCGACGACATTTTCGTACACCCCGCAAAACAGGAAACGCGCGACTTCCTTGCAAGATTCCTCGACAGGTAGAACTAACGGAGCGGGAAACCGCTCCGTTTTTTTTATGACAAAAACAACGTTTTTTATTGCATCGTTAAACGCTTTATGATATTATAAAGTGTAATGTAAAAAAAACAGGAGGCGAGAATGGGTCTCGCTTAGAGGCAACCCGCAAAAATGGCAAATAAAGCAGCTATAAAAGACGAATCGGGAAAAAAGATCGGCGGCACCACTACGATGCTCGATACTCTTCCCTTCGGCACCGAGGAAGACATAGAACGAGATAAACTGAAAACGAGAAAAGAACGGAAGATGCTTCCGGAGACTATCACGTCGAAGGATCTTTATAAGGACATCATGCGTATCGCATGGCCTTCCCTTGCAGAGCTTTTCCTCACTTCTCTCGTCAATATGGTCGATATGATGATGGTCGGCGGCTGCGGCCCCGAATCCATCGCGGCAATAGGTCTTGCAATGCAGCCCCGAATGCTCATCAATACGGCCATCATGGCGCTCAATACCGGTGCTACCGCGACGATAGCCCGCGCAAGAGGCGCTCACGATCAGGAGAAAGCAAGCTCCATCCTTCGTCAGGCTCTGATGCTCATCCTTTTCCTCTCCATAATAGGCATGGTCCTCGGTACGTGGGGCTCGAGATGGATGATAACCTTCATGGCCAACGGAGGAATCTCTCAGAAGACCATAGACCTTGGCACAAGGTATATGCAGGTACAGATGCTGGGTATGCCGATAGCGTCGTTGAGTATGTGCATCACCGCTGCTCTTCGCGGAACCGGCAACTCGAGGCCCTGCATGATCTATAACATCATCGCGAACCTCGTCAATATCTGCGGCAACTGGATACTCATCAACGGTCATCTCGGTGCTCCCGCTCTCGGCGTCGTCGGCGCTTCGATCGCGACCGTATTCGGCCAGTTCGTGGCGACCGTAATCGCCTTCTGGTGCGTATTCAGCGGTAAGTTCTATCTCCATCTCAGACTCAAGAAGCTTCTCAAATTTGAGAAAGACGTCATCATGAACATCATTAAGGTCGGCGCTCCGGCCATGTTTGAGCAGCTCATGATGCGTCTCGGTCAGATACTCTTCTCCCGCACCGTCAACTCCCTCGGCGACCTCAGCACCGCGACTCACCAGATCTGCATCAACATACAGTCTATGTCCATGATGGTCGGACAGGGCTTCGCGGTTTCCGCCACGTCCCTCGTCGGCCAGAGCCTCGGCAGAAAGAGACTCGATATGGCGGAGCATTACAGCCTGCGCTGCAGACGTATCTCCATGTACGTTTCAATCGTGCTCGGTATCCTGTTCGCCACGCTCGGCGGCTTCATTGTCGATGAGTTCTATACGGACGACGCTCAGGTCGTTGCTCTTGCTTCCAAGATCATGATCTTCGTCGGCCTCATGCAGCCCTTCCAGTCCACGCAGTTTGTCGTCGGAGGCGTCCTCAGAGGTGCCGGCGATACGAGATCCACCGCCGTTATCATGCTCATCACCGTTGTCGGTATCAGAACGGCTATGGCTTATCTCTGCGTCAACGTTCTCCAGCTCGAACTCTTCGGCGCTTGGATCGCTGTCATGGCAGACCAGTGCCTCAGAGCTCTTCTCATCTGGCTCAGATACAATCAGGGCAAGTGGAAGACCATCAGGCTCAACTGATAAAACACAAAAAGAGCTGTGTACGAAGATGTACACAGCGCTTTTTATTAGGCTCAGACGTAGAATTCAGCGGTTTGAGAATGAACTTTTGAATAGTGTATCTTCAGCTCGGGAAAAGCATTCCCCATAAGATCATATAGCTTCGGAAGCACGACGTTTTCGGTGCAGAAATGGTCTCCGTCAACTATATTCATTCCGCGTGCCTTTGCTTCGAGGAATACGTCGTATTTAACGTCGGCGGTGATAAAAGTATCGCAGTCCAGCTCTGCGGCGAGCGCGAGATAACCTCCGCACGCTCCGCCTCCGACGGCGACGCGGGAAACGGGTCTTCCGGAATCATAGTAACGCAGTCCGTTCGTTTTCAGCGCGTCCTTCAGCCAAGGGAGATAATCGAAGAGCTTCATTTCTTGCGGGAGCTTCCCTATCCTGCCTATCCCGTATACGCCTTTTTCGTCCTCTCCCGCTCTCTCGAGCGGCCCGATATCGATAAGTCCGACCGCCTCAGCAAGTGCGTCGTTCACTCCGCCTACGGCGCTGTCGAGGTTCGTGTGCATGCAGATGCACGATATGCCCGAGCGTATCGCGTCGTATATCTTCCGCGTTTCAGGGTCTCCGCAAATAATGCTTTTTGCCTGAAACGTTATCGGATGGTGCGATACGATGAGCTCTGCACCGAGGTCCTTTGCTTCGCGCACGACCTCACGCGTAATATCAAGCGAGAGCAGTATCTTTGACACGTACGCATCGGGATCTCCT
>JAZQQE010000005.1:0-25344 GCA_045628845.1 Oscillospiraceae bacterium
GCGCGAACTTCGGGGTCGAAGGTCACGGAGAAACCGAGGAAATCCTCCGCCGCGCGCGTCAGCGACGGGTCGGGGTCGAGGAGACGCAGGGCGAGCCAGCGGCTGTCGAGCCGTCCGGAGACCGCCTCCGAGATCGCGGGCTCGACGAGCGCCGCCGCGCGCTCTACTGCGTCCGGGTAGCGTACGCGGACGCCGTCCCTGCCGGGCGGGGAATCGAGTGCGGCGAGCAGGGCGGCGGGGCCGCTCTTCCTGTTTGCCGCCGTTCCCGTGACGGGCACGCCGAGCCTGCGTGAGAGGAGCGGGAGGTCTATCGAGATGCCGCGCCGCTTTGCCTCGTCCATGAGATTTACGCATACTATCACGGGCGCGCCGGTCTCTATCGTCTGCAAAACGAGGTTGAGACAGCGCTCGAGGCAGGTGGCGTCGCACACAACGACGACGGTGTCGGGCCTGCCGAAGCAGATGAAGTCGCGCGCGACCTCCTCCTCGGAGGAATGCGCGAGCAGGGAATAAGTTCCCGGGATGTCCACGAGCGTGTAGGGCCGCCCGCGGCATCGCCCCTGAGCGCCGGAGACGGTCTTGCCGGGCCAGTTGCCCGTATGCTGGTTCATGCCCGTGAGAGCGTTGAAGAGAGTGCTTTTGCCGACGTTGGGATTGCCCGCGAGCGCGATGACCGGACCGCCGCCTCCAACGGACGGAAGGCCGGCGCGGGCTGTCCTGATGCCGACCGATGCGTTAGTCAGACCCATGGCGACCGCCTCCGGTCAGGCGCGGACGAGGATATCCGCCGCATCGCGCGAGCGTATCGCGACGACCGTGCCGCGTATGAGATACGCCGAGGGGTCGCCCGCGGGACTCCGTCCGATACATTCGACCCCGGTGTTTTCGACGAGGCCGATATCGAGGAAGCGCCTGCGCATGCTCCCAACGGCCCGCAGCTCCGTCACGACGGCACGCTCTCCGGGCCGCAGATCGCAGAGAGTCATTTGACTTGACATTATGTAAACCACCTGCCGTAGAGTAATTAGGAAAGACCCTTTCCGTCTCCATGCTATTCCCACACGCTCTCCGCGGTGAAAAAGAAAAACAGCCACCGCATTGTGCGGAGGCTGTTTCGTGCGTATTCGCGGGTCAGAGGTAGGAGCGCAGATCGTACGCGAGCTTGTCCTCGATCTCGATGATGTCGCGGCATATATCCTTCGAGACGCTGTCGGCGCGCTCGAACTGATTGAGGTAGCGGCAGAGGGACTTGACGCCCATGTTGCAGCCGTCGGTGATGAGGTCGGCGATGGTCGCGTCGCTCTCGTTGAGCGTCATCTTGACGTTGGTCTTTATCCAAGACATGCCCTTTGCCATCGCGGCGGGCTCCTTGTCGTCGGTGTCGTAGTCGTCGAGCAGGGAGTGTATCTTGTTGCCGAGCTTCTCGTGGCTGCGCCTGCTCGTCGTGAGCAGATCGGAGAGTCCGGCGCTTTCCGTCCTGCCGAGCACGTCGTCGATAGACGAGACGGCCATCTTCGTGCCGGAGTCACATTCGCGCAGGAGTCTGACGGTATCGTTCAAATGAAAACGTCCTTTCATCGTGTGATACCATAGTATCTGCCGCGCGGAGCGCCGTTATGCGTTACTTTCCGTCCTTCTTCTCACCGACGATACTGTCGGCAAGGTTGTCCATTATGCCGCTGCCGCCGTCTGCCGCGGCCTTTTTGAGCGTGCGCTCTTTGACGGCCTCGCGGATGATTATGAAGAGCACCGCGCATACTGGAACGCCTATCAGCGCGCCGGTGACTCCCGCGAGGTTGCTGCCGACTATGACGGAGATGAGGACGAGCACTCCGGGAAGTCCGACGGACTTGCCGACGACGCGCGGATAGATGAGAGTACCCTCGACCTGCTGGAGGCAGAGGATGAAGATGATGAAGAAGAGCGCTTTCAGCGGGCTTATCAGCAGGATGAGGAAGCCGCCTATGACCTCGCCTATGAACGAGCCGACCATCGGCACGAGGGAGGTCGCACCGATGAGGACGGCGATGATCTCCGGGTACGGGAAGCGGAAAATGAGCATCCCTATATAGCACAGCACGCCGAGTATGATGGCCTCGATGAGCTGGCCGGTGATGAAGTTCGAGAAGACCTCGTTGGAGAGACGGGCGATGTTGAGGAGTCGGTCGGAGGCCTTGTCGGGGAGGAAGGCGATGACGATGCCCTTCGCCCAGCGGCCGACGCGCTCCTTCTGCGCGAGGATATAGACGGCGATGACGATGCTGAAAATGCCGCTTATCACGCCGGAGGCGACGGAGGTGGTGACGTTCGTCGCGGTGCCGATGATGTTCCCGCCGCCGCCGAGAACGTAGTCATAGGCGGAGCTGAAGAAGTTGTCCCAGTCTATCTCGACTCTCGGCAGGCTGCCGGAGGCGATGTTGAAGCGCTCGAGGAAGCTCTCGACCCAGTCTATCGCGGAGGAGACGTAGCCGGGGAGCACGTCCGCGAGGCCTCTGATCGTCGCTCCGAGCTTGGGCAGGACGACGAGGACGATGCCGACAACAATGCCGAAGGCGAGGAGCATGGTCGCAATAAGACTGAGCGCGCGCTTGGAATTGCGGAAGAATTTATGTTTTGCCTTATCGAGGAAGCGGAAGACCTTGTTTTCGAAGAATTTGAGCGGTACGTTCAGGATAAAGGCCAGACAGAAGCCGGCCGTGACGGTGCTGAGCACGTCGGCGAGCTTTACGAGCAGCCCGAGCAGTACCGTCAGGTTCCTCGCGAGAGTGTATATCACGACGGCGAAAAGGATTATCAGCAGAACCGTCTTGATGTTTTTCTTGTTGAATTCCATAAACGACCTCCGCCGCACGGCGTTTCGTATTTTCAGGAAAACTTTATATTATTATACATTATCCTCGCCGCAAGGTAAACATACTTTTTTTCTCATCCTGCGCGCTTTTTGCATTATTATGCCCTGCGGGCGCGCGCAAAGGGCGTTGCGGCGGCGGGCATTATTTGCTATAATGACCCAAAGGACTCAAAGGGAGTGCTGTAAATGGCGTGGATTCGGCTGCTGAGACCGAAGCACTGGATAAAAAACCTGCTCGTGTTCGCGGCTCTTCTGTTTGGCGGAAGGCTGACGGACGTGCCCGCGCTGCTGCGCTGTGTCGCGGCGGCGGTGCTGTTTTGTGCGGCGAGCTCGGCGGTGTATATAATGAACGACATCCTCGACGCGCCGGCGGATGCTCTGCACGAGGTCAAGCGTAACCGCCCGATCGCGTCGGGCAAGATAAAGCCGGGCAGCGCGTGGTGCTTGTTCGCGGTGCTCGCGGCGGCGTGCGTGCTCGTGTCCGCCTTCTGCATGAAGAGCGTGGGGCTGACTGCCGCGCTCGCGGCCTATATCGTCCTGAACGTGCTGTACAGCCTCATACTCAAGCGCATCCCTCTGCTCGACGTATGCATCCTCGCCGCGGGCTTCCTCATCCGCCTCATGAGCGGCGGCGTGGTGATAGACCAGGCAGTCTCGCCGTGGCTGTATCTGACGGTGATGTCGCTTTCGTTCTTCGTCGGCCTCGGCAAGCGCAGGAACGAGCTGCGCAAGCTCGGCGACCGCGCCGACGAGGTGCGAGGAGTGCTGAAATACTACACGCCGGAGTTCCTCGACAAGAACATGTATATGTGCATGTGCGCCGCGGTCGTATTCTACGCTCTGTGGACGGTGCTTGCGGGCCCCGGAGGCGGTACGGGACTTGTCTGGACGACGCCGCTTGCCCTTCTCATCTGCATGAAATACAGCCTGAGCATCGAAAAGAGCGACTGGGCGGATCCCGTCGACGTCCTGCTCGGCGACAAGGTCATGCTCGTGCTCGTCGTCATATTTGCGGCGATAATCGCCGCCGTGCTCTATGGAGGGAGGCTCTTCGGTGCCGCGTGAGGTAAACGTATACGACTTCGACAACACGATATTCCGCGGCGATTCGACGGTGCGCTTCCTCGGCTTCATGCTCACGAGGCATCCGTCTCTCCTGCGGTACGTGTTCGTGTGGGCCGCCGCCGGAGCGCGTTACGCTCTGAAAAAGACGGACAAGACAGCCATGAAGCAGAAGATATATTCCGTCTTCGCGCCGATAGGCGACACGCAGGAGCTCGTCCCCGAGTTCTGGAAGCGCAACAAAAGCAGGATAAAGAGCTTCTATTACGAAAGACACAGAGACGACGACGTCGTCATTTCCGCCTCGCCGGAATTCCTGCTCCGCGGGATATGTGCCGAGCTCGGCGTCGGGAAGCTGATAGCCTCCGTCGTAGACCCCGAGACGGGCGGCTACGACGGCCTGAACTGCCACGGGGAGGAGAAGGTGCGGCGCTTCCGCGAGGAGCTGCCGGATACGGAGATAGCGGAGTTCTGCTCCGACTCTCACTCGGACGACCCGCTCGCGGCGATAGCGCGGAGGGCTTTCCTCGTAAAGGGCGACAGACTTACCGAATGGAAATAAAAAAAGGGCAGTCCCGAAAGGGACTGCCTCAGTTTTTTCCTTTTAAGAAGTGATCACGCAATGATATTGAGGATAAGGGTGATCACGACGAAAGCGATCGCGAGCCACTTGGTTGCGCGGGCGAGCTTGGCGTCGATGGAGCGGGACTTGTTCTTCGCGAGGAAGGTGTCGGCGGCGCCGGAGATGGCACCGGAGAGGCCGGCGCTCTTGCCGGACTGCATAAGGACGACGGCGACGACCGCCAGAGCACAGAGAAGCTGAACTATCGTAAGCGCCAGTTTCATGACGAACATTCCTTTCGGCCGGATAACGGCATATATCACACACTTATAGTGTCGTGAAACGTATATTATCATAAGGAATCGGGCTTGTCAATCCCGAATCGCGCCGGAAAACGCAAAATTTGTATATATTTGTAACGGAGCGAGGCTCTGCGGCGTCCCGCGTGAGTCATGGCGATTGACAGAAGACCGGCTCTGTGTTAATCTATATCGGTATATCGTGGTATAATATGTACCGTATCAGAAAAAGCGAAGGTCGTGTGAACAATGGAAACTGTAAAACCGAAGAGATCGTCTCCGGTACCCGTTATAATAGCCTGCCTCGTCGTGCAGCTCTGCGTGGGTATCCTCTATCTGTGGAGCGTGTTCAGAAATCCCATCATCGCCACGTTCAATATGAGCGTCGACGCTGCTACGATGGTATCCTCGTATAACCTCTTCGCCTTTACGCTGGGCAACCTGCTCGGCGGTATCCTGCTTGACAGGAAGGGCCCGAAGATAACCGCCATAATCGGCGTCGTGCTCTTCTCGCTCGGCATCTTCCTCACCGGCCTGCTCACCGAAAAGAGCATCGGCCTCATCAACCTGACCTACTGCGTCATGGGCGGTATCGGCACGGGCTTTGCCTACGGCGCCTGCCTCAACTGCCTGCAGAAGTGGATGCCGCACAGGCGCGGCCTCGCGAGCGGCCTCGCCGTCTGCGCGTTCGGTCTTTCGACCGTGCTCTTCTCGCCCTTCTGCACCTTCCTCATCAACACCTTCAAGACCGGTGACGCCGTCGTCGAGGGCGTCGCGACCGTGACAACGAACTTCCAGAGCGTGTTCTTCACGATGGCCGCCATCTTCATAGTCCTCGGTCTTGCCTCCTGCATACTCATCAAGCTCCCGAGCGATGAGTACATCACCTCTCTCAACCTTCCCGCCGCGCAGACGACCGACGTCAAGAGCTACACCTTCGGTCAGGCCGTGAAGACCCTTCCGTTCTGGGCTCTCATCGCGAGCGTGTTCTTCATCAACGCCGTCTGGAACGTGTCTCTGCCCCTCATCAAGAGCCTCGGCATGGAGCGCGGACTGAGCGACGCGGCGGCAACGCTCGTCGTATCCATCACCGGCATCACCAACGCGGCCGGCAGACTCATCATGGCGGCTCTGTCGGACAAGATAGGCAGGATAACCTCCATCATCATCCTCTCCGTCATAACCGTCGTGAGCGGCTTCCTGATGACCTTCGTCGGCGGTATCGGCTTCGGAATAGTGGTTGCGATCCTCGCGTTCGCGTTCGGCGGCCCGTCCTCCATCCACGCCGCCATGAGCACCGACTTCTTCGGCCCGAAGTATTCCGGAACGAACTACGGCGTTATCATGCTGATGCTCGGCCTCTCCTCCATCTTCTTCAACTTCCTCTCCCGCAACATCATGGGCGGCCGCGTCATCCCGACCTTCATCGTCGCCTCCATCACCGCCATCATCCCGGCGATCGCCATGATAGCGATAAAGATCACGATGAAGAAGAAAGAAAAAGAAGCGTAAATCGAGATCGCATTTTGCGGGGACTCGTAAAGAGTCCCCGCTTTTTTTGCGTTGTATCGACACGGCGCGGCAGACAGCCGCGCCGATGCGGCCACGGGAAACGGCTCCGTAGCGGTGGGGGACGTTTGCGAGCGCCGCCGTCTTACCGTAGGGGAGGGGCTTGCCCCACCGGAAGCATTTTCTGGCACCGCAACAGGAGCTTTCCGCAGCGAGGGAGACTCCCTTCCGGCGTGCCAAAGCCTCCCCTTGTGCACAAGGGAAGCCGATGATACGGCAGAATCCGAAGGCCCCCTTGTGCAAAGGGGGCTCCGCCGAAGGCGGTGGGGGACGTTTGCGAGCGCCGCCGTCTTACCGTAGGGGAGGGGCTTGCCCCTCCCGAAGCATTTTCTGGCACCGCAACAGGAGCTTTCCGCAGCGAGGGAGACTCCCTCCCGCCGTGCAAAAAGCCTCCCCTTGTGCACAAGGGGAGGTGCCGAGCAAAGCGAGGCGGGGGGGATAGAAATGCGGAAATCTTCCGTGCTTCAAATCCCCTCAGTCAAAACTTGAGGTTTTGACAGCTCCCCTTGCATCCTCAAGGGGAGCCTATGCGGGTGCCTGTCTCGTCTTTAAATCCCCTCAGTCAGCTTGCTCCGCGACGCCTTTTCGCTGCCCCTTGCACAGGAGGAGCGATGATGCGGCAGAACAGGCGTCCACGTTTATGGAAAAACCGGCGCGCAGCGCCTGAAGGGACTCTCACGCCTCCCGCAGAACACAAAAAAGCAGCTCCCGGATATTCCGGAAGCTGCTTGATGATTTCCCGCGCTATTTTCCTTGGTCCGTCGTAAGCGACGCCGTGACGAGGGCGATGCGCTTGCGTATGTCGTGCGCCTCGCGGATCTTCTCCTGGTTGGTCGTGAAGGCGATGAAGACGAGGAGGAAGACGCCGACGCCGACGTTCTGCAGGGCCGCGGGAATGCTGAGGGCGAGCATGCCGGTCGTGAGTATCTTCATCGTCAGCGAGCCGAGCACGACGCCGAAGGTGAGGTTGCAGTACTTCGTGAGGTAGAAGCCGATGAAGACGGGCGGGAACGCCTCGAACATGATGTTCATCGAACCGTTGTATTTGGAGGTGGCGGTGAGGTTGCCCGACATGGAGACGTAGATGGCGCCCGCTATGCCGACGAGGAAGCCGCAGAGCAGGTAGCACATGAGGACGTTGCGCTTCTCATTTATTCCGGTGCTGACCGCAAGGGCCTGATTGCCCGACAGCGACCGCACGTTGTAGCCGAATTTAGTGTGCGTGTAGAGGATATAGAAGACGGCGATGGCGACGACGCCGATGATGAAGATGTAGGGAGAAACTCCGAGCTTGAGCATTTTCAGATCGGAGATTCGCGCGCCGCGTCCTCCGCCGTAGACGAGGATGACACTTTCGTAGATGAGCATCAGACCGATGCTCGTGACTATCGTGGGGACTTTGATGAAGATGTACGCCGCAGCGTTTATCAGCGAGAGGACGAGGCCTGCCACGATGCATAGGACGAGCAGACCTATGGGGCCGCCGTGGATCAGGTCCACGAGCGGCATGACGAGGACGGGGCAGAGCACGACCATCATGCCGATGGAGAAGTCCCAGCGCCCGTTCTGCATGTTGCACGTCATGGCGAGCGCTATGCAGCTGCCGAGGACGGCGTTGCGGAGAATGGGCAGCGTGGTCTCCCACGTACCGAAATGACCCTGACCGATGAACCTGGTGAGAATGAAAAACAGCAGGTACATGCCGACGGGCAGAGCTATGGATTTCAGTATCCTAAGAGCGATATTGTCTTGCTTACTCATAAAAGCACCCCGTATTCTGCAAATCGCGTTGGGTGCAGGGCGCGGAGATCATCCGCGCCCTGCGCATTGTAGAAGCTTAGTGGTTGGTGAGCCACTCGGTCGAGAAGACGGAGGTGAACGCCTCGATGCTCTCGACGGTGACGTCGGGATTGTATGCCTTCATCATGGCCTTGACTTCGTCCAGGCTGTACGGATACTTGCCGTTGGTGGAGTGATCCAGGAAGACGGTGTATTCGGCGGAGTTCTTCATGATGCAGTAGGGGAGAAGGATGTGAGGAGCAGTGCCGTCAGCATTGGTGAGCTTCGCGCCGCCGAGGGCGTTGTAGAGAAGAGCGAAGCAGACCTGAGCCTGAGCGTTGCCGCCTTCGGTGGCGTGGGTCAGAAGGCCGTTGTCGAACGCGCCGACGGTATCGCCTTCGTCGTCATAGGTAGAGACCTGGAGCTTGCCGTTGTATCCCGCGCTCATGATGGGGTTGGTGATGTAGGTGGTAGCATACATGATGCTGTACACGGCATCGGTGTCGGGATACTGGGTAAGGAAGG
Source organism: Oscillospiraceae bacterium (assembly GCA_045628845.1). GTDB lineage: Bacteria > Bacillota > Clostridia > Oscillospirales > Oscillospiraceae > RGIG7949. Next base: position 8,648 of record JAZQQE010000005.1, read on the forward strand.
TGTTGGCGATCTCGGGGAGAGCGAAGGAGCGGACTTCGACGGCGGTCAGACCGGCATCCTCAACAGCCTTCATGGCGCCGGTGGCGCGGAGGTCGAAGCTGGTGGAGATTCCCGGGGGAAGACCAAAGATGACGAAGTTCTTGGCGCCGTTGGCGATCATGTCCTGAGCGATGCCGTAGGAGGTAGCATACTCATCGAAATAGACGTTGCCGACCCAGTAGGGGTTGCTGGCGATGGACTCATAGCCCGCGTCGAGCGTGCAGTCATTGTAGCCGCCGACGAAGTAGGTGCTGCTGGCCTGGCAGATCTCGACCAGACGGGGGGTGACGCCACCGGTAGCCATGGCGATGATGCCATCCACGCCGGCGGAGCAGAGATTCTCGACGGCCGCGATGACGGCGTCGGGAGTGTCGCCGTAGGCGATGGAGACTTCACAGTTGAACTCCTTGGCCAGGGCGTTGACGGCGTCGTAGACGCGCTCCCACCACAGACCGGTGTTCGTAAAGGCTACGAGACCGAGTTTGTAGTGAGGGAGGTCTGCGGACTGGGTGTTCTGCGGAGCCTCGGTCGGTTTGGCCGAAGTGTTGCCGCAGGCGGCGGTCAGAGCGAGGAGCATTGCAACCAGGCAGATGACCGCTGTGATTCTGAGCAGTTTCTTCATAGTACACCTCTTTATTTTGATTCACCGCGTTTTTCAGCGCGGGAGCAGGGATGACTTGTTGTGCTTGTAGGTGAAGACGACGACGATGAGGAAGACGATGCCTTTGATGATGCCTATGTAGTTCGGCGAGAGGCCGATGATCGAAAGACCGTTGGAAATGGTAACGATGATGAGGCTGCCGATGACGGCGCAGCGCACGGAGGAGGAGTAGCCGCCGGAGAGGGAGAGTCCGCCGAGCACGAGCGCGATGATGACGTCCATTTCAAGACCCAGGCCGGCGTTGCTGGTGACGGTACCGCTGTGCATGAGGTTGAAGTAGGCGGCGATGCCGAGCGTGACGGCGCTGATGAGGTAGGCGTACATCCTGTGGGCGTCGACGTTGATGCCGGAGACCTTTGCAGAGAGGATGTTCTCGCCGATGGCCTTGTTGGCCTTGCCAATCTTCGTGTAGTTGAGTATGAGCCAGATTATGACTATCGCGGCCGCGAGCACCGGCAGACGCTGGACCCACGTGGGGTCGGGAAGCTCCGTGACGCCGATGGAGCGGGTGTTGACGATAAGGTTGAGGACGCCGCGGCAGGTAAACTGCATGCAGAGGGAGGAGATGAAGGGCGGGACGTTGAGCTTGACGGTGATGATGCCGGTAATGAAGCCGCACACGAGCGCCGTCACTATCGCGGTCGGGAGCATGAGCCATGCCATGCCCGTTCCCTCGTAGGCGAGGGCCGCGCACATCTCGGAGAGAGCGAGCACGGAGCCGACGGAGAAGTCCATGCCGCCGTGCGCATAGATGAGCGTTGCGCCCGCGGCGACGAGCATGACCGTATAGGACTGGTTTATGATGTTGTTGAGGTTGGATCCGGAGACGAAGCGGCCGCCCGTGATGGCTATGAAGAGGATGAGAACGAATGCGAAGCCCGCGAACGGAAGGAAGATATTAAGCTTGCTCTTTATACCTGTTTTCATCGCGCCGCCTCCTATATCATGACCTGGATGAGGTCCTTCTCCGACAGCGATTCGCTGCGCCGGAACTCACCCGAGATGCGGCCGTTCTTGATTATCATGATGCGGTCGGACATGCCTATGAGCTCCGCTAGCTCCTCGCTTATGAGCACGATGGAATGTCCCTGCCGCTTGAGCGCGTATATGAGATTGTACATCGCCTGCTTGACGCCGACGTCTATGCCGCGGGTCGGGCAGTCGAGGATCAGCACCTTCGCACCGGCGCCTATCCATTTGCCGAAGCTGACCTTCTGCTTGTTGCCGCCGGAGAGAGAGCTTATCTGCTGGTTTATCCCGGCGCACTTGACCTCCATGGAGCTTACGACCTCCTCGGCGAGGGTCTTCTCGCGCGACTGGGTGATAAGTCCGCTCCTCGTGAGCTGAGTCAGCGCCGTGATGACTGCGTTGTCCTTTATCGAGGCGCGGAGCATTATGGCCTCCTCGTCACGGTTTTTGGAAACGTAGCCCATGCGCTTTTTCACCGCGAGGACGGGGCTTGAAACGCTCGTGCCGTCGGCAAGGGTGACGGAGCCGACGATGGCCTTGTCTGCGCCGAAGAGGAGACGGCCGAGCTCGTGTATGCCGCCGCCGGAGAGCCCGCCGAAGCCGAGTATCTCGCCCGCGTGGAGCTCGAAGGATACGTCTTCGACCATGTCTGCGCCCGTGAGGTGCTCCGCCTTGAGGATGACTTCCTCGCCGAAGGAGCCGTCGTAGTCGGCGCGGTAGTAGTTTCCGGTCAGCTCGCGGCCGACCATAAGAGCCTTTATGAGGTCCTCGTCGAACTGCTCGCGCTGCAGCGTATCGATGATGACGCCGTCACGCAGGACGGTGAGAACGCTGCAGACGTTCATGAGCTCTTCGAGGTCGTGGGAGATGAGGATGACGCCCTTTCCGGCCTCGCTCATCCTGTTTATCATGTTGTAGAGCACGTCGCGCCCGTCGAGGGAGAGGGCGGTGGTCGTCTCGTCGACGATGAGTATCTCGGGGTCCTCGTACATCGCCTTGGCGAGCTCTATGAGCTTGCGGTCCTCGAGATTGCAGGAGAAGGTCGGCGCGGCGGGTACTATGTGGGAGACGCCTATGTTGGCAAGGGCCTTGCCGGCCTCGGCTATCATCTGCTTTTTCCCGACGAAGCCGCCCTTCGAGAAGCGGCTCTCCTTGCCGAGGAAGATGTTCTCCGCGACGGAGATGTTGGGTACGGTGCCCATCTCCTGAACTATCATCGAGATGCCCTCGGACTGCGCGGAAATGACGCTCGCGGGAGCGTAGGGCTCGCCGCGGAACTCCATCGTACCGCTGTCGGCACGCTGTATGCCTGCGATGATGGAGGTAAGCGTGGATTTTCCGGAGCCGTTTTCGCCGATGAGCCCGTGGACCTCGCCGCGCCTGAGCGTGAAGTCGACGTCGTTCAGGGCAACGGTAGGCCCGAAGGACTTGCATATATTATGTACTTGGAGGATGATCTCGCCCATACTTACCCGACTCCTTGCAGAGAGTCCGGACGGCGCGGAAAGCGCCGCCGCGGTGCAAAAACGCAATCAGCACGTTCTGTCGATATATCAAATATGCTGGGAAACATTATAACTCGGTTATGGCTCGTTTTGCAACCTTTTTTATTTTTCCGGGCGCGGATGAGCGGGAATGGCGGAGCGCGGCGCGTTACGGAAGAAAAAACACACGTAATACGGGAAAAGATGTATGAGATATGTCAAAAACGAGCTTTTTTTTGAGAGGGGAATATGGTAATATGTTAAAAAAGCTCCCACGGGGGCGTCGAAAAGGAGACCTGTATATGCATAGAATTAAATATACCATGCTCACCCCGGAACAGATAGGTGCCGCGCTCGCCGAAGCCAAGGCGCCCTCTTCCGTTAAGCCCGTATGCGGAGCTCTCGCGGGAAAGAAACTCAAGATCACCGCGAAGAACGACAAGTTCTCCGCCGACCTCGAGTATGAGTTCGCCGACAAAAACGAGCTCACCGTCATCGAGAACGGCGCCGCCCCGGTGCGCTGCTCCTATGCCGCCAAGACGATCAAAGGCTTCACGCTGTTCACTCATCTCATCCCCGGCACGCTCCGCGGCTATACCTCCGTCATCGACTGGGCGACCGGCCTCGTGACCGTGTTCGAGGTGTTCTTCGCCGGCCAGGTCAAGCAGGCCCGCGAGGTCCAGCGCGAGGTATACTACGGCTACATAGACAAGGGCGAGCCCGCTCCCGAGAAGCTGCACACCCTTACCAACCGCATGGAGGGCAAGGGCTTCTACTGGAAGACCGACCTCGATGAGGAGCTGCTCGAATTCTATCCCTCCGTCATGTACTGCTCCACCGAGCGCCTCACCGGACCGTACCGCAACATGACCTACTGCGCGCCGACCGATTTCATCAAGCTCAGCGAGGAGGTCTACATCGCCGCCCGCGTCGAAGCGGAGTTCAGCGGCATGATGACCTTCAAGGTCATCGACCTCTTCACCGTGAAGAGCGTCGGCGTCCACCTCGGCTTTGACGAGAAGGACGGCTTCCATTATGAGATATTTGAGGCCGAAGGCAGGATCACGGGCCAGCTCGCGACACTCGAGCCCTTCACCGATCTCGGTGAGAAGATAGTCCGCGCATCCTCCCTAGCCGCCAAGGACGGGCAGTACAAGGGCTACCGCGCCGTGTACCGTCCCGCGACCCAGCACCCGGCGATGACCGCCGAAGAGGTCCTCGAGGCCTCCAAGCATATTGCTCCCGCGTTCAGCAACAGAGGCAGCGCCATGGGCGGCACCGACAAGACGGGCTCCAAGAAGATGCCTCTTTCCGACATGATGGTCGGCAAGAAGGTGACCGTGCGCTACGACGACGGTCCCTGCTGGGAGTATGAATTCGTGACCGAAAAGCTGCTCCGCGTCCGCGACGAGGGCGAGACCGAATGGCACGAGGCCGCCTACGAGGGCTTCGAGTGCGCCGAAGAAATGTTCTATTTCGGCCACATGGTCGAGTGGGATTATCCCATCGTGTGCAGGACTGTCTGCCTCGACATCGCCAACTCCCTCACCACCGGCGTCGTGGGTACCCTCGGCACTCCGTACGCTGGCAACGAGGTCTCCGAACGCATGATATTCGGCGTCATGGAGGGTGAGGGCTATAATCCGCCCAAGTACATCCGCCATCACGTGACCGACGAGCTCCTCGGCAAGTCCTTCAGTTGGAATTACAGCGACATGATGTGCTCCGCCCACGTTTACAGCGGCCTCAATTCCTATTCCTGGACGATATTCCTCCCCAACAACGGCGGCGGAATGATGTGGAGCTCCCCGTGCCTGTACGGCAAGCTGAGAGACGACACCTACATGTTCTCCTGGGTCGAGGAAGGCTGCAACGGAAGCCTCGGCACCCTCGTGTTCAACACCCGCACGATGCACGACGCCGGCTTCTTCTTCGGCGCCGACCACGGCGAGGGCATCCACCTGCGCGCCTTCGGTGCCTACGCGCGCGCGCTCGGCAAGTTCGATATCAGAAGCTACGTCGACCCCGAGGTCTGATCGGATAAGTGAAATAACGCGGTCTGTTTATCAAAACAGACCGCGTTATTCGTTTGCGGACAAAAGGCCGGCAGATACCTTTCGGCGTCTGCCGGTCTTCGTATTCTCTTACTGAACGGCTTCGGCTGCTGCCGCGGCGGCGGCTTTCTGCTTTTCGGCCTCCTCCGCCTCGAGCTCGCGGTACGCTACCTTGCCGACGAGCGTCGTCGGAAGCGTCTCACGGAACTCTATGTCGAAGGGCATGGCGTACTTGGCGATGTTGCGGCGGCAGTGCGCGAGCAGTATCTCCTTCGTCTCGTCGCTCGCGGCGTAGCCCTTTTTGAGCATGACGAAGGCCTTGACCTTCTGCATCTTGTAGGGGTCGGGCACACCGATGACGCAGCTCATGTGCACGAATTCGTGCGCATCGAGCACGTTCTCTATCTGCGAGGGATAGACGTTGTAGCCGCTGGTGATTATCATGCGCTTGATGCGCTGACGGAAGTAGATGAAGCCCTCGTCGTCCATCGTGCCGAGGTCGCCGGTGTGTACCCACGTGCGTCCGTCGTCGTGGACGCGGAGGGTGTTCGCGGTCTCCTCGGGGTTGTTGATATATTCGCGCATGACGGTCGGGCCTGCGATGCAGATCTCGCCCTCCTCGCCGTAGGGGACCTCCTCGGTCGTGCCGGGAGTGACGATCTTGTAGAAGGTGTCGGGGAAGGGCTGGCCTATGCTGCCCTCCTTGGTGACGTGGGTCGGGGTGAGGCAGCTCGCGGTGACGCATTCGGTCGTTCCGTAGCCCTCGCGGACCTGAATGGTCGCGTGATGATCGTACAGGAATTTGTCAAAGCGCTTTTTGAGCTCGATGGAGAGCGAGTCGCCGCCGGAGAAGACGCCTTTGAGGCAGGAGAGATCGGCCTTGTTCATGCTGGGAAGGCGGAGCAGGGCTTCGTAGAGCGTCGGCACGCCGGCGATGAAGTTGCAGTGATACTTCATTATGAGCTTGGCGTAGCTGCTTGCGGTGAAGCGCGGGACGAGGATGCAGCGTCCGCCGTTAGAGAGCATGGAGTGTATGCAGACGCCGAGGCCGAAGCCGTGGAATATGGGCATGACGGCGAGCATCTTGTCGCCGGGACGGAACATCGGGTTGGTCGCGATGATCTGAGCACCGAGCGCGTTGAAGTTGAGGTTGGTGAGCAGGATGCCCTTGGTCGTGCCGGTCGTGCCGCCGGAATAGAGGATGACGGCGGGGTCCTCGCCCTTCTTCTCGACGCGGTAGGTCCAGTGGTAGGTCGTGCCGCGCCTGAGGAATTCCTTCCAGAGGATGACGGGCGCGCTCTTGGGGATGGGCTCGATCTTGCGGCCCTCGACGAGCATATAGCCCGCCTTGACCGTGGGGGAGAGCGCGTCGCGGATGCTCGCGATGATGATGTTGGCGACGTTGACGTTCTTGCGTATGGCCTCGAACTTCGCGTAGAACTGGTCGAGAGTGATGACGTAGAGACTCTTGGATTCGTTTATGAAGAACTCTATCTCGTTTTCACTCGAAAGCGGATGGACCATGTTGGCGATGCCGCCGACGAGGTTGGTAGCGTAGAACATGAGGACCGCCTGCGGGCAGTTCGGCATGGCGATGGTGATGTGGTCGCCCTCGCGGACACCTATGGATTTGAGGGCGCGGGCGCACAGCTCGACCTGGGAGACGAACTTCCTGTAGGTCGTGGTCTTGCCCATGAAATCGTATGCGATGTTGTCGGGATACTTCTCGGCTATATCCTTGACGGCGTCGAACATCGAGCCGGTGTGATATTCAAGGTGCGGCGGGACGTTTCCGTAGTTGGTCAGCCAGGGAGTCTTGGTTTCGGTCATGGTTCATACCTCCTGAGATGCGGGCAGCTCTAAAAGCTCGGGCTCGCTCAAAAGCTTCTTGAGGAGCGCGACGGACTTCGAGTAGTAGTATCCGTCGGCTATGCGTTCGTCCACGGTCAGACCGATGTCAACGGTCTCCTTCATGGTAAAGGAGCCGTCGGCATTGAAGACGGGGACGGTCTTCTTTTCTCCGATGATGATGAAGAGCGAGTTGGTGCCCCAATTGGTGAGATGGTGATATCCGGAGCGGAGCTTGATGGAGCCGAGGTTGGAGAACATGCAGGTCGCGTAGTACGGGTCGGTCGCCACGAGAGAGGCGGGCATCTTCCCGTGATAGTCCATCCTGCGGAATATCGCCATGAGGAAGGAGCAGAGGAAACGCGGCATGCGCATCATCATGTCCATGGCGGAGGTGGAGTTGTCGAGAGTCTCTCCGCGCGTGGAGTTTATCTCCTTCATGAGGCGCTCGTGGATCGTATCTATCGTATCGTCCGGCAAGAAGTGCAGATAGGCGAGAGCCTCGTGCGATTCGTCGCTGAAGGTCTTTTTGACGACGAAGGCGGCGGTGAGCTCGTTGCGCTGATATAACCTCTTGCCCTGAATGAAGCGGTTGAGCTTGGGGCGGAGCCGAACGGTCTTCATCGCGGCGGCGAGCACGACGTGGAAGAGCGTCCACTTCGTGTCGGAGCCGGCGTTTTTCTTTTCAAGGTATTCGTTTATCGCGGTGAGGTCGATGCGCTCGCTGATATAGGCCTCGTTGTCGGCTCTGTTGGGATAGAGATACGGGGTAATGTAGTGCATTGAGTCGATATCACGAAGAAGGGTGCCGTCTCTGCGGTCCCCGAGTCTGCGTTTATTCTCTTTCATTTTCAGCCCTCGATTATACCCGTTTTTTCTTGCATGCTGACTCATTCTAATCCTTTTCGCCGGATTTATCAACAGTTTGTTCATATTTCGTCTCATTTCCGTCCATATTTGAGCCGGGGACAGACGAAAAACGGGTATTTATGCGGGCGCGCGGCGAAAAAACGCGGACCCGTCCGGAGCGTCTGCCGGGCGGGTCCGTATCATAAGTTGAGCTGAAAAAGGGAAGGAACGACGCTCCGCAGGCTCCATCAGGGAATGATATCCGTGGGCTCCGGCGTGACGTACTCGGGATCGTCCTCCGGCTGCGGGATGATGTCGGTCGGCTCGGGCGGGACGTAGTTCGGGTCGTCCTCCGGCTGCGGGATGACGTCCGTGGGCTCCGGCGGGTCGGGCAGGTCCGGGAGCGGGAAGCCCGGCGGGAGCGGGATGATGACGGGGGAGTACGGATCGACGGGCTCGGTGTACTCCTTACCGTAGAAGTCGTAGAGCTTGCCGGTGTCGGGATCTATCAGAGTCCAGGTGTGTATCTCCATCTCCCATCCGGTGTTCGGCTCGTAGACCTTGCCGGCCGCCATGTCGAACAGGAAGCCCGTCGTCGGCCCGACGAGGAAGCCCGTCTCGGGATCGATGAGCCAGCCCGTCGCGGGGTCGATGTTGTGCATCGGGCAGAACTCCATGTCGGACTCGATGAAGATGACCGGATTTTTGTCCTCGTCGAGGAATTCCGGCGTCAGCACGTGGTAGTCGATGTCGTCGAGCTTGAGCACGCCGACCTCGATTATTCCATCCTCGGGGCAATCCTCGCAGGGGAGGCAGAGGGAGGTGCCGCAGACCTCGACCATGACGTGGCAGTCACAGCGGCTCCTGGGGACCTCGGTGCTCTTCATGAGCAGGGTCATCGTGTGGTCGCCGCGGATGTCCGCCTTGCAGGCGTCGGTGGCGAGCATGCCGGAGTCGATGCACACCGTCACGCGGACCATGTCGTCCGGAACGGGGAAATTCACCGGCTCGAGGTTTTCGTGCACCCTGTTCATGACCTGCTTGAAGAGGCCGGTCGCGGGGTTGGAGCTGCCCATGTATTCGGGCAGGTTGTAGCCGGTCCATACGGCGGCGACGTAATACGGCGTGTAGCCGACGAACCATCTGTCGCACCAGTCGGAGGAGGCGCCGGTCTTGCCGGCGGTCGGCATGCCGTCGACCTTGGCGAGGTAACCCGTACCTGCGTTGACGACGTTGCAGAGCATATCGGTCATGTAGTACGCCGTCGTATCGGAGACTGCCGCGATGGACGTGACCGGGTTTTCGAGGACGGTGTTGCCGTCCGCGTCGGTTATCAGGGAGTAGGTGCGCGAGGAGTTGTAGATGCCGCCGTTGGCGTACGCGGTATAGGCGTCGGCGAGCTCTCTCGGCGAGATGCCGTAGGTGAACTGCCCGAGCGCCATAGGCGCGTAGGAGACGTCGTTTTCGGGGTCAAGGCTCGTCACGCCGAAGCGTTCGGTGAGGAACGAGTAGCTGACGGCGGGGGATATCATGTCGACGAGCTGGGCGGCGACGGTGTTTATCGAGCGCTGCAGGGCGTAGCGCAGGGTCACGAGCCCGGAGAAGGAATACGTGTCGTTGTTGGGATACCAGCTCGTGCCGGAGAGCTTGACGTCCTTGCCGTCGTTGAAAGTGGTGTAGGGAAGGACGTAGCCGAGCTCGATGGCGGGCCCGTAGGACGCGATGGGCTTTACAGTCGATCCGGGGGGACGGAGCATATCGGTCGCGTAGTTGAATATGAGGCTGCTCTCTTTTTCGCCCATGCTGCCCGCCATGCCGACTATATCGCCGGTGTGCGGGTCGATGATGACCATGGCGCTGTTGAGCTCCTGAGTCTCGCTCTGCTTGTAGCCGGAGGGGATGTTGGCGCGGTCGGAGTAAACGTCGTCGATTATCTCCTGTATGGCAGGGGACATGGTCGTGTAGATATTGTATCCGGCGTTGAAGAGAAGCCTGCTCGCGGTCTCCTCGGAGATGTTCTTCTCGCGTGCGAGGTCCTCCGTGACGTCGTCTATGACTGCCTCGACGAACCAGCTGTACGGCTCGAATTCTATGGATTCCTCGTCGCCGCGGCGGAAGACGAGCGGCTGATCGACGGCCTCGTCGTGCTCTGCCTCGGTGATATAGCCCTGATCGAGCATCTCGTCGAGGATGAGGAGCTGGCGCTTCCTGTTGTTCTCACGGGTCTTGGTGCTGATATAGGGGTTATATGCCGAGGGGTTGTTCGTGATGCCTATTATGCTCGCGCATTCTGCGAGCGTGAGCTCCGAGACGTCCTTGCCGAAGTAGTGGTTCGCGGCGGCGCCTATGCCGTAAACACTGCCGCCGAAGTTGACGGTGTTGAGGTAGTGCATGATTATCTCGGACTTGCTGTAATGCTTTTCGAGCTCGATGGCGCGGAATATCTCTATGAGCTTGCGCTTTACGGTCGCCTCGTCGAACTGCGTGACGTTCTTGATGAGCTGCTGCGTGATGGTGGAGCCGCCGAATTCGTTTTCCATCGTGAGGAACATCGTCGCGGCGGCGCCTGCGGTACGGTACCAGTCGACGCCCTGATGCTTGTAAAAGCGCTTGTCTTCAATTGCGACGGCGGCGTGCTCGGCGTACTCGGGTATCTCGTCGTATTCGACCCAGACGCGGTTTTCCTTCGCGTACAGCGTCGTCAGCACCTCGTATTTTCCGGTACGTCCGTCGAAAGCGTATATCGTGCTCGTCTGATTGAGCGTGAGCTCATCGAGGTCAACGTCGAGGTCGTTGTAGAGACTCGTCTTGACGTAGATGGCGAAGATGCATGCAAAGATGATGCCGGTCGTAAGCACGATGAGCAGCACGGTGCCTATGGCTCTGAGTATGAAAAGGATCACGTCGCCTATCCCGTGCGCGCCTGCCTCGGCAGCACGGAGGACTTTCTGTTTATCCGGCTTCATTTCCGCCCTCCTTTCAAGAGGATAAGATGATTATAACACGGTCTGTCAAATCATATGTCACAAGGGTATGAATTTTTGCATCACGGCCCATAATAAACACGGGAAATAAGCGATTTTCGGGAAAGGAGCGTTCGATGTACAGGAGACTTGCCGGCGCGGCTGTATGCGCGGCGGCGTTCATTCTGACGTTCGGAGCGGCGGCGGGAGGCGTCCCGACAGAGCCGGCCGCGGCGGAGGTGTCCGCCGAAACGCCCGCCTCGGAGCCTCCCGGCTTCGTGGTGCGCGAGTGCGCGGGAAGCGTGTGCGTCTTCCACGCCGACTACGACACCGTGCCCGTCATAGTGACGGAGATAAGCGTGGGCGGCCTGCCGGAAGCGGACAGACGGCTTCTCACGGACGGCATCAGGGTCGAGGGGCGCGAGGAACTGCTGCGCCTGCTCGAGGACCTCGGCTCGTGACGCAGGGTACATGAAAGCCCTCTGCGGAAAGATTCCGCAGAGGGCTTTTTCAATGCGATGCGCCCCGCATGTGCCGTGCCGGACCCGTTAAGAACCTGCACTTAGATGCAGGTGGGTCGCCGCCTTGCCGTTTAGCTGCTTCCAACGTCCCGCGTGAAGCGGGGAGGCCTGCAATCCGCGGCAAGAGAGTAGCGTCCCTTATAAGAGATGTGGGTTTTAAAGAGCCCGCCACGTACACCGCAGGGATGCTTTAAGTATACCACGCGGACGCCGGAAATACAAGCGCGTACGCCTGTCAAAAACCGGGCTTATTCGCCCTCTTCCTCGTCTTCCTCGTCGTCGAAGAGCTGCTCCATGAAGCGCTCGTACACTCTGTCGAGCTCCTCCTCGTCCTCGATGGATTCGAACATCTCCTCGCCGTCTATCTCGACGACCTTGAGGATGATCATCTCGGTCGGCTGCTCGCCGTTTTCGTCCTCCTCTGCGGGCAGGAACGCCATGTAGAGCTGGTCGCCGACCTCGATGGTATCGAGATGCTCGAGCTCGTATTCGTTGCCCTCCTCGTCGGTTATGGTGATATAATCGCTGCCGTATTCGTCGCTCATTATGAGACCTCCGAAAAATACATATTTAGTCTGCTGATATTGTAATGCATGAGTGCGCAAAAAGCAATACGAAGCTTTTGCCTCCTTTACATACGCGCGCGTGTGTGCGATAATACGGGGTATCGACAACACCCGCGGAGGTATGGAGCATGAGCGGAGTAAAGAGAGATACGGCGCGCATCGGCGCCCTCACGATGGACTACTTCTCGTTCGGCACGGGCGGCAGGACTCTCGTGATACTGCCGGGCCTGAGCATAAAGCCGGTGACGCTGTCTGCCGAGGCCGTCGCGGCGGCCTTTTCGGATTTCACGGAGGACTATACGGTCTACGTCTTCGCGCGGAGCGCTCCCGTAGACGACGGATGCACCATAGAGGCTCTCGCGGAGAACACGGCGGCCGTCATGCTCTCTCTCGGAATTGAGAAAGCGGACGTCTTCGGTGCCTCGCAGGGCGGCATGATGGCACTGAGCCTCGCCGCGGAGCATCCGGAGCTCGTGCGCGCGATGACCGTCGCCTCGACGAGTGCGGGCCCGTGCGGCAGTGCGGAGCACGTGATCCGTGAATGGATAGAGCTTGCCCGCGCGGGCGACGTGAGGGGACTCAACAGGTCCATGACGAAGTACGTATACTCCCCGGAGTACAGGGAAACGTGGCGCGAGGCCTTCGAAGCGCTCGAGACGGAGGGAACGTCCGAGGAGCTCCTGACGGTGAGCCGCCTCGCGGCCTCCTGCATGAAATTCGATATGCGCGCGCGGCTCGGGGAGATAAAGTGCCCCGTGCTCGCCGTCGGCTCGGAGCGCGATGCGCTGTTCGGAGCTGCGCCCGCGCGCGAGATCGCGGCCGCCTGCGGAGGCGATCTCATCGTGTACGAGGGATACAGCCACGCCGTATACGACGAGGCGCCGGACTTCCGCGCGCGGATGAAGGCCTTTTTCGACCGTTAATTTTTTGTGACGGACTTGAAAGAAGCACATTTTTAATATATAATCAAAAATCAGCTATGGAATGCTAAAAAAAGAACGAGGAATGATAGCTATGAGTGCATCCCAGGAAAAGAAAAAGCGCAGAGAGCTTAAGGCCGAAACTCCCGAGGTGACCAAGGCCAAGAAAAAGGAAGCGAAGAACAAGACTGCGAAAAAGACGATAATCACGATAGTCGTGATAGTAGTCGTCATCGCTCTCATCTTCGCCATCGTATGGAACTCCGCGCTGTTCTATACCGGCGTGAACGCCCTGTCCATCGGCAACTGGAAGTATAACGCCGCCGAGTACAACTACTTCTTCAACAACAGGCTTTACGCGAATTACGAGACCATATACAACACCTACGGCGACTACACCTACCTGCTGCTCGATCTGAACAAGCCGCTCACCGAGCAGGATTACAGCGAGGAGCAGACCTGGGCGGAGCGCATCAAGGAGGAGACGCTCGACCGTATGCAGCAGCTCTCCATGCTCAATGACGCCGCAGCCGCCGAGGGATGGAAGCTCTCGCCCGAGCAGGCGCAGGAGGTCCAGACCGCCGTCGATTCCGTCAAGTCGAGTGCCGCGAACATCGGCTACTCCCTCAAGGCGTACCTCAACGCCTACTACGGCAAGTACCTCACCGAGGACCTCTTCCGTGAGCTCGTCACCAAGGAGACCATCGCCAAGTACTACGCCATCGAGCAGATAGACCGTCTGAGCTTCACCGATGAAGAGCTCGACGCGCGCTATGCCGAAAACGCCTCCGATTACGACCTCGTCACCTATTACGGCTACACCGCCTCCGGCGCGGCCGACGAGGAAAACGGCATCGACGAGGATACCGCGATGAACAGAGCCTACGAGTCCGCCACCGCCATCGCCGGCGCCGCTACCGAGGAGTCCTTCGCCGAGCTCGTCTACAACTACGCGCCCGACGATTACAAGGATCTTTACAAGGATCCCGACTACTGCCGCCATGAGAACGTCCCGCCCGCCAACCTCGCCGGTGATGCCGGTAAATGGCTGACCGACCCCGCAAGAGAGTACGGCGACACCACCGTCATCGAGAACGACAACGGATACAGCGTTTATATGTACGTCGAGAGCAACGACAACAGCTACGAGCTCCGCTCCTTCCGCGTCCTGCTCTGCCTCGCCGCGACTGACGGCGACACCGGCACTGTCACCACCGACACTGTTGCCGCCGCGAAGTCCGAGGCCGACGCCTTCTATGCCGACTGGCTCGCGGACCCGACCGAGGACCACTTCGCCCAGCTCTGCACCGCCAACAGCGACGATACCCGCACCAACGCCAACGGCGGCCTTTACACCGATGTCAGCATGGGCTACCTTGACGAGGGCCTTGAAGCCTGGATATTCGACGAGGCGCGTCAGCCGGGCGATACCGACATCATCTACTGCTCCAACACCTCCTACACCGGCTACCACATCGTCTACTACGTCGGCGAGGGCGAGAGATACGACCGTACCATCGCCAGATCGCTGATGGAGACCGACTGGTCCGAGAACTGGCGCGCTTCCAATGAAGCCGCGTATCCCATCTCGACCGGCTTCGGCTTCGGCTTCGTAAAGAAAAAATAACTGAAATGGCTTCGGGGCCGCTTTGACAAGGTCAGAGCGGCCCTGAATTCAAAACGGGAGAAAGCTATGAGGTTTTCAAGAGAAGCGCTCCTCCTCGGGGAGGACGCAGTAGAGCTGCTCGCGGCCAGACACGTCGCCGTGTTCGGCCCCGGCGGAGTGGGCGGGAGCGCCGCGGAGGCGCTCGCGCGCGCCGGAGTCGGCACGCTGACCCTTGTCGACAACGACGAGTTTTCCGAGAGCAACGTGAACAGGCAGGCGGGCGCCGCGACCTCGACGCTCGGAAGGAGCAAGGCCGAGGTCATGGCCGAGCGCGCGCGGGACATAAACCCCGATATCAAGGCGTATCCCGTCACCGTCAAGTATTCGGCGGAGACGCGGGACAGCTTCCGCTTCGATGAATACGACTATATCCTCGACGCCATAGACCTCGTATCCTGCAAGCTCGACCTCATCGAGACGGCGCTTTCGCGCGGAGTACCGATCATCTCGTCCCTCGGCACGGGCAATAAGCTCGACGCCTCGCAGCTCCGCGTGACGGACATCTCGAAGACGGAGAACTGCCCGCTCGCGCGCGTCATGCGCAAGGCGCTGCGTTACCGCGGGATAAACCATCTCAAAGTGGTGTTCAGCGCCGAGGAGCCTATCAAGACCGTAACGGACGAGGAGCCGCCTCCGGGCCGGCGCAGCATACCGGGGAGCGTGTCGTGGGTCCCGCCGGCGGCGGGCCTGATGGCGGCGGGCGCAGTCGTGCTCGACCTCATCGGAAAATAAAAGTAACGCGGTACCCGCGAAAGGGTACCGCGTTTTTTTCACTATTCTTCCTCCTGCGGGGGCTCATCGACAAAGTCCCAGGCGCTCTGCCCGGAGACCTCGCCGTAAAAGAGCGCGTACGTGACGGAGAAAAGAGGCTGCTTCCAGATATACAGGACGCCCATCGTTATCCAGCACAGCAGATACCACGGCAGGAAGCTCAGGTCGAGCAGGAACAGATTGCCCTTTCTGCCGCGCATCATGCGGCGGCTCTCGCGCATGCAGCGGAACGGGCCCCAGTCGGGGTGGTCGAGCATGATGAAATACGTCATGCGGTAGGCGTAGAATGCGACGACGCCGGGGAATATCAGCAGGCAGCCGAGAACGGCGACGACGATGCCCTCGGCGATGACGATGACGAGGGTCTTCGTAACGAAGTGGAAGCCCGTGCCGAAATCACGCACGCCGGCCTTTTCGCCGCGGCTGACGTTGAGTGCGTATCTGTCATAGCCGACGCGGAGGCATTTGAGGAGAAGCGCGAACGCCGCGGAGAGAACGACGTATATCCATACCCTGTTGTCGAGAACGGGCTTGTCCACGATGAGACCGCTCTGCGCCCACAGCTCGCGGAACAGGTCGTAGAGCTCCGGCGAGCCGCTCACGGCGTTCCCGTAGAGGTTGTACAGCAGGTATTCGTACCACTCGGAAAAGCAGCTGAGCAGACGTTCGATTATCATTCTGCCGACGGTGGAGATTATCAGGAACGCCAGCGTGACCCCGTAGGGCGAGGGTCTGGCGGCCGACATCCTGCGCCGCGCGGAATATTTCAGGGTGTATCTGTCGATCATGTTTTCTCCTTCAGATCAAAGTGACGCGGCGAGCCTCGCGGCTATCTCGGAAATGAAGCGGCGGGTGTTGACGGACTCGACGGGCCTGTCGGCCATCGCGGCGAGCTCCTTGGGCATGAGCCCGTCGCCGAGAGTCGCGAGCGTCGCGGCCTCGAGCGCCTCGCCGAAGCGGACGAGGTCGGGCAGAGAGTCGAACTCACCGCGCTTTTTCAGCGCGCCGCTCCACGCGAATATGGTGGCGACGGGGTTGGTGGAGGTCTCCTCGCCCTTGAGGTATCTGTAATAGTGCTTCGTGACCGTGCCGTGCGCGGCCTCAAATTCGTACTTGCCGTCGGGGGAGACGAGGACGCTCGTCATCATGGCGAGCGAGCCGAACGCCGTGGAGACCATGTCGCTCATGACGTCTCCGTCATAGTTCTTGCAGGCCCAGATGAAGCCGCCCTCGCTGCGGATGACGCGCGCGACGGCGTCGTCGATGAGGGTGTAGAAGTATTCTATCCCCGCCTCTGCGAATTTATCGCGGTATTCCTCGAATACGCGGGCGAAAATATCGCGGAAGGCGGCGTCGTAGGTCTTTGAGATGGTGTCCTTCGCGGAG
>JAZQQE010000006.1:0-4454 GCA_045628845.1 Oscillospiraceae bacterium
ATGGCGCCGATGATACCGGTGTGGAGCAGAGATACCGTGACGAACAGAATGATCACGGAAAGGACTGCCGCGGCGCCGCAGATGATCAGATTCGACCTGGGCCTGCGCTTTATGAGGAAGCACAGTACGGGGAGTATACCGCCGGAGCCGGACGCGGCGACCGCAGACGAGCGGAGACCCGTTACGGAGTAAGCCATTACCTCGACGGGAGAGTTCAGGAGCCCGGCAAAAAAGCGCGGGAAGCAGAAGATCGCTATCGCGGAAAGTCCCCAGAGGATCATGGCGACGAAGCTCGCGGCGGGCGCGACTCCGCTCTCACCGCGCTTGCGGCGCGAATACGCAGATACCATGACGATGATAAAGCAGACGATGGCAGTTAGTGTGACAAAGTAGTGTATCACGTTATTCGTGATCGAGTAGGATGCCAGGGCTATGGATCCCATGCTTGCGAAAGCGAACTGCGCCACAGTCCCGAGGATAGAGAGCAGCAGGCTCGCCGCCATTATCGTCAGAACGTACTGGAGGCGGAGCTCCATGCCCTTCTTCGAGGGCGCCGCCTGCACGGGCACGGCGTACTGCGGAGTCGCGTACTGCGGAGCGGGCTGAACGGGAGGCGCGTACTGCGGAGCGGTATACGCGGGCTGCGCGGGCGCGGGAGTGAAAACGGGAGCGGGAGCGGGCTCTGCCGCGGGCTCGGGAACGGGTTCGTGAACGGGGGCTGAAACAGGCTCGGCGGCGGGAGCGGGCTCGGCAACGTACTGCACGGAGTTCCCGTCGACGGCGGCGCCGCAGTTCAGACAGAAGGAATATCCCTGAGTGATCTCCGATCCGCATTTGGGACAAAACATTTTCATTTCTCCTTCTATGTATGTTTCTTATAGAGAGGCCGCGCCGCAGAATATCTGCGGCGAGGCAAGCTTTGAACGGTTTATCAATACATACCGCCCATACCGCCCATGTCGGGCGCGGGAGCGGCGGCGGGAGCGGGAGGCTCGGGCTTGTCGGCGACAAGAGCCTCGGTGGTGAGGATCATGGAGGAGACGGAGGCGGCGTTCTCGAGAGCGGAGCGGCAGACCTTGACGGGGTCGACTATGCCGGCTTCGACGAGGTTGCCGTACTTCTCGTTGGCGGCATCGAAGCCGAACGCGGGATCGTCGGAGGTGGACAGACGCTCAAGGATGACGGAGCCGTCGAGTCCGGCGTTTGCGGCGATCTGGCGGACGGGCTCACGGAGAGCGCGGGCGATGATCGCGGCGCCGGTCTTCTCGTCGCCTTCGAGCTCGGGAAGCATCTTCTCGATGGCAAGGGCGGCCTGGACGTAGACCGTTCCGCCGCCGGGGACTATGCCCTCTTCGACAGCGGCGCGGGTGGCGTTGAGAGCGTCCTCGATGCGGAGCTTCTTCTCACGCATCTCGGCCTCGGTAGCGGCACCGACCTTGATGACGGCGACGCCGCCGGCGAGCTTGGCAAGTCTCTCCTGGAGCTTCTCGCGGTCGTAATCGGAAGTGGTGATCTCGACCTGGCTCTGGATCTGGTGGATGCGGCCCTTGATGTCCTCTTCGGAGCCGGCGCCGTCGACGATGACGGTGTACTCCTTGGTGATCTTGACCTGACGGGCGGTACCGAGGACCTCGACGCCCACTTCTTTAAGATCCATGCCGACGTCGGCGGAGACGACCTGACCGCCGGTGAGGGTGGCGATGTCTATGAGCATTTCCTTACGTCTGTCACCGAAGCCGGGAGCCTTGACGCAGACGCAGGTGAAGGTGCCGCGCAGCTTGTTGAGGATGATGGTGGCAAGAGCCTCGCCCTCGATATCCTCGGCGATGATGAGGAGCTGCTTGCCGGCCTTGACGACCTGCTCGAGGATCGGGAGGATCTCCTGAATGCTGGAGATCTTCTTGTCGGTGATGAGGATCAGGGGGTTATCGAGCACGGACTCCATCTTGTCGGAGTCGGTGACCATATACGGAGTGATATAGCCGCGGTCGAACTGCATGCCCTCGACGACCTCGCTGTAAGTGTCGGCGGTCTTGGACTCTTCGACGGTGATGACGCCGTTCTGGCTGCCCTTCTCCATCGCGTCGGCGATCAGACGGCCGATGACGGCGTCGCCGGAGGAGACGGTGCCGACGCGGGCGATGTCTTCCGTGCCGGAGACGGCGTGGGAGTTAGCCTTGATGGAGGCGACGGCGGTGTCGACGGCCTTGGCGATACCGCGGCGCATGACCATGGGATTGGCACCGGCGGCGAGGTTCTTCAGACCCTCGCGGACCATGGCCTGAGCGAGCAGGGTGGCGGTGGTGGTACCGTCGCCGGCTACGTCGTTGGTCTTGGAGGCGACTTCGCGGAGGAGCTGGGCGCCCATGTTCTCCAGAGGGTCGGCGAGCTCAATCTCCTTGGCGATGGTCACGCCGTCATTGGTGATGAGGGGGCTGCCGAACTTCTTTTCGAGGACGACGTTGCGGCCCTTGGGGCCGAGGGTGATCTTGACGGTATCGGCTATCTTGTTGACGCCGCGCTCGAGAGCGTGTCTGGCTTCTTCATTGTAAACGAGAATCTTTGCCATTGATGTTTCCTCCTGAATTATTCAACTATGGCGAGGATGTCGGACTGACGCACGATGGTCAGCTCTTCACCGTCGACCTTGACCTGAGTTCCGCTGTACTTGCCGAGAATGACCTTATCGCCGGCTTCAACGGTCATCTCAACGTCGTGTCCTTCAACGACACCGCCGGGGCCGACGGCTATAACTGCGAAGACCTGCGGCTTTTCCTGAGCGGCGCTGGAAAGGATGATGCCGCCCTTGGTGGTCTCTTCCGCTTCGACCTGCTTAACGATGACCCTGTCGGCCAGAGGTATGAGTTTCATGGGTTTTCCTCCTAAAAATAAATTACATGTTATCAAATTCAAGGTGTTAGCACTCTTGACTCATGAGTGCTAACACGCTATTATAATAACCCGCGTTATGATAATTAGCAAGCCTAAAATATAGCAAAAACGAGGGAATTTCAGATAAAATCAACCAAAATCAGCCGTTAGCTCCCGCATGCTTGCAAAAACTCGCGTTTTCTCGCGGATCCTGCGTATTACTTGCTGATGAGGCGGGAAACTCCGAGCCCTTCGGGAAGATGAAATTGACCGCGCCGGGGCAGACCCGGAAAGTGACCGTGCTTCCGTGCATGAGCTCTCCGTCGATGTTGATGTCGAGGGGCTCGGCGCATTCGACGGTGAATTCCGTGCCGCGCCGGCAGGTCATTACGGCGGGCATCTCGGCGTACCTGCCCTTGGAGTAGCGCCCGACCATGCTCGCGAAGCCGAGCACGCTCACGCCCTTGGCGATGAGACAGTCGAGCAGGCCGTCGTTCGGCATCGCGTCGGGGACGGGATTGAAGCCGCCTCCGTAGAAGCGCCCGTTGCAGACGCACACGAGGGTGTATTCGCCCTCCTCCGTGCCGTCGGGAGTGGTGATGCGCAGGTGCTGCGTTATCCCGCGGAAGACGTTGACTATCAGCGACACGACGTAGGCGGCGCCGTCCGGCACGAGGGGCTTTGACGAATATTCGTGCACCTGCGTGCCTATGCGCGCGTCGATGCCGACCGAGCAGATATTGACGGAGTAGCGCCCGTTGCAGTCGATGAGGTCGAGCGGGAGGACCGTGCCGCCCATGAGCGCGGCGAGGTCCGAGAAGAGCGCGGAGTCCTTTTCGCCGAACATGCGGACGAAGTCGTTGCCCGTTCCCGTCGGGTAGTGCGTGACGGCGGCGTTGGAAAAGCCCGCCGCGCCGTTGACACATTCGTTGAGCGTGCCGTCGCCGCCGCAGGCGTAGACGCGGAGCTCAGCTCCCGTTTCGGCTTCCGCGCGCACGCGGGAGCAGGCGTCCATCGGCCCCGCCGTTATGTATATCTCATAGGGCTCGCCGCGAGCCTCCGCCGCCGCCCTTATCCTTTCGGACAGAGCGCCGGTGTCCGTCTTTTTTCCCGCCGCGGGATTTACGATGAACAGATGCTTCAAGGTCTCATCCCTCCGTAGGACGTATTCAGAAGTACATATAGAGATTGCACTGGAGCATGCCGTTATACATCTTGCGGCGCTTTGCCGCCTTTTTGCCGTAGAGCCGTTCAAATTCGGGATTGTTCGAGAGAATGTACTGCTTCCAGCGGTCGAGTCCGCGCCACGCGCGCCCCATCGCGGAATAGAGCTTCTGCACCTCCGCGAGGTCGAGCAGTCTCTCGCCGTAGGGCGGGTTGGCGGCGAGTATGCCGGGGCCCTCGGGAATTGGAAGCGTGAGCGCGTCGGCGGTCTTGAAATGCACTATGCCGTCGACGCCCGCGCGCCGCGCGTTGGCCTTGGCTATCTCGATGCAGTCGGGGTCGATGTCACTGGCGAGGATGAGGTAGCCGCCGGTGTACTCCGCGGCCCGCGCCGCCTCGCGCGCCTCCTTCCACAGAGG
>JAZQQE010000007.1:0-10249 GCA_045628845.1 Oscillospiraceae bacterium
CTCCCGCAGACGCCGGGGGTATGAAAAAAAGGAGGAAGTAGGGGCGGCGTCTGCGGGGGGCGGGGTCAATCCTGCCACTGGGAGGGCATGGTGTGCATCCATTCGTACACGTCCATGCCGTAGACGGCGCTGAGCCGCTCGCGCGTGAGTACCTCGCGCGCCGCGCCGAAGGCGACCGTGCGGCCCCTGTCCATGAGCAGGGCGCTCGTGCCGTATGCGCGGGCGAGCGAGAGGTCGTGCACGACGCTCACGACGCTGCGCCCGGTTTCCTCTATCCAGCTTTGGATGAGGGCGAATATCTGCTTCTGATATACGAGGTCGAGATGGTTGGTCGGCTCGTCGAGTATGAGTATCTCCGGGTCCTGCGCGAAGAGCTGCGCGAGGAAGGTGCGCTGCACCTCGCCGCCGGACAGCGTCAGCACCGACTGATGGCGCTGTGCCGCCATGCCCGTCATTTCAAGAGCGCGCGTCACCGCGTCGTCGTCGCCTCCGCGCTCGGCGCGGCCGCGCGAGTAGC
The DNA here is from genome assembly GCA_045628845.1 of Oscillospiraceae bacterium. GTDB lineage: Bacteria > Bacillota > Clostridia > Oscillospirales > Oscillospiraceae > RGIG7949. The sequence continues at coordinate 518 of JAZQQE010000007.1, forward strand.
GCCCGAGCGACACGACCTCCTCGACGGAGAAGGAATAGCCGACGCTGTGCGTCTGCGAGAGGACGCCGAGCAGCCGCGCGAGGCGCGCCGGCTTTATCTTCGCTATGTCCTCGCCGCCGACCGTGACCGTACCCGTGTACGGCACGCCGCGCGACATCGCGCCCACGAGGGTGCTCTTCCCCGCGCCGTTGGGGCCGACTATCATCAGCCACTCGCGCGCACCGAGCGTGAAGCTCACGCCGTCGACTATGTTCAGGCTGCCGTAGCTCACGCAGACATTCTTTGCTTCAAGCATCGCTACGCCGCCTTTCTCGATCTGTAAAAGATGTAAACGAACGCTATCGAGCCGATGAAGGACGTCACCACGCCTATGGGCAGCTCGAGGGGATTGAGTATCGTGCGCGCGAGAAGGTCGGCAAGCATCAGGAACACCGCTCCGACGAACATCGAGGCGGGCAGCAGCTTCCTGTGGTTGGGCCCGGTCAGCATCCTCGTCATGTGCGGGATGACGAGTCCGACGAAGCCTATCGTGCCGCCGACGGATACCGTGACGCCGATGAGTCCCGCGGAGCATATGAGCACCGCGAGCTTGACGCCGCGTACGTTCACGCCTATGCTGCGCGCGTTGTCCTCGCCGACGGCGAAGGCGTTGAGCTCCCGCGCGAGGCACAGGAGCACCGTCCCGAATACGGCGAGCGAGACGAGCAGCGTGAGCGCGTTCAAGTACGACGCGCCGGAAAACGAGCCCATCGTCCAGAACATGATGGACTTGACCTTCGTCGAGGCGAAGGTGACGATGAGGCTCATTATGCTGCTCACGAACATGGAGAAGATGACGCCGATGAGGATTATCGTATTCGTCGAGAGAGAATAGTCCATCCTGTACGCCAGCGCCAGTATCAGCACGAGCGAGCCGAACGCGAAGAGCATCGCCATGCCCGCCGTGCCGAAAAACGAGGGGAGAAAGCTGCCGAACGCTATCGCTATCACCGCGCCGAGGGACGCGCCCGCGGAGACGCCGAGCGTCGAGCCGTCGGCGAGCGGGTTTTTCAGCAGTCCCTGCATGGCCGCGCCCGCAAGGGAGAGCGCGGCTCCGCCGAGCCCTACGCAGAGCACGCGGGGCAGGCGGGACAGTACCGTCACCGAGTACGCCGCACCCTCGGGCGCGGGCGTGCCGAACACGGCGCTCGCGATGGACGCCGCGACGTCGCGCAGGGGAACGGAAAAGCTCCCGAGGCACGTGCACAGCGCGATCACGACGACCGTGATGACGGCGAACAGTATATATTCGAGCGCGTTGAAGCTCTGTCTGTCGGCAAGTTTCTTCATTATTCTCCGTATATGAATCCGTAGAGCATTTCAGCCGCCTCGACCAGGCGCGGGCCAGGGCGCGAGAGCTGATCGGAATCTGCGTTGAAAACGTCGCCGTTCCTGACGGCCTTGAGGTCCTGCCAGCCGGGACGTCCCATTATCTCCTCGACGGGGGAGACGCCCGTCCCGTAGTCCATGGCTATGGTGACGATATAGTCGGGGTCGCGGCCTATGACCTGCTCCTCGCTGATCTCGGCCCAGTCGTTGACGTCGGCAAAGGCGTTGGTGAGGCCGAGCACGGAGCACATCTCATCCATGAAGGTGCCGGCGCCCGCGGTCCACAGTCCCCATTCGAGCGGGGAGACCTCGAAGTACACGGTCTTCGTACCGTCGCCGGCCGCCTTTTCGGCGATGGCGGCGAAGGAGGCCTTCATATCCGCGACGAGGGCCTCGGCCTCGGCAGTTTTGCCTATGCACTCGCCGATGAGGCCGATGGAGCCGTACACGGCGTCGAAGTCACACTCGAAGCCGTTGGTCACGAGGCAGGGGATGCCGGAGGCCTCGAGCGTCGCGATCTGCTCTTGGCTCTGGTTCATCGAGGTCATGATGACGAGGTCGGGCTGAAGGCCTATTATCTGCTCGACGTTCGTCTCGAGGCCGCTCGAGACCTCGGTCTTGTCGAGTATCTCGGCAGGGAAGTCGCAGTAGCTCCCGCGGCCGATGATGCGGTCGCCCTCGCCGAGGGCGCAGACTATCTCACATTCGGCGGCGGTCAGTATCACGATGCGCTCGGCGGGCGCGGTGAGCTTCACCTCGTGGCCGAGAGCGTCCGTGACGGTGATGCCCGTATCCGCGGGCGCGTCGGGTGCGTCGGGGACTTCGGGCGTCTGCCCGGTGGGAGCAGAGGGCTCCGCGGAGGGCGCGGGGGCGGGTTTCGGGGCGCACGCCGTCATCAGTGCGAGGATGAAGACGAGCGCGAGGGCGATGGACAGGGTCTTTTTCATTTTGCAGCATCCTTTCTTGGGCTTGCTTGAAAAACGGCAGTATGACGGAAAAAGAACCATCATTTGGATATGTTGTCCGTTTTTTTATCATGCCCCTTCATGCCGCCGAGGGGTAAAAAAAGAGTCCGGCACACAGGCCGGACAGACAAGCCGCACACTCAACCCCAGGAGCGGTTTCTTTCCGGCACACGTCAGGTCTCCCGACTTGGCTTCATCCTACCGGGGCGTCTTCCCATCCTGCTGAGGATAGTGACAATTACCCTTTCGTCAGCTTCACGGTTACTGGGATAGTGCGGAAATCTCATCCGCTTCCCTTCGGCGGCAAGCCGCCGGCGCTTTCGCGCGTCGTGTACCCTGTTGCCGTCAATATATCACACCGCCGCGCGATTTGCAACTGTTTTCGCGCGCGGGACGGAGAACGGCCTTTTTCGCGCCCGCGCGGGCAAGATTGCGGTTGCCAAGCGGCGCGAGGGACTGTATAATCAAAATAGTGTAAACTGTGCAGGCATGCGCCTGACTCCAATATAAAAAGGAGATTCAACATGGAACAGAAGCCCTATTCCCGTCTGTCCCCGAAGCGCGGGTGGTCGTGGGAAACGCCGCCCGAGCCGATAGCCGAAGAACTCATCACCGAGACCGTTGAGACCGACGTCGTCGTCATCGGCGGCGGCATAAGCGGCCTCGCCGCGAGCACCCGCCTCCTCCAGAAGGGCCTCTCCGTCATCCTTCTCGACAAGTGCGCCGCCGCGGGCGGCCACGGCTGGCAGGTCGCGGCCCTCGATTCCGACCTCATGCGCGAGCGCGGCAAGCACATCGACAAGTATGAATTCGTCCGCAACTGGCTCGAGGTCAGCGGCAACCAGCCCAACGAGGACATGCTCTGGCTCTTCGTCAACAACAGCCCGAAGGTCATCGCGTGGCTCCGCAGCCTCTTCGGCGAGGACGTCAAGAACGAGATATACTCCGGCGCGTACAAGGGCCCCGTCTTCAACGAATATCAGGGCACTCACCACTTCATCAAGCGCCCCGAGTCGCAGTACAAGGGCAAGGGCGGCGGACCGCTCCTCATCGAGGTCTTCGAGCGCAATATTCGCGACATGGGCGGCACGATCTCCCGCAATACGTTCGTCCACTACCTCGAAAAGGACGAGTCCGGCCGCGTCACGGGCTGCATAGCCTCCCCGAAGGAGGGCGGCGGCTACACCCGCTACATCGGAAAGCGCGCGGTCGTCCTCGCTACGGGCGACATCGGCGGAAACAAGGAGATGCTCAAGGCCTTCTGCCCGGTCGCTCTCTGCCCCGCCATCGAGGTCTTCTTCCCCGCGACCTCCAACGCCGGCGACGGACACAAGATGGCCTACTGGGCCGGCGCCGCGTTCGACGACGCGCCGTGGGCCCCCGTCATGCACAACCACCCCTACGGCCGCTTCGACGCCTTCTATCTGCACGTCAACAGCCGCGGCAGGCGCTTCATGAACGAGGATACGTGGATGCAGGCAAAGAGCGTCCGCATCATGATGCAGCCCGACCCGACCTGGGCCTTCGCCGTCTTCGACGACAAGTGGCTCGACGAGTTCGGCGAGAGGTTCCCCATAATAGGCGGTCAGGGCACGATGCCCCTCAACATGGCCGTCGACGACGTGGAGTGGGATCCCAAGTGCGGCCTCGAGGAGACCGTGCAGGGCTACATCAATGTCGGCCACGCCTTCAAGGCGGACACGCTCGAGGAGCTCGCGAAGCTCATGGACGTCCCGTACGACACCTTCAAGGCGACCGTCGACCGCTACAACGAGCTCTGTGAGCTCGGCGACGACCCCGACTACGGCAAGCGCCCCGAGCTCCTTACGACCATCGTCAAGCCCCCGTTCTACGCCGTCAAGATGGGCGCCTCCATCCTCGACGTCATGGGCGGCTGCCTTACCAACACCGACCAGAACGTCCTTGACGCCGAGTACAGGCCCATCCCCGGCCTCTATGCCATCGGCAATATCTGCGGGGGCATGTACGGCGTCGACTACCCGCTCCTGCTCAACGGCAACAGCTACGGACGCGCCTTCTCCTACGCGCTCAACCTCGGCAGGGTCCTCAGCGGGACCCCGGACGAATAAGGAGGTACGACAATGATATTCTCTTACAGTAACCGTTCCGACTCCCGCGGATGCTCGTGGGAGGCCGTCCCCGCGGCGCACCTCGGCGCTCTCGAGACGGTGTCCGCCGACGTCGCCGTCATCGGCGCGGGCGTTTCCGGCCTCGCCGCCGCCGTCCGCTGCGCGCAGCTCGGGCTGAGCGTCATCGTCGCGGAAAAACGCATGGAAGCCGTCCCTCACGGGAAGTACATAGGCGTCGTCCCCGCGGACGCGGATAAAAAGATATTCGCCAAGGAGTGGCTCAAATCCTGCGGCAGCCGCGTCAACGAGGACCTGCTCTGGCTCTACATGAGAAATTCTCCCGCCGTCATCGACTGGCTCAATTCCCTCGCCCCCGGCGAGGCCGAGGCCGTCAAGTGCGAGAGCATCTATAAAAATCCCGGCATGTCCGGCTACGACGGAGACTACGTGCTGCGCCGCACGGGCACGAAGTTCAGGTGCTCCGACGGCGGGCTCCTGCTCGAAGTCCTCGAGGACGCGCTCGTCCGTCTCGGCGGAAGGATCCTCCGCTGCGTGACCGCCGAGCAGCTTGAAAAGAACGCCGGGGGCCGCGTCGTCTCCTTCGTCGGACGCGGAGGCGACGGCGTGCTCCGCCGCTACGAGGGCAAAAAGGCCGTCGTGCTCGCCGCGGGCGACTGCGGAGGCGACGAGGAGATGCTCGCCGCACTCAGCCCCGTCTCCCTCAGGGCGGGCCGCAACCGCTCCCTCAACACCGGCGACGGTCAGAAGATGGCCTTCTGGGCGGGCGCGGAGCTCGACGGGCTCTACTGGGCCCCGAACTTCGACTGCAGCGCCTACGGCCCCTACACCTTCTTCTTCACCGCCGTCAACCGCGAGGGCCGCCGCTTCATGAACGAGGACACCTCCGTCACCGCGAAGGCGCGCCACTGCATGAATCAGCACGAGGGCAGCTTCGCCTTCACGATAGCGGACGACAAGTGGTTCGATGAGCTCAAGGCCGGCCTCGAATATGTCGGCGGCCCGACCGTCGCGCCCTGCTCCCGAAAGTCCCGCGCGGACGTCGAGGCCGAGTGCGGAGAATACCTCTATAAGGCCGACACGCTCGCCGAGCTCGCCAAAAAGCTCGGCATCTGCCCCGAGGCTCTCGAAAAGACCGCCGCGCGCGTCAACGAGCTCGCCTCGAAGGGAGAGGACACGGACTACGGCAAGCGCCCCGAGCTCCTCACCACGATAGAAAAGGCCCCGTTCTACGCCTTCAAGTGGGGCCCCGCGCTGCGCGGAACGTTCGGCGGCGCCGTCGTCGACACCGGCATGCGCGTCAACGACCCGGACGACGAGATAATTCCCGGCCTCTACGCGGTCGGCTGCTGCGCGGGCGGCCTCTATGGAGTCGGCTACCCGGCGCTCCTCGCCGGAAGCGGCTTCGGCAGCGCCATCACCTTCGCTCTCGCCGCCGCCGAGACGATAGCAAAGGAGTAAAGAGAGATGGCAGGCTGTAAATATCCTCACGTATTTGAGCCGATAGTCATACGCGGCGTGCTGTTCAAAAACCGCCTCGTGCAGGCCCCTCCGGGAGCCCTCAACGGCGCGGATGAAAACGGCTTCTGCACGGATAAGCTCGTGCGCTCCTTCAAGCAGTTCGCGCGCGGCGGCATCGCCGTCTGCACCGTCGGCAACTGCTCGATAGATCACAGCGAGGCCTGCGACGAGCCGCAGCAGCTCGTCCTCAGCGACCCCGCGTGCGTGCTCAAGCTGCGCCCGTTCGCGCGCATGTGCGAGAGCTTCGGCTGCCACGGCTCGCTCGAGCTCACGCACCCCGGCATGTTCTGCCTTTCCAGCATGAGCGGACACCCCGCGTACAGCGTTTCGAGCTTCGTCAGCGCCCCGGAGCGCAATAAGGCGAAGACGCTCGGCACCGATCCCGTCCCGACCATCGAGATGAGCAGGGCGCACATAAAGGCGACGATAGAGAAGTTCGCCCGCGCCGCCTCCTTCTGCAAGCAGGCGGGAATGAAGATGTGCATGATACACGGCGCGCACGGAAATCTGCCGGCTCAGTTTTTCTCCTCGTACTACAATAAGCGCACCGACGAGTACGGCGGCAGCCTCGAAAACCGCGCCCGCTTCGCGCTCGAGCTGCTCGACGCGGTCCGCGCCGCGGTCGGCGAGAACTTCGTCATCGAGTACCGCATCAGCGCTGAGGAATTCGCCCCCTACGGGATGCACTTCGATGAGACGCTCCGCTTCATAGAGCTCATAAAGGACAAGATTGACATCCTCCACGTCTCCGCCGGCATCCACGACGTCGTCGGCGACAGGCAGTACATGCGCTACCTGTACCAGAACTACACGATGGACCAGATGTACAACGTCCACTTCGCCGCGGACATCAAAAAGAAGTTCCCCGACCTCATAGTCACGACCGTCGGCTCGATAAAGAACGTCGCCATGGCAGAGGAGATCCTCGCCGCGGGCAAGGCGGACTTCGTCGCCATGATGAGACCCCTCCACGCCGACTTCGAGATGGCCCGCAAGTTCGCCGAGGGCAGAGAGTGGGAGCATACCCCGTGCCTGCGCTGCGCCTGCGGAAACAGCCGCTCGCGCGACAATATGTGCTCTGTCAACCCCATGTGGGGCAAGTATGAGGAATACCCCGACGGCGTGCTGCCCCCCTCCCCGAAGAAGAGGAAGGTCGCCGTCATCGGCGCGGGCCCGGGCGGCATAGAGGCCGTCAAGTGGCTCCTCCAGCGCGGTCACGACGTCACGCTCTATGAGAAGTCCGACAAGGTCGGCGGCACTATCCGCAAGGCCGTCTCCGCGCCCTTCAAGAAGGACCTGCGAGACTACCTCGCCTACATGGAGGGCTACGTCGAGCACACCGCCGCCCGCGTCCTCCTCAATACGGAGGCGACGCCCGAGCTCATCGAGGCCGAGGGCTACGACGCGGTATATCTCGCCATCGGCGCAGACCCCGTCAAGCTCCGCGTCCCCGGCAGCGACAGACCCAACGTGTTCTGGGCGCCCGAGGCGGAGTCCGGCAGCGTGCCGTGCGGGGAGAACGTCGTCATCATAGGCGCCTCCACCGTCGGCACCGAGGCCTCCATCAACCTCGGCATGCAGGGCAAAAAGGTCACCGTCCTCGACGTCGCCCCGAACGTCAGCCTCATGGCGAGCGGCGCGCAGGACGACCTGCTGAATCTCAGCCGTGAGTACGGCGTCACCCGCGATCTCGGCAGAAGGCTCGTCGAGATAAGGGAGGACTGCGTCGTCGCCGAAAATATCGCCACGGGCGAGACCGAGACTTATCCCGCCGACACCGTCCTCATGGCGGTCGGCATGAAGCCGAAGCACGACGAGGCGATTAAGTTCTGCCACTGCTGCCCCGAGACGAACTTCTTCATGATAGGCGACTGCGCGAGCTCCGGCGACATACGCGACGCCGTGCGCTCCGCGTTCGACGCCGCACGCCATCTGTAAGACAGCTTTATACGACAGCACCCGCCGAGATTTTTCCGGCGGGTGTTTTTTTCGCAGGGGAGGGGCAGACCCGTCCCTGCGGGCGATGCGGGGCACCGATAAAAAAGCTCTGCCGGAGAGATCTCTCTCCGGCAGAGCTTTTGTCAAAAGCGGGGAAGGTTACGCTTTGAGGAATCTTTCAAGTCTGTCGAGGCCGCGCTTGATGTCGTCCATCGACACGGCGTACGTCCAGCGCAGGAAGTCCGGCGCGCCGAAGCCGCTGCACGGGACGACCGCGACGTTCTCCGATTCGAGGAACGCCATCGCGAAATCGTCGCCGTCGTTTATGACGCGCCCGCCGAGCGTGCAGCCCTTGAGCGCGGTGATGTTGACCATGATGTAGAAGGCGCCGTCCGGCTTGATGCAGCTGACGCCCTCTATCGAGTTCATGCGCTCGACTATGTAGTCGCGGCGCTGCTCGAATACCCTGCGCATCTCCTCGACGCTCGACTGATCGCCTTCGAGAGCCTCGATGGCCGCATACTGCGAGATCGTGCTCGGCGCGCTCGTCGAGTGGGAGAGATAGTTGGACATGAGCTTGGCTATCTTCGCCGAGCTCGCGCTGTATCCGATACGCCAGCCCGTCATCGCGTAGGACTTCGAGACGCCGTTAATGAGTATCGTGCGCTCCTTGACGTCCTCGCCGAGGGAGGCGATGCTCGTGAACTTCTTTCCGTCGTACATGAGGCGGTAGTATATCTCGTCGGCCATGATGTACAGGTCGTTTTCGACGCAGACGTCCGCGAGCGCGCGGAGCTCGGCCTCGTCGTACAGCATGCCGGTCGGGTTGGAGGGATTGTTGAGGATGAGGAGCTTCGTCGCGGGGGTGATCGCCGCGCGGAGCTGCTCCGCGGTCGCCTTGAAGTTCGCGGACTCCGGCGCGTCGACGAGCACGGGCTTGCCGCCCGCCATCGCGACGGCCTCGGCGTACGTGACCCAGCTCGGCGCGGGGATGAGGACCTCGTCGCCCGGGTTGAGCAGGCAGCAGAGCGCGACGAAGATGCTGTGCTTGGCGCCGCTCGCCACGACTATCTGCGAGGGGTCGTACTCGATGCCGCAGTCGGCCTTCAGGCGGGCGCATATCGCCTTTTTCAGCGCGGGCAGACCGGAGGCGGGGGTGTACTTCGTCTGGCCGGCGTTTATCGCGGCGATGCCGGCGGCCTTTATATTGTCGGGAGTGTCGAAATCGGGCTCACCGGTACCGAAGCCGATAACGTCGCGGCCTTCGGCTTTGAGCTTTTTTGCAAGCGCATCCACGGCGAGCGTGGACGATTCATGAACGTTGAGAGCGATCCCGGAGAGCGGTTTCATATAAAGACCTCCAAAATAAGAGTTTAGCACATTATATTCAACAACTTGCAAAAATGCAAGTACCAAACGCGAAATTTATGAAATTTTGCAGTTTTGAGGGCTGCGAAATTCAAAAACTTGTGCATGAGCGCTCATCGCGGGGCGGAAAAGCGGCTTTTCCCGGCGGTGAGCGGATAAAGTGCGGCGCGCAGCGCAGGTTTTTCCGCGTCACGGAGGAAAGAGAAAAACTTAAAGTGACGTTTTTGCGCGGGCGGGACGGCAAACCCGCACCGCGTCTGCATTTGAGGCACTTTTGACAAATTCGAACAAATGTGCTAATGTTTGAGCATGAAAGAAAACAGCCGAACGGGGCGTCTAACGTGACGTACCGTTTGGCTCTTTTTATTCTACGGCGTCAGGCAGGTTGGGTAACTCGGCAGGCAAGTGGTAAATGCGTGCCGAGGGGAAGCTCTCTGCGCCCCGCGGGTGCGGAAGTGTTGCGA
>JAZQQE010000008.1:0-13157 GCA_045628845.1 Oscillospiraceae bacterium
CGACCTCAACGCCCTCGAGACCTCGCGCGCGCAGGCCCACGCGGACTTTTCCGCCGAGCGCAGCGGCCTGGCCGCCGAGTACGCCGAGGCCGTCGCCGAGGCGGAGGCCGAGGGCAACGCCGAACGCGCCCGCGCTCTCTATCAGGAGGGCGTGAGGGTGCAGGAGGCAAAGGACGAAGCTACGCGCTACAATAACGACCTCGCCTATAAGCTCATGACGGCGCTCGCCTCTGCGGCGGCCTCCGGCTCGAAGAGCTCCGGAAGCTCCGGCGGCGGCTCCGCTTCCTCCTCGGGAGGCTCGGCGAGGACGGCGTCTTCGTCCTCGTCCTCCGCGGGCACGGCGAACGCCTCGGGCCTCACCGGTCTCTTCGAGGAGATGGAGAAGTCCGGCGCACCGTACACCTATCTCGTCACGAACGCCGCGGGCTACGGGCTGAAAAACGCCTCCACCGCGACCCTCGGCGAGGTCTACGACGAATACAAGCTCTGGGCCGAAAAGCACGCCGTCACCTCCGGCACGTACACCGCGCGCGAGCTCCAGAACTACGAGGAGGTGCTCAGCCGCCTCGCCGTGTCGAGCGCCGAGCAGGGCTCGGACCCTGTCGCGTACATAGACAGACTGCGCGGCATCGCGGGCGACGACTACTACACCGACCTCATGGGCGAGACGCTCTACAACAGGCTCCGCGAGAAGGTGCCCGCTTACTCCGCCGCCTACGCGGAGATGCGCGCCGCCGCGGACCCGTCGAAATGGCTCTCGCAGAACTCCTCGCGCCTGAGCTCGGAGCTCACGGCGTGGCTGAGGAGCCGTCTGTGAGAGGAGATGCCTGCTTGAAAGCGCAGATCGTTAAAAACGCGCTGCTCTCCGCGCTCGCCGCGGCGGGCAGCTTCATCACCGCGAGGCTCGGCGGGTGGGACGGGGCTCTCGCCCTGCTCGTCAGCCTCATGGCCGCGGACTACGCGACGGGCCTCCTGCTCGCGCTCGTCTTCCGCCGCTCGGACAAGACTCCGGGCGGCGGGGCTTCGAGCGCCGCGGGCTTCAGGGGCCTCGTGAAGAAGGCACTCGTGCTCGTCCTCGTCGGCGTCGCCGCCGCGCTCGATACGGCGCTCGGAACGGACTGGGCGCGCACGGCGGTCATATTCTTCTTCGCCGCCAACGAGGGCCTTTCCATCCTCGAAAACACCGCGCTCATGGGTGTCCCGTACCCGGAATTCCTGCGCGCGGCGCTCGAGGCGCTCGGAGAGAAGGGTAAGAAATGATGAATGTCGTGACCCACGATTGGAGCTGGAACGGCGCGCCTGCCAAGGCGGAGGAGACGGAGTTCATCATACTCCACCACGCCGCCGCGGAGGGCTCCGCAGAGGCCGTGCACGGGGCGCATCTCGCGCGGGGGTGGTGCGGCATAGGCTACCACTACTACGTCAGGCTCGACGGCACCGTCCACGAGGGCAGGCCGGAGGGGACTGTCGGCGCGCACACGGTCGGGTACAATACGCGCTCGGTCGGCGTCTGCTTCGAGGGAAACTTCGAGGCGCGCACGATGCCTCCGGAACAGCTCGCGGCGGGCAGGGAGCTCCTCGGCATGCTGAGGGAGAAGTACCCCCTTGCCGAGACAGTCTGCCACCGCGACCTCGACGCGACGCTCTGCCCGGGAAAAAACTTCCCCTTCGACGAGCTTACCCGGACGGGGGAGCGGCGCATTTTCCGCGTGCAGGCGGGAGCCTTCTCCGACGCCTCGCGCGCCCATGCCTACGCCGCGCTGCTGCGCTCGCGGGGCGTGGAGGACGCCTTCGTCGTCGAGTGCGCCGCGCCGGAGGGCGCGATATAGTCAAAAATTTGATTTAATTCGCTGAAAAATCGGTCATTGACACGAATTTTGCCGCCTTGCCCCGCAGGCGGCAAAATTCGTGTTTACTTTTATTTTTGGCGGTGCTACAATATTTTTCAGACTATACGATCGAGCGGGGAAGTGCCCGCGATCAACCAAGGAGTGGAGATATCATGGCAAGAAAAATAAAGACAATGGACGGCAACACCGCCGCCGCGCACGTGGCGTACGCCTTTACCGAGGTAGCCGCCATTTATCCCATTACCCCTTCCTCCGTCATGGCGGAGCTCGTCGATCAGTGGTCCGCCGAGGGCAGGAAGAACATCTTCGGTCAGACCGTCAGCGTCGTTGAGATGCAGTCCGAGGCAGGCGCCGCGGGCGCCGTGCACGGCTCCGTCGTGTCCGGCGCGCTCACCACCACCTTCACGGCCTCCCAGGGCCTTCTTCTGATGATCCCCAATATGTATAAGATCGCCGGCGAGATGCTCCCCGGCGTCATCCACTGCTCCGCGCGCGCCGTCGCCACCCATGCCCTCAACATCTTCGGCGACCACAGCGACGTCATGAGCTGCCGCACGACCGGCTTTGCCGAGCTCGCCTCCAACAACCCGCAGGAGGTCATGGACCTCGCCGCCGTCGCGCACCTCGCCACCATCGAGGGCAAGGTGCCGTTCCTGCACTTCTTCGACGGCTTCCGCACTTCCCACGAGATGCAGAAGGTCGCCGTGTGGGACTATGACGACCTCGCCGAGATGGTCAACAAGGACGCCGTCGCCGACTTCCGCGCCCGCGCGAACCTGCCCGAGCATCCGATGCTCCGCGGCTCTGCGGAGAACTCCGATATCTTCTTCCAGAACCGCGAGGCCTGCAACTCCACCTACGCCGCCCTGCCCGCCGTCGTCGAGAAGTACATGAACGCCGTCAACGCCAAGCTCGGCACGAACTACGGCCTCTTCAACTACTACGGCGCGCCCGACGCGGAGTACGTCATGGTCGCGATGGGCTCTGTGTGCAACACCGCCGAGGAGTGCGTCGACTGGCTCAACGCCAACGGCATGAAGACCGGCCTCATCAAGGTCCACCTCTTCCGCCCCTTCGCCGTTGACCGCTTCCTCGCCCTCATCCCCGACACCGTCAAGAGCATTACTGTCCTCGACCGCACCAAGGAGCCCGGCGCCATCCACGAGCCTCTCTGCCAGGACGTCATCAACGCTCTGGCCGGAACGAAGTTCGCTTCCATCCCCGTGACCGGCGGCCGCTACGGCCTCGGCAGCAAGGACACCACCCCCGGCGCCGTCATCTCCGCTTTTGACAACGCCGCCTCCGCCAAGCCCGTCGACAGCTTCACCATCGGCATTGAGGACGACGTGACCGGCCTGTCCCTGCCCATCACCCGCGAGCCCGACACCACCGCCGCCGGCATCATCGCCTGCAAGTTCTGGGGCCTCGGCTCCGACGGCACCGTCGGCGCCAACAAGAACTCCATCAAGATAATCGGCGACCACACCGACATGAACGCCCAGGCCTACTTCCAGTATGACTCGAAGAAGTCCGGCGGCGTCACGATAAGCCACCTGCGCTTCGGCAACGCCGAGATACGCAGCTCCTACTACGTCACCAAGGCCGACTTCGTCGCCTGCCACGCGCCGAGCTACATCGAGCGCTACGACATCGTGCAGGACGTCAAGCCCGGCGGCGTGTTCCTGCTCAACTGCGCCTGGAAGGACGACGAGCTCGCCGCCCATATCCCCGCCGCCGCGCGCCGCTATATCGCCAAGAACAACATCCGCGTCTACACCGTCGACGCCATCGGCCTCGCCGCCTCCATCGGCCTTGCCGGAAGGACGAACACGATCCTCCAGTCGGCGTTCTTCAAGCTCTCCGGCATCCTGCCCATCGACGACGCCGTGAAGTATATGAAGGAAGCCATCACCGCGACCTACGGCAACAAGGGCGAGAAGGTCGTCAGCATGAACCATGCCGCCGTCGACGCGGGCCTCGAGAACATCCACGAGGTCGCCGTGCCCGCCGACTGGGCGAACGCCGCCGACGAGGCTGCCGATACCGGCATCACCTGCGCCGACGCCAAGCTGAAAAAGTACGTGGACGGCGTCATGACCCCCGCCAACAACATGCGCGGCGACGCGCTCCCCGTCAGCGCCTTCAAGGACACCGCCGACGGCGCCATCCCGCAGGGCACCGCCGCCTTCGAAAAGCGCGGCATCGCCGTCAGCGTCCCGAAGTGGATACCCGAAAACTGCATACAGTGCAACCAGTGCTCCTACGTCTGCCCGCACGCCGCGGTGCGTCCGTTCGTCTTCAACAAGGATGAGCTCGCCGCCGCGCCCGACGGTCTCGTGACCGTCAAGCTCAACGGCAAGGGCTGCGAGGACCTCGCGTTCGCCATCATCCCGACTCCGCTCGACTGCACCGGCTGCGGCTCCTGCGCCAACGTCTGCCCCGCCAAGGAGAAGGCGCTCGTCATGGCTCCGCTCGAGGAGATGCTCCCGACCCAGCCCGTCTTCGACTACGCCTACGGCACCGTCGCCGAGAAGACCCTGCCGTTTGCCAAGACGACCGTCAAGGGCAGCCAGTTCGTCAAGCCTCTGTTCGAGTTCTCCGGCGCCTGCGCCGGCTGCGGCGAGACTCCGTACGCCAAGCTCATCACCCAGCTCTTCGGCGACCGCATGACCATCGCCAACGCCACCGGCTGCTCCTCCATCTGGGGCGGCAGCGCGCCGAGCACCCCCTACACCGTCAACAGCGAGGGACACGGCCCCGCCTGGTCCAACTCCCTGTTCGAGGATAACGCCGAGTTCGGTCTCGGCATGCTCAAGGCCGTCAAGCAGCGCCGCCTCGCGCTCGCCGAGAAGGTCCGCGCCCTCGCGGAGAAGACCTCCCGCGCCGAGGTGAAGGCCGCCGCCGATGAGTGGCTCGAAAAGATGAACGACGGCGAGGGCTCCAAGGCCGCCGGAAAGGCCCTGCTCGCCCTGCTGAAAGAAAACGTCTGCTGCGAGCTCGCGGAATACGTCATCGCCAACGCCGACCTGCTGACCAAGCCCTCATTCTGGTGCTTCGGCGGCGACGGCTGGGCCTACGACATCGGCTACGGCGGACTCGACCACGTCATCGCCAGCGGCGAGAACATCAACATCTTCGTATTCGACACCGAGGTCTACTCCAACACCGGCGGACAGTCCTCCAAGGCCACCCCGCTCGGCGCCGTCGCGCAGTTTGCCGCCGCGGGCAAGGGCATCAAGAACAAGGAGCTCGCCCGCATGGCCATGACCTACGGCTACGTCTACGTCGCGCAGATAGCCATGTGCGCCGACTACAACCAGACCATCAAGGCCATCACCGAGGCCGAGGCCTACGACGGACCCTCCCTCATCATCGGCTATGCTCCGTGCATCAACCACGGCAGCCGCAAGGGCATGGGCAAGTCCATGACCATCGCCAAGGAGGCCGTGCAGGCCGGCTACTGGAACCTCTTCCGCTACAATCCCGCCGCTGAGGCTCCGTTCTCCCTCGACTGCAAGGCTCCGTCCGGCAGCTACCTCGACTTCATCATGAGCGAGGTGCGCTACTCCTCGCTGAAGCTCAACTTCCCCGAGCGTGCAGACGAGCTCTTCGCGCAGGCGGAGAAGAACGCCGGCGAGCGCTATGAGGAGCTCGTAGCCGCGCAGGAGCTTTACAATAAGTAAAAAATGGTGTATATTTCAAGGGCAGCGTATTCCCGTGCGCTGCCCTTGACGTGTTAAAAACCGACCGGAGAAAGGCGGGTAAGTCCATGCGTATAGTCGTTATAGGCTGCGGAAAGATAGGCGGAACTCTCGCGGGCCTCCTCAGCGAGGAGGAGCACGACGTCGTCGCCGTCGATACGAGCGAGGCGGTCACCTCCCGGCTCGCGGACAGCTATGACGTCATGAGCATCCAGGGCAACGGCGCGACCCTCACGGTACAGCGCGAGGCGGGCGTCGACAAGGCGGATCTCGTCATCGCCGCCACGGAGGGCGACGAGGCGAACCTGCTGTGCTGCCTGCTCGCGCGCAAGCTCGGCGCGAAGCATACCATCGCGCGCGTGCGCGACCCGGCGTTCGCCGAGCAGCTCGAATACATGCGCGAGGAGCTCGGGCTCTCGATGTATATAAACCCGGAGCTCTCCGCCGCGATGGATATTTTCAGAACGATACGCAACCCCGCCGCCGAGAAGGTCGAGACCTTCGCGGGCGGGCGCGTGGAGATAATAGACATGCGCGTGCGCGAGGGAAGTGAGCTCGCGGGCATCGCCCTGCGCGACGTCCAGCGCGTCACGGGTGTCAAGATACTCGTCTGCGCCGTCAGGAGAGACGGCGGAGTGTATATACCCAACGGCGATTTCGTCCTCCGCGAGGGCGACCGCATCTCCATCGCCGCGTCCAACGCCGAGGTCCACGAACTGTTCCGCCGCTGGGGCCTCCTGCGCCGCGAGAACACGAACGTCCTGCTCGTGGGCGGCGGCCGCATCTCTGTTTACCTCGCGCGCCAGCTTCTCGCCGTGCGCTATAAGGTGACGGTGATCGACAACGAGCGCGACCGCTGCGAGGCGCTCGCCGAGCTCCTGCCCGGCGTGAACGTGATATGCGGCGACGGGACAGACCCCGAGCTCCTTGAGGAGGAGGGTCTCTCCGGCTTCGGGACGCTCGTGGCGCTCACCGGAGGCGACGAGGACAATATCATCATGTCCCTCTTCGCGGCCTCGAAGGGCGTGCGCAAGGTCATAGCGAAGGTCAACCGACCCGAGCTCGCCGCGATGGCGTCCGATACGCTGCTCGACAGCGTCGTGTCGCCGCGCGTCGTCAGCGCAGGGCGCATACTGCAATACGTCCGGAGCATGGCCAATTCCGACGGGAGCAACGTCGAGACGCTGCACCGCATAGTCGGCGAGAGCGTCGAGGCGCTCGAATTCCGTGTCTCCGCCGAGGAGCCTGGCCTCACCTCGAAGCCCCTGCGAGAGCTGAAGCTCAAGCCCGACCATCTGATCGCCTGCATAATCCGCGGCGACAGGGTCATCATCCCCGGCGGAAACGATTCCATGGAGGTCGGAGACCACGTCATCGTCGTGACGACGAAGAGCGGCCTCGGCGACCTGCGCGCCATCCTGCGCTGAACGGAAGGAGGCGGGGAGCATAAACAGAAAACTGGTACTCAATACGGTCGGACGCATCTGCCGTGCGGAGGCTATCGTGCTCCTCCTGCCGGCTCTCGTCTCGGTCATATACAGGGAGGACGGCTGGAAGTGGTTTCTGCTTACGGCCGCGATAACGGCTGTGTTCGGAACTCTGCTGACGCTGTTCCGTCCGGCGGAGCGCCGCGTCTATGCCCGCGAGGGCCTCGTGATAACGGCGCTGAGCTGGGTGCTCGTCAGCCTGTTCGGTGCGCTGCCGTTTTATTTTTCAGGTGAGATACAGGGCTATATAAACTGCCTTTTCGAGACTGCGAGCGGCTTTTCCACGACGGGCTCGACCGTCGTAGCCGACCCCGCCGCGCTCTCCTACGGGATGGGCTTCTGGCGCTGCTTCACGCAGTGGCTCGGCGGCATGGGCGTGCTCGTCCTGCTGATGACGGTGCTCCCCCTCGGCAACGAGCACTCGATGCACATAATGCGCGCCGAGTCCCCGGGCCCGATGGTGGGCAAGCTCGTCCCGAAGATGTCCGAGACGGCGAAGATACTCTACGCCATCTACATCGCGCTGACCGTCATCGAGGCGGTGCTGCTCATCTGCGGCGGCATGAGCGTGTACGACGCCGTCGTCCACGCCTTCACGACTGCGGGCACGGGCGGCTTCTCGACGCGCGCTGCGAGCATCGCGGGCTTCGGCAGCCTCTATATCGAGATAGTCATAACCGTATTCATGGCGCTCTTCGGCGTCAGCTTCAATATCTATTTCTTCATCCTCATCGGCAAGTTCAGGGATGTCGTGAAAAACGGCGAGCTCCGCGTCTATCTCGTGACGATGCTCGCCGGCATGGCGGTCATAGCCGCGAACATCACGTCCATATACGGAAACTTCTTCACGGCGCTTCGCTACTCCGCCTTCCAGGTGTCGACCGTCATGAGCACGACGGGCTACGCCACGGCGGACTTCGATACGTGGCCGGCGCTCTCGAAGACGATACTCATGCTCATGCTGCTCGTCGGCGGCTGCGCCGGGAGCACGGGCGGCGGCATCAAGTTCGCCCGCGTCATGATATGGGCCAAGAAAATGGCGGCGGACCTGCGCCGTACGTTCCGCCCGCGCGCCGTGCCCATCGTGACGATGGACGGTAAGCGCGTGCCCGACACCGCCATATCCGGCGCGACGAGTTTCTTCGCCATCTACCTCGCGTGCTCCGCCGTGTTCACGCTGATAGTGTCGATAGACGGCTTCTCGCCCGAGACGAACCTCACCGCGGTGCTGACGTGCATGTCGAACGTCGGGCCCGGCCTCGGCTTCGTCGGACCGTCTTATACCTTCGCGGGCTTCTCCGGGCTCAGCAAGCTCGTGCTGTCGGCGGCGATGCTGTTCGGCAGGCTGGAGCTCTTCCCGATGCTCGCGCTGTGCGATATCGGCGCGTGGTTCCGGCGCAAATGAGATAAGTATAAAAACACCGAAAGGTTGGGATGTATATGCAGCTTAGTCAGATAGCGGAGCTCTCCGGAAGGATCCGCGCCAACATGGAAAAGGTCATCGTCGGCAAGTCCGAGGAGGTAGAGCTCATCGTATGCGCTCTGCTCGCCGGAGGTCACGTTCTGCTCGATGACGTCCCCGGCACCGGCAAGACAGTCACCGCGAAGGCCCTCGCACGCTCCGTGAACGCCGATTTCTCCCGCATCCAGTTCACGCCCGACCTCCTGCCCGGCGATGTGACCGGCATGAGCGTATACAATCAGAAGGAAGCCGCATTCGAGTTCCGTGAGGGCCCCGCCTTCACGAACATCCTCCTCGCCGATGAGATCAACCGCGCCACTCCGCGCACGCAGTCCGCGCTCCTCGAGTGCATGGAGGAGCGTCAGATAACCGTCGACGGCGTGACGAGAAAGCTCGACGAGCCCTTCTTCGTCATCGCCACGCAGAACCCCGTCGAGACGGCGGGCACCTTCCCGCTTCCCGAGGCGCAGCTCGACCGCTTCCTCATGCGCATGAGCATGGGCTATCCCGGCGCCGAGGGCGAGATGGACATCATCGCCCGCTTCATAGAAAACGACCCGCTCGCCGAGCTGCAGCCCGTCGCCACCGCCGAGGAGGTCGCGGACGCGCGCCGCAGCTACAACGCCGTGAAGGTCTCCGAGCCCGTCCGCCGCTACATAGTCGCGCTCACCGACGCGACCCGCGCCCAGTCGGGCGTGTCGCTCGGCGTTTCCCCGCGCGGCATGCTGTGGATGCTCCGCGCCGCGCAGACGCTCGCCGCCATGAACGGCCGCGACTACGTCCTGCCCGACGACGTCAAGCGTCTCGCGGGCCCCGTCTTCGCGCACAGAGTCATCGCCGGCTTCGGCGCGTCCTCGCGCTCTGCCGAGATAATCGCGGAGCTGCTGCGCACCGTACCCGTCCCGACGGAGGACGCGGGAGCTGACCGCTTCGAGCCATGAAAATAATCTGGACTATCCTTGTCGTCGCGCTCGTCGCGGTGGTCCAGGTCGCATACTACCATAAGCGGGGTCTGCACAACGTGACCTACACGCGCAGATTTTCGCGTCACCGCGCCTGCGAAGGCGAAAAGATCGAATTCATCGAGCAGCTTACAAACGATAAGCTCATCCCCGTGCCGTGGGTGCGCGTCGAGTCGCGCATCTCGTCGAAGCTGCAGTTCACGCGCCAGAAGGACCACGAGATAAGCATGGACAGGTTCCACAGGAGCGTGTTCTTCCTCGGCTCGTTCAGCAGGCACACGCGCCGTCACGAGATATACTGCGCGCGCCGCGGCTGGTACGATTGCAGCAAGGTGAACCTCGTCGCGGGCGACCTGCTCGGCCTTGCCTCCTGCCGCCGCGACGCGGATACGGAGTGCTCGCTGTACGTGTACCCGCGCATCCCGCAGCTCGGCGAGCTCCCGGAGAGCGCGCTCAAATGGCAGGGCGACGTGACCGTGCGCCGCTGGATACTGCCCGACCCCATCCTCGTCAACGGCATACGCGAGTACCGCCCGGGCGATCCGCTCAAGGACGTGCACTGGGGCGCGACCGCGCGTACCGGTACCGTGCAGGTCAAGACGCGAGACTACACCGTTTCGCCCCGCGTCCTGCTCATATTCAATACGCAGATATCCGACGGGCTCCTCGGCGGTATGCAGCCGGAGGAGGTCGAGTTCCTCGAACGCGGCGTAGGCATCTGCGCGGCGCTCGCCTCGTGGTGCACGTCCAACGGCATCGAGGTGGGCTTCGCCTCCAACGGAGACGACGCGCGCGAGCCGGGCACGGAGGACCTGTATCTTCCCCCGCGCGCGGGCGACCCGCAGCTCGAGGCCGTGCTCGAGCGCCTTGCCACGCTCGTAATAAAGATGAAGTGCGGTATCCACGCCCTGCTCGAGCGCCGTATTGCCGACGGCACGACGGGAATGGATATCCTGATCGTGTCCGCCTATTGGAGCGACACGATAGAAAAGCGCGCCGCGCAGCTCCGCCTTGCGGGCAACAGCGTGACGCACATTTCGCTTCGGTGAAGGGGAGGTGCGTGAATGAAAGGCGATAAGATCGTCGTCTGGACGATAAACCTCCTGCTTGCGGCCGCGTTCAGCGCCGCCATCCTCGTCTTCGCCGAGCAGATACACGCGAGCGGCTGGGGCTGGTTCTCCCGCGTCCTCGCGTGCTGGCCGACGCTGCTGTGCTTCATCTCCGGTCTCGCCGTGCGCGAGAGCGGCAGAAAGAAGATAGGAGTCCCCGCCTGCATAGGCGCGGTCATAGTCTCCGCGGCGATAATGTACTTCCTCACGTTCCCCGCGCGCGACGTCGGGCACTGCCTGTATATGGCGCTCGGCGCCCTGCTCGGCATCTATCTCTACGTCATAGGCCTGCGCGGCGACGAGGCATACCCGCCGAAGATGGCGATAATCACGGTCGCCGTGCTGATAATCGAGTGCCTCTGGTTCTCGCGGGCCGACCGCGAGGTCGCGCTCGACATCACCGCCCTCGCGGGCCTGACGCTCGGGACGTTCCTGCTCTCGATGTTCTCGTTCAACGCCGCGAGCCTTGCAAGCGGCCTGCACAATACGGGCAGCGGGCAGAAGATGAAGCTCCCCGCCGGCATACGCGGGAAGAACATGATAATGCTGACGCTGTTCCTCATCGTGGGCCTTGCCATATCGTTCTTCAAGCCCCTGCAGAGCGTCTTCTCCTTCATCGTCCGCATCATACTCTCCGTCGTGCAGTGGATAAGCAACCTCAGCGAGGAGGATACCTCCGGCATGTCTGCCGGGCCGACCCCGACTCCGACCGAGTATGAGGAGATGGCGCCCGCGCCCGATATCCCCGTCGTCAAGCCCCTGCAGATAGCGATGTATATCCTGATGGCGGCGATAATCATCATCACGGCCATCATAATCATCGCCGTCATAGTCGGCGGCAATCAGAAGTCGAAGGACGCGCGCGGCGAGCGCCGCAGAAGGCGCCGCTCCCGCCGCAGAGCGGAGACCGAGGAGTCGGAGTTCGACGATTCCGTCGAGCGCCTGCTCGACCTGCGCGGCTTCGTCCGCACCCGCAGGAACAAGCTGTCCGAGCGTCTGAAAAAGCTCGTGCGCCGTCCGCAGAAGATAGAGGATATGCCCGACGACAGGACGAAGGTGCGCTTTGCGTATTATTCGCTGCTCCGCTCGAACGCGGGGCGCAGCCTCAGCCGCTCCCTGACCCCGCTCGAGGTCTCCTCGCGCCAGCGCGCTGGCGAGCTCGCGGGCCTTGCCTCGGCGTACAGCGCCGTCCGCTATGACGAGGGCTCCGAGCCCGGCGGCGACGAGACGGAGAACGCCGTCCGCGCCATGACCGTCATGCGCCGCAGAGGCTGAACGAACTGATAAAACGGAGCTTGCCCCGGTTGGGCAAGCTCCGTTTTTTTGTAACCGCACCGCAGGCTCCCCTTAAAGAAGCAAGGGGTAGCGAAGCGGCGTCGCGGTATTGAATGACCTGCCGGGGGCAGGTCGGACCCGCGACGTGACCGAGCCGCAGCGAGACCTGGCAGCCGTCAGGCGGACTGAGGAGATTCTTCTTAGCTCCCTGCCCTACGACGCTGATCCTCGCATTTTTCGACCGCTGCCACTCCTTTTTGCTCGCTTCATCCGCCACCGGCGGCGCTCGCAAACGTCCCCCTCCGCCTCGCTGACGCTCGGCACCTCCCCTTGAGCACAAGGGGAGGCTTTGGTGCGGCGCTCGCAAACGTCCCCCCTTTACACAATGGAGGCTCCGCAAATAAAAAAGCTCCCTTTTTCAAGGGAGCTTTTCGCTTTCTCAGAATCCGAGGTTGAGGCCGCCGGTAAGACGGTTCATGGACTCGGCCTGCGCCGCGTCAGCCTTGCGGAACGCCTCGTTGACCGCCGCCATGACGGTGTCCTGAAGCATTTCGATGTCCTCGGGGTCGACTGCGTCGGGCTCGATGGTGAGCGCTATGACCTCGTGCTTGCCGTTGACCTTCGCCGTGACCATGCCGCCGCCGGCGGAGGCCTCGTACTCGCGGGTCTCGAGCTCCTCCTGCATTTTCAGCATATCCTGCTGCATCTTCTGTGCCTGACGCACCATGTTCATGTTCATGCCGCCGCCCATCGGGCCGCCGCGGAATCCGCTTTTCGCCATTTATATCACCTCATAAGTTATTTTACAGTCACTATACCGTCGCCGGCCTCCATCAGCCGGCGGAGCTTCTCTTCGGAATCGGACGCGGGCGCGGGCGTACTGCCGCCCTCCGTCACCGTGACGGTGACTGCGCCTCCCGCGAGCTCGCCGAACGCGGCCTTGACCTGCGCGAGCAGCGCGGAATCCTTCAAAAGCATCGATGCGAAAACGTTTTTCGCCGTGATGCGGAGAGCCGTGCCGTCCGCCTGACCCTCGACGAGGAGCGGGTCGGAGAGCAGATTGAAGTCTCCGGGCGAGACGCGGCCCTTCACGCGGGCCGTGATGTCCTTCCACGACACGGAGCCTGCCGCGGGAGCGGCCTTCGGCGGCTCTGCGGGAGCCGCGGGCTTCGTTTCAACGGGCTTTTCCGCAGGCTTCGGGGGCTCTGCGGGCTTCGGAGCCTCGGCGGGAGCTGCGGGCTTTGCCGCCTCGACCGGCTTCGGAGCGGGCTTCGGAGTCTCCGCGGGCCTCGGCGCCGGCCCCGCGGGAAC
>JAZQQE010000009.1:0-9281 GCA_045628845.1 Oscillospiraceae bacterium
CCCGGGCTGCGCCGCCGCGCTCTGCGCCGAGGGCGGCTGCGGGGACGCGGAGCCGCGCATCATAGAACCCGCAGAAGAACTTGAATAAAAAAAGCGACAAGCCAAAAGGGACAGACAGATAAGGAGAGAGGCGCAGGCGGAATTTCCGTTTCTGAGCGAAGGCGTATGCAGATACGTCGAGCGAAAAACGGAAATAGGCAAAAAACCTTTGAAATCTCTTGCGAAGCAAGTCATTACTCATAGAAACAGTAAACCCGGGATAGAAGTTTTCGCTTCTATCCCCGGCTTTTTATATTGTTTTTTGCTGTTCCGGCAAGAAAAAATCCTTAGATGGCTGTCCCGAATGCATCCGTCCTTTTTATACGTAAAAAATGTTATCTGCCCGCCTCGGTGAGGGTCGCGCCGGTGATCTTCTTGAGGAAGAACGGGATGGGCGACTGGTTCTTGATGGGAACGGGCGCCGCCATGCCGCCGTAGCTTCCTATGCTGTAAAGGCCGACCGTCTGGCCGTGCAGCGGGCCCGCGACGAAGACCGCGAGGCGGTTCGTGTCGAAGATGGGGATCATGCCGCCCGGCTTGCAGTCGTCCTCGGTGAGGAACGGGATCCTGCCGCTCTTGGCAAGCGCGAGCACGCTCGCCTGAAGAGTCTCGCCGAGCTCGTCCCACGGGAACCTGTTGTGCCCCGCGATGTAGCGCGCTATCGTCTCCCTCGTCCAGCCCTGAGCCGCGAGCTCCCTCGCGAGGCCCGGATAGAGGACGAGGAGGTAATTCCTATGGCTGATGAGCGGGAGGGCGTTCATGGCCGCCTCGTTGGCGCCGAGCTTGTGTATGTCGTGCACCCTGCGCGCCGCGTTCTCAAGGTTGGAGGGGAGCGCGCCGACGGCGCGGTCGGCTATCCTCTCGAGGTCCTTCTGCAGGCCGTCGGTCCACGCGCAGGAGGGCAGGTACTCTATCTCGAACGGCCAGTTGCCGTCTATGTGGAGTATCTCGTCTATCATGACGGTGCTGTCCTCGGGCTTGTAGCCCATCGTGACGTGGAACGGCTCCCACGGGCTGAACTCGTCGCTCTCGGTGAAGGTCAGGTTGCAGTAGCGGGACGGGTTGCCCTTCATGCCGCCGTCGATCTGGAAGTCGATGTGACCGAGGTTGATGCAGCAGAGGCTGACGGCGCGGCCGATGGTGCTGTTGGCGCGGCAGCCGGGTCCGAGGTAGCCGAAGCCGGAGTTCATGCCGAGCTCCTTCGCTATCGGGCCGCTGACCTCGATGAGGAGGTTCGTGGAGCAGACCGTCGCGATGACGTGGAACGCGCCGAAATGCGGGTCGCAGAGCATCTCGACGGTCGTGATGATGACGGGGAGATACTCGGGCTTCGCGCCCGCCATGACGGCGTTGGCGGCTATCTTCTCGATGGTGACGATGCCGTAGCCCGGGGTCATGGTGCCGTCGATGACCTCGGCGGGGTCGCGCGTCGTGCCCGCGAGCATCTTCTTTACGGCCTCGGGAGTCGGCGCGGCGACGGCCATGCCGTCGGTGTAGCCCTTCTCGAAGAAGTACGTCTGGAACTTCTCGAAGGCGTCGTCGTAGTCCTCGCCCTCGAAGACGAGGTCGGAGGTGTCGAACGTGACGGGGACGGGGTTCTTCTCCTCGTCCGTGAGCGGGTCGGTCAGCGCCTTCTCGATGTCTGCGACGCTGTCGGCGGCGAGCTTCGCGAAGAGCTCGGGCTCGTTCTCGCCGGGCCATCTCTCGCTCGGGACCTTGAGCATCCTCAGGCCGGGAAGCCCGAAGACTATCGTATTGCGCTTCGTCTGTCCGTAGAGGTTGTCGCCGACGCAGAGGTGCACACCGGGGACGCCGCCGTTTTCGAAGGTGATGGCGGGCTCGGTGTTGAAGGCGGCGGTGTTCCTGACGCCGTAGATGAAGCAGTCGTAGCCCTTGAGCTGGCCGAGCGTGATCATCGGGTTGAAGACGATGCCCTGAATGATGTCGACGGTCGAGGCGGGGTGCCTCTTCTGCAGGGTCTTCTGCAGCTCGAGCAGGTACTGGCAGCCGTCGGGCTTTTCGGACACGATGGCGATGCGTATGCCGTCGAGCGTCGCGGGACGCGGCGCGGTCAGCCCGCGGGGCGGCTCGATCTTCTGCGCGTTGCGGGGGTTGAGGACCTCCAGAACGAATTTATCTCCCATTGAAATGCTCCTCTCTCTGCCGGCCGGCAGGCCGGCTCTGTTTTTTCCTGATGGCTGATTATACCTTATTTGGCGGAAAAATGCAACGGATGGAGAAAAGGCTCCCCGTGAGGACGCACGGTGCGGCGAAGCAGCCGATAGGCTGACTGAGGGGATTCTTCTTCGCTCCCTGCCGTCCTGCCGTAGGCGAGGGGCTTGCCCCTCCCGCGTGCTTAGGCTGGTTTTCGGGAGGGGCAAGCCCCTCCCCTACGACGCTTTTTCTCGCATTTTTCGACCGCTGCCACATAGGCTCTCTTTGAAGAAGCAAGGGGAGGCTTGGGGGCGGCTGACGCTCGGCCTCCGTGCCGAAAAAAAGGCTCCTGCGTACGCAGAAGCCTTTTCGTATCATTCCGTTTTCTTTTTCGTCTTGATGGAGGCGGCGTAGGCGCTGTTGCACAGGCCGAGCACAGCCGAGAGGACGAACAGCGTCTCTATGCCGAGCACCTTCCATATCCATCCGCCGAAGAGCGCGATGAGTATCGTTATGAGGTGGTTGACGCTTATGCCCGTCGAGATGGTCGCCTGCATCTCCTCCTCGGTGTCCGACAGATCCTGAACGTACACGTTCGACGCCATCGACGCGAGCGAAATTATCGAGTCGAGCACGTAGTTGACGCAGCAGACGATGAACGCGACGTCCTTCGGGAATATGTGGTGCGCGAAGCCGTAGAAGAAGCAGACGATGACGAGTATCAGCGTGTCCGCCACCATGACGACCTTGTAGCCGAGCTTGTCGATGATGCGCCCGACTATCGGCGAGGCGATGAAGCAGCAGACCGCGGAGATGGCGAAGAGGAGGCTTATCGTCCCCGCTCCGGCGCCGTAGAAGAGGATCAGCACGTACGGCCCGAAGGTCAGGAAGACCTGCTTGCGCGCGCCGTAGAAGACCTCGAGGAAGTAGTACTTCGTGTACTTCTTGTGGAAGTAGAAGCGGCGGCGGGTACTGTCGGTCTCGCTGCGGCCCTTTATGCGCAGGGAGATGAGGGCTCCCGCGGCGGTGATGCCGGTCGCGACGGCGAAGACGATGCGGTACGTCGCCTGCACGGCGGGCGCGACCATGAATACGACGATGATGGCGACGAAGCCTATCAGCGTACCTATCTGGTTGAAGGAGTTCTGCATGCCGAGCGCCGCGCCGCCCTTGCCGGGGCTCGAATAGCTCAGTGCGAGGGTGCTTTTCAGGCCGAGCTGTATGTGCTCGCCGAGCGAGTACACGCAGACCGCGAGCGTTATCAGCACACGCGTCGGCGGGACGACCGCGTGCAGCGCCATGCCGACGAGGAGCACCGCGGAGCCTATCTTGTATATGGATTCCGCCGACAGCAGGTACAGCGCCGCCAGCAGGAAGACGAGCACGAGGCCCGGCAGCTCGCGGAAGAATTCCGAGACGCCGCGCTCGAATTCGCCCATCGTGACGACCTCGGCGAGGTAGTTGTCGAGCACGCCCTTGTAGAGTCCGAGCGCGAGGCCCATCGCGAGCACGGAGAACAGGAACGGCTTGTAGCTCGTGCCCTCGCGGAAGACGGCACCGATCTTTTTCATGCGATTCGCCCCCGATTTATAGAGGATATATGCTGAATTATACGATTGCGCACCTTTTTTGTAAATAAAAACTTGGAAGGGGAGCCTTTGCTCCCCTTTTCGTTTCAAGTCTCTTTTTCGATCATTGTCTGCCCGGCAAAAGGATTCAGGAATTCGTGACGTGATTGTACATACGCTGTACGGCTTCGTTCATATTGACCGGCAGCAGCCTGACGCCGGGAGTTGCTCTTTGATACACGACGAACAGCTGATGTGCAAAGCCCTGTCCCATCCACTCTATGCCCGCAAAATTCAATTCTACTTCCTTGAAATTCTGCAGACGGTTGCAAAGGCGTTTTGCCTGCGATCTGGAGACCGGGGCGCCGTCAAAGTAGCTGTCGATAGATATTTTGGTTTTTGTGAATTCGCCGTCGTCATCCTCGTATTCCCTGAAAATATCCGCTATTTTCTTTTTTGTCCAGTTCGACAGTTCCGCTACTACGGAGGTGCCTTTCCCGGAAAGGATCGCCTCGGGATAGTTTTGCAGACCGTCCGTATCAAATTTACTGTGCGTGAATATCTTGTCGGAGGAAATTATGACAAAACTGTCTGCGATCCTCGAAGAAAAGAAGATTCCTTCGCCGGAATGATTTGCGGAGTCCGTGGTGACCTTTCCCTTGAATAATTCGCTCACGGCATCGTCAATGGAGTCAAGATCAAAATAATTCCGGATCTTTTCAAATATCCCCACGCCGTCATCGAGCAGCACCAGACGTGTTTTCAGAAAATCCGATATGAAAATCACGGAAACGTTCTCCGCCTCTGAATGGTCGATGATGTTGTTGACCATTTCACCGGAAATGTATTCCCAGATGTCTTTTATGTTTTTTGAAAACCCTTCTATGTTCGGTTTGATATATCTGTCGAAAACAGCCTGCTCGGAAGTAAGATCTCCGGCGCTTCGCTTCAATGAGAAAGTCAGCGACGTCCGGACGAGCTCGTACTGACCGCGTTTCTTCTTTTCCAGAATCCCGTTCCCTATCAGTTCGTCTATATATTTGTAAATCGTTGCGGGGGTCGTTCCAAACGCATCCGCAGTCTTTTTTACGACAGATGAGTCTTTCCGGTCGATTTTTTCCAGCATGTACAGGATTATGTTTTTTTTCTTTTCCCTATCGAAGCTCATGGCGATCGCTCCTTCCGCCGTCAGCATACTACAAAAGTGATTTGATTGCAACAGAAAATATACTTAACAGCCGGAGAAAGTATACTTAAAACAAAAGAAAATATATATATTCCCGCTTAAGTATATTTTCTCAGATTATTATGCCCCTTTATGCTGAAAATAAGCGGCAAAAGGGAGAGAAGATATACTTAGCGCAGCAAAAAGTATATTTAACACCGCGAGAAAATATACTTGGCCGGAACTAAGTATATTTTCCGCGGCGGCGGATACAGGAAACGCGCTGAGGCGGCGCCGTGCGGGACAGTATGCCTGCGCACTTGACCTAACGCGAGAGCTGTGGTAAAAATCAGCATCCGCGAGCTTCCCCTTCGGCACTGCTCGCCGTTGAGCCGGAAGCTCCCGGATGCTTTTTTGGAGCCTCTGCGTTAAAAGGCGTCCCGCTGCCTAAACAAAAAGTCTGCCCCTCCCGGGGAGTCGGGAGGGGCAGAGCGGCCGGATATGTTACTTTCTGTCCACGAGCCGGGCGGCGCCGGAAGCGCAGACGGCGGCGCAGGTCCCGCAGCCGGAGCACTTGGCGGGATCGACCTGATATACGCCGAGAGCATCGTCGTAGACGATGGCGGCCGACGCGCAGAGCGGGAAGCAGGTTGTGCACATCATGCACACCGCGGCGTCTATGTATGCGACCTTTTCACTCATTTTCGTTCACCTCCACGGTACGTATTGCGTTTACTCGTCCTTCTTTTCGTCGTCGCCGTCGATGAGGTCTATGCCCTCCTTGGCGGAGTCGACGACGGAGTTCGCCAGACCCTTGAAGGCCTTGCCGAGCTCCTTGCCGGTGTTGCGCCAGCTGCCGTCGTTGAAGACGTTGGACTGGTCGTCGTCATTCGGGTCGAGACCCGATTTGACGGAGCGCCCGACGTTCTTGCCGAGGCCCTTGAAAGCGCTGCCGAGGTTTTTGCCGGTTTCTTTCCATTCGTCCTTGAGTGCCATGATAACAAGCCTCCTTAAAGCTTCATTTTCTGTCTTCCAGATACGTGGCGCGCGCCGAGCAGACGCCGAGGCACGTCCCGCAGCCGGTGCAGCGCTCCGGGTCGACCTTGTAGGCGTAGCCCGCGTTGTCGAAGTAGATGGCGGACTGCGGGCACAGACCCGCGCAGCTGCCGCACGTTATGCAGCGGAGAAAATCTATCGCCGCGACTTTATCGCTCATGAAGCTCACCTCCGCGGTATCAGATTATAATGACGATCGAAAGTCGAAACAGTCTGTTATAAGACTATTTCGACAACGAATCTACGATTGGTTGTCGTTTTTTCAAAGGAAAAACGACGATGATTATTATATCACACGGGCGCGGGATTTGAAAGATACTCATTTGTAATTGATGAAAAAGAGCCCGACGAGGCACACGCCGACGCCGACGAGCTTGTTCCACGAGAGCTCCTCGCGGTACGCCAGCCATCCGACGAACACGAGCGCGACCGCGAGGAACGCGCTCTGCACTATCGACGCCGTGCTGACCTGCCAGCCCGCGCGGTAGGCGTACAGGAAGCCGACCTCGAGCCCGACGATGACGACGCCGAGCACGAACGGCGCCCAGTTGAGCTTCGAGACGTCCTTAAAGAAGCTCCCGCCCGGAGTCACGATGAAAAAGAGCGCCGCCGAGCACACCGCGCCGACGAGGTACGTCACCGTCAGCGACGCGAAGGGACTCACGCCGCCCGGCACGCTTTTGGCGCAGACCTGATAGACGACGTTCGAGATGACGACGAGAGCGATGGGCCATACGTATGAGAGCATGAAAAACACCCCGTAAAATAGATTCGGCCTGACTGTCGGTAGGTGCCCACCCGTTCGACCCTCTGCGGGGTCACGTCAAGTCTACCACATCCGTGCGCGGAATGAAATAGCCCGCGTGCCGCCGTTTTCCGTCCCGGGTGCATATATTTTCACGCTCAGGCGCGAAAAGGCCGCCGCAGGAATAAAAACATGCACAAAAAAAAGGAATAAACAACATTAAGCGGTTGATTTTCTCCTTGAATGATGGTAATATTATTTCATTAAATATGGAAGTCTGTGCCTCGTGATGCGCGAATCTGCGCCCCCGCGCGGACCTCCGGAATAAGTAAGGAGGATATACAATGAAGAAAAAAGCATTGGCCATCCTGCTTGCCGTGCTGCTCGTCGTCGCCCTGCTGCCGAGCTTCGCGCTGGCTGCCGGACCCGACATCAACACGGCCTCCAACTGGGTGGCCGACCGTACCGAGCCCGGTGACTTCGCCATCTCCGGCGGCAACATCACCTTCACCGTGACGGAAAACCCCGCCGCTGACAGCTGGTACGCCTGGCAGGGCCGCGGCTTCTTTACGGGAGCCGAATTCGGCGGTGAATGGTCCGTCGAGTACGACATAGTCGTCACCGACGCCATGCTCACGACCGACAACATCAACGCCTCCGTCTGGATCCAGATCGACGAGGACGGCGGAAACACCGCCGCGTCGCAGGCCGACTGCGTTGACTGGTGCATCGTGAAGTATTCCAAAGAGGACGCCGCTCCCGCCTGGCAGTGGTGGGACAGCATAAACGGCACGTGGAATGACATTGCCGGCGTCACCCCTACCGCCGGTACCCACACCGTTAAGATCAGCTTCAAGGACGGCACCGTTACTCAGTCCATCGACGGAACGGATGTCAACGACTACTCCGTCGGCGTCACCGAGGCCGCTCCCGTCTACCTCATCGTCATGGGCCGCTCCTACGGCGACTCCTTCGGCCTCACCTTCGGCGTCCCCGAGATCGTTTACCCCATGTTCCAGATGGAAGACTTCGGCCTTTGGGGCGCCGCGTATCCCGGATGGTACAACGTCGGCTGGCGCTATGCCGCCTCCTTTGACGTCACGACCATCACCGGCATCGAGGTCGGACTCTGCGACGCCTCCGGCGCGCTCATAGTCAAGTACACCGCTGACGCCGACCAGCTCGCCTTCCAGGCCTCCAACGGCTATATCACCGCCGCCAAGCAGAGCAGCGCCCCCTTCTCCTATACGATAGAAGAGATCGAGGACGATGACTGGACCGTCACCTACGGCCCCGCGGCCGATAAGTGGCAGGTCGCGGCCTGCTACGTCACCGTGACGACCTCCGCCGGCAAGACCTGGACCGGCGAGAACGCATACGCCCACACCCACGTCTACGATCAGGAGATCGTCAGGGACGGCGCGCTCAAATCCGCGGCGACCTACTCCTCTCCCGCCATCTACTATAAGAGCTGCATCGACGGCGCCGTCGGCGACACCGAGACCTTCGAGTACGGCGATCCGCTGCCCCTGCCGCCCGCTCCTCCCGCGCCCGTGACCTACGCCCTGACCTTCGCCACCGACGGCGGCACCGAGATCCCCGCGCTCTCTGTCACGGCGGGTACGGTCGTTGACCTCGCCGATTACGCGCCCGAGAAGGACGGCTTCACCTTCGCCGGCTGGTTTGCCGACGAGGCTCTGACCGAGGCCGTCACCTCCGTCACCGTCACCGCCGCCAAGACCGTCTACGCCAAGTGGGACAAGGTCCCCTGCGACGGCGGCGAGGACTGCGTCTCCCATCCGTATGCCGACGTTGACACCGCCGCGTGGTATCACGAGGCCGTCGACTACGTCATCGAAAACGGCTTGATGCAGGGCATCGGCGACGGTAAGTTCGATCCCCTCGGCGTCACCACCCGCGCTCAGCTCGTCATGACCCTTTACCGCCTCGAGGGCGAGCCCGCGGCCGCCTTTGAGCCCACCTTCAACGACGTCGCCGAGAGCGACTGGTACGCGGATGCCGTTATGTGGGCCAACTCGACCGGCATCGCCTGCGGCTACGGCAACGGCGAATTCGGCGCCGAAGACGCGCTCCTGCGCGAGCAGGCCGCTGTCATCCTGTACCGCTACGCCGTGTACAAGGGCCTCGACGTCAGCGTCGACCCGAACACCAACTTCCTCAGCTTCAACGATTTCTGGGACGTCAGCGACTACGCGACGGCCGCCATGGAGTGGGCCCTCACCAGAGGCATCATCGAGGGCTACGACTGGGATATCCTCCCGCAGGGCGACGCCATCCGCGTGCAGACTGCCGCCATGCTCTTCCGCTTCTGCGAGAACGTCCTGTAACAGCGGCCGGAATACGGCAAAAACGATAGAGAAAGGCCCGTGTCACACGACACGGGCCTTTTTTATATTACGGCACAGGGAGGGTCCGAAAACCCGGAGGGTAAAGGGGAAGCGCGTACCGGCGGCAGGCTCTCCGCACCCCGCGAAAAGCGAGCGCCGCCGGTGGCGGGGGGAAATCATTGGCCCCCTTGTGTAAAGGGGGCTCC
>JAZQQE010000010.1:0-10051 GCA_045628845.1 Oscillospiraceae bacterium
AAACAGGACAGCTAAAAAAGCTGTCCTGTTTTGCTTGGTCCGAGTGACTGGATTCGAACCAGCGGCCTCTTGAACCCCATTCAAGCGCGATACCAAACTTCGCCACACCCGGATATTCGGTTTTCTTTTGACTGCGAGGGAAATGATAGCACACTTTTGCTCGCTTTGCAAGCACTATTTGAAAAAGTTTTTCTTTTGGGACTTAACGGAAAAAACGGGGCCGCCCGGAAGGACGGCCCTAAATCCATTATGTTCTTTTTATGCCCTTGTCGAGTTTGCTCTTCGGAAGGACGACGCTGACGGGGCGGCCGTGCGGACAGTACCTGACCTCGCCGCTCATGACGGCCTTGACGACCGGACCGTATTCGCGCGGGTCGGAGGGCTTTCCGGCCTTTATCGCGGCCTTGCACGCTACGGTGGCGAGTACTTCATCAGCCGCACCGAGGGAACCGGGTCTTTTGCCGAGCCTTATCGCCTCTGCAAGCTCGCCGAGCAGAGCCTCGGCCTCGCCGACTGCGACGCCGGAGGGCAGCGTGCGGACTATAAGACTTCCGCCGCCGAAATCCTCGACCTCGACGCCGGAGGAGGCAAGCTCGGGCAGATGCTCGAGCAGAAGCTCCGTATCCTGCCCGGAGAGCTCGACGGCGGGAGGCGTGAGCAGAGTCTGCGTCATGACCTCTTGAGCGCCCGCGCGGAGAGAATCGAATATGATGCGCTCGTGCGCGGCGTGCTTGTCTATGAAGACGAGCTCGTCGCCCTTCTGGCAGATTATATAGCAGCCGAAAGCCTCTCCGATGACGGTGTAGTCAGGCTTCTTCGCCGCGGCGGGCTCCTGCGCGTAGAGCGGCGGGATTTCCTCGGGCTCGGACGCGCGGACTGCGGGTTCGGGCTCACGGAAGACCGGGACGGGCCTCGCGGGCTCTGCGGGGCGGGAAACTGCGGGGACCGCGGGAAGGGGAGCCTTCACGGGCGGGGGAGCCGGCTTTGCGGGCTCGGCAGGCCTCGGAGCGGGCGCGGCGTTGAACTTCACGGGCTCGTCACGGAGCACACCTACGGAGGAACGGAACGCCGTGCTGTCCTGCTTCTTCCAGAAATCCTCTCGAGGCGCCGCCTTGAAGACGCTGTCCGTGCTTATCTCGGCGCTGCCTGCGCCCTCTGCCGCGAGCGCGGAGGCGGCGGCATTCTTGACGGCGCTGAATACCTGTGACTCGGCAAGAAACTTTATCTCCGTCTTCGCCGGATGGACGTTGACGTCGATGTCGGAGGGCCTGACGGTGATATAGATGAAGCAGGCGGGGAAGCGGCCGGTAAAGAGGCTGTTCTTGAATGCCTGCTCGACGGCGGCGGTAAGGAGCTGGGACTTGATGCAGCGGCCGTTAACGAAGAAGTACTGGCTGCTCCGGTTGCCCTTTGCCGCGGCGGGCGCGGCGACGAAGCCGGAAACGGTGACGCCCTCGCCCTCGCACTCGGCGGGGAGCAGGGAACGGAAGAAGGCGGCGCCGAAAACGGAATATATAGCGGAGGAGACGACTCCGTCGCCGGGGGTGTGGAGCTCCTCCTTGTCGTCCTTTATGTACCTGACGGAGACCTCGGGGTGGGAGAGCGCGATGCGCACGACCGCCGCCGTGACCGCGGCGGCCTCCGAGGAATCCTTCCTCATGAATTTGAGGCGCGCGGGGGTATTGAAAAAGAGGTCGCGCACGACTATCGTCGTCCCCTCGGAGCATCCGACCGTCTCCGCGGGGTGGGGGGAGCCGCCCTCGAGGACTATCGAGACGCCGCTGAGAGCGCCGCGCTCGCGCGTCATCAGCCGGACGTTGGAAACTGCCGCTATTGCGGCAAGCGCCTCGCCGCGGAAGCCGAGCGTGCGGATGGCCTCGAGCCCACGCTCGTCGGTGAGCTTGCTGCTCGCGTGGCGCAGGAAGGCCGTCTCCGCGTCCTCCGGGGACATTCCGCAGCCGTCGTCCGTGACGCGGATATAGCTCATGCCGCCGCGCTTTATATCGACCGTGACGGACTGCGCGCCTGCGTCTATGGAATTTTCGACGAGCTCCTTCACGACGGAGGCGGGACGCTCGACGACCTCACCGGCGGCGATCATATCCGCCAGATGGGGAGACATTTTGAATATTTTTGCCATGACGGACTCCTTCCGCTACATGAGCGAGGTGATGAACGCGCCGTTGAGCGGGCATGCCGCGGCACGCCATATCACCGCCGCGAGAGTGGCGGCGCATATCACGAGTATGATTATCTTGACGGTTTTGGACACGGTCGTATCTCCCGAAAGCGTTATTTAAGATAAGTATACCCGTTCTGCGCAGGAATTCAAGAGTTACGGTATCTTTTAGGGAAAATCTGTATTTATATATGTAAAATAGGCTTGACCTTCCTGCAATTATGTGCTACACTACCTCTACCTGTCGTCAGAGAGGGCTTATATTTCTATGCCCGTTTGACACTCAGGGAGGCATGCGCCCCCGCAAAAAAGGGGGCAAATAATAAAGGAGGTGCCGCAAAATGCGAGTCAAGGTCACACTCAGGTGCAACGAGTGCAAGCAGCGCAACTACAATACCGTGAAGAACAAGAAGAACACTCCCGATCGTCTTGAAATGAACAAGTATTGCAGATTCTGCCGCAAGCATACCGTCCACACCGAAACGAAATAAGGCGGGAGGAGCTTTAATGGCTGAAAAGAACGATCGGCTTGCAAAGGCTGACGCGAAACCCGTCAAGGCCGCAAAGAAAGCCGAAAAGAACAAGAAGCCGAACATATTTGCCCGTATCGGCAAATGGTTCCGCGAGATGAGGAGCGAGCTGAAAAAGGTCGTTTGGCCGACCGGAAAGCAGACCCTCAACAATACCATCGTTGCCTGCGTCGTCATGGTAGTCTCCGGCATCGTGCTGTGGGCGTTTGACCAGCTTGCTATGGTCATAGTGAACGCTCTCATCAGCATCGGCGGTTGACCGAGGGCATAGCAGATGGCTGAAAGCGCAAAATGGTATGTCATCCATACCTATTCCGGTTACGAGAACACCGTTGCGGCGACGATAACCAAGGCGGTCGAAAACCGCAGGATGCAGGATCTCATTCTTGAGATCAACATTCCCGTCGAGGAAGTAACCGAAATCACCGACCAGAAAACGGTCACCAAGGAGCACAAGATATTCCCCGGATACGTGCTCGTCAAAATGATCCTTACCGATGAGAGCTGGCATCTTGTCCGCAACGTGCGCGGAGTGACCGGCTTCGTCGGCTCCGAAGGCAAGCCCATCCCCCTCACGGAGGATGAGATCCTGGCTCTCGGCGTCGAGAAGCGCGAGGTACACATCGGATATGCCCTCGGCGACAGCGTAAAGGTCGTCGACGGCCCGCTCGATGGCTTCCTCGGCACGGTGGACGAGATAGACGTCGAGCGCGACAGAGTGCGCGTCGTCGTGTCCATGTTCGGCCGCGAGACCCCGGTCGATCTCCAGCTCGACCAGGTAGAACCCGTAAAGATCTGAAAAAAGCGTTCCAAGTGGGAGGAGAGCATATCTCCGCCAAATGGCGTCACAGACGCCGAGACCACAATATATTAGGAGGAAAATTACAGTGGCACCGAAGAATCAGAAAGTAGTCGGCCTTGTCAAGCTTCAGATCCCCGCCGGCAAGGCTACCCCCGCGCCCCCCGTCGGTCCCGCCCTTGGCCAGCACGGCGTGAACATCGCCGCCTTCACCAAGGAATTCAACGAGCGTACCAAGAACGATATGGGACTTACCATCCCTGTTGTCATTACGGTCTATGCCGACCGCACCTTCTCCTTTGTTACCAAGACCCCGCCCGCTGCCGTCCTTCTCAAGAAGGCCTGCAACATCGAAAAGGGCTCCGGTGTGCCTCAGCGCGACAAGGTCGCGACCATTTCCAGAGCCGAGGTCCGCAAGATCGCCGAGCAGAAGCTCCCCGACCTCAACGCCGCGGACGTCGATGCAGCCACCAGCATGATCGCCGGTACTGCGCGCAGCATGGGCATCACGGTGACCGACTGATTCAAGTCACCGAAACGTGGGAGGATTTTTCCGACACACCACATTTAGGAGGAAGTAAAATTGTTCAGAAGTAAAAACTATAAAGAGAGCTCCAAGCTCATTGATAAAAGCGAACTCTACGATGCCAAGGAAGCATTCGAGATCGTGACCAAGGCCTCCAAGGCCAAGTTCGACGAGACCGTCGAGCTCCACGTCCGCCTCGGCGTCGACTCCCGCCACGCTGACCAGCAGGTCCGCGGCGCCATCGTTCTCCCGCACGGCACCGGCAAGTCCGTCCGTGTCCTCGTCTTCTGCAAGGAAGAGCGCATCCAGGAAGCCCTCGCCGCCGGCGCCGACTTCGCCGGTGGACAGGACCTCGTCGACAAGATCCAGAAGGAAAACTGGTTCGATTTCGACGTCGTCATGGCGACTCCCGACATGATGGGCATCGTCGGCCGCCTCGGCCGTGTCCTCGGCCCCAAGGGCCTCATGCCCACCCCGAAGGCCGGTACCGTCACGCCCAACATCACCCAGGGCGTTACCGAGATCAAAGCCGGTAAGATCGAGTACCGTCTCGACAAGACCAACATCATCCACTGCCCGATCGGAAAGGTCTCCTTCGGCGCCGACAAGCTGTATGACAACTATGCAGCCCTCATGTCCGCCATCATCAAGGCCAAGCCCGCCGCTGCCAAGGGCCAGTATATCAAGAGCTGCGTTACTGCCTCTACCATGGGCCCCGGCGTGAAGATCAACGCGCAGAAGCAGCTTGCGTGATCTTTGAGCAAAACGAAAAGGCGCGTTCTTTCCGGAACGCGCCTTTTATCTTGAAATGAAAGGAAGGCTCGTCACATGCCGATAAAAATACCCGACCAGCTTCCGGCGACGTCTGTGCTGATAAGTGAGAACATATTCGTCATGACCGAGTGCCGGGCACTTCATCAGGACATACGTCCGCTCAAGCTCCTCATCCTCAACCTCATGCCCACGAAGATCGTGACGGAGATACAGCTTCTCCGCAAGCTGTCGAACACTCCCCTGCAGATTGAGGTGGAGTTCCTTCGCACCCTCTCCCACGACGCGAAGAACACGGACGCCGAGCACCTCGAAGCATTTTACACGAGCTTCGACAACGTGCGCGACCGCCGCTACGACGGCATGATAATCACCGGTGCGCCCGTCGAGCAGCTCGACTTCACCGACGTGGACTACTGGCCCGAGCTCTGCGAGATAATGGACTGGACGCGCACGAACGTGCACAGTACCCTCCATATCTGCTGGGGCGCACAGGCCGGACTGTTCCACCACTACGGCGTGAAAAAGTACGATCTTCCGCGCAAGCTCTCGGGAGTTTTCCTCCACACGATGGAAAAACCGTCGTCTCCGCTGTTCCGCGGCTTCAACGACGAGTTCTATGCGCCCCATTCCCGCTACACGGGAGTCAGGCGCGAGGATATTGAGGCAATTCCGGAGCTTGAATTACTTTCGACGTCGGAGAAGGCGGGCGTCTACGCCGTCAAGAGCGAGAACAACCGCCGCTTCTTTATTACCGGACACCCGGAGTACGATGCCGATACGCTCTCCCTCGAATATTTCCGCGACGTCGGCCGCGGCTTGGATCCCGACATTCCTGAGAACTACTTCACCGATGACGATCCGACAAAGCCGCCGCGCGTCACGTGGCGCTCTCACGCGCAGCTTTTGTACAACAACTGGCTCAATTACTACGTGTATCAGACGACGCCGTACGACCTGCGCGGCATGACGGAGACCTGATATGTTAAGGGACACCGGTTCGGGACAGCCATCTAAGGATTTTTTCTTGCCGGAACAGCAAAAAACAATAAAAATGCCCGGGGTAGAAGTCTTCGCTTCTATCCCGGGTTTACTGTTTTTATGAGTAAGGACTTGCTCCGCAAGAGATTTGAAAAGCTTTTTTACCTATTTCCGTTTTCTCGCTCGACGTATCGGCATACGCCTTCGTTCGAAAACGAAAATTCCGGCTTTGCCTCTCTCCTTATCTGGCTGTCCCTTCTCATGGGTGTCCCTTTTTTGCCTTGCCGAAGAGCGCGGAGTGTGTTATTTTAGATGGGGGAGAGGTGATCTCCCGTACCGCCGGCTGTGCCGGGCGGAATATGAGGAAGGAGACAGACAAATGAGCAGCAGACTTCTGTTCCATGGCCCGAACGGCATGGCACGCTATCATATCCCCGAATTGACCGAGGAGGAAAAAAACTATAAGCCGGGCATTAAGACCATAACCGAAGCGGCGCGCGAGGTCGAAGTCATCCGCGAGGCAGACGTCATCGTAGTCGGAGGCGGCCCGGGCGGCTTTGCCGCGGCGCTTGCCGCCGCGCGCAGCGGCGCGAAGACGGTGCTGCTCGAAAGATACGGCCATCTCGGCGGAATGAGCACCGGCGGCCTCGTCAACATAGTCCCTAACCTTACCGATATCTACGGAAAGAGATACATAGGAGGCATCTGTCAGGAGTTCCTCGACAGAATGGCCGCGCAGGATGCCGCGTTCAGACCCGATGAGGAGGACTGGGGCTCCACCGTGCCCGAGGTCATAAAGTATTACAAGGATTCGAGCTTCCACCACTTCTTCATCAGAAAGAATGCCGCCGGCGAAGAGACGCTTATCTATACGACTATAATCGACCCCGAGATAGGCAAGAACGAGATGAACCGCATGATCATGGAGGCGGGAGTCAAGCTCTATCTGCATTCGTGGGTGACTGACACCATAGTTGAGGACGGCACCGTCAAGGGCATAATCTTCCAGAGCAAGTCCGGGCGCCGCGCCGTTCTCGGCAAGGTCGTGATCGACTGCACCGGTGACGGCGATCTTCTCCCGTGCTCCGGAGCGGAGTCCAACGACGACATAGGCGCGGATATGCGCATAAAGCACCTTGCTTTCGGCTTCTGGATAGGCGGAGTCGAGTTCAGAGCCTTCGACAAGTTCGTCAGCTCCCGCCACGACGACTACATCACGCTCAAAAATGACCTGCACGACAGCGGACTGTATACCAGCTTCTTCCGCGGCATGCTCAAAAATCAGGAGAACGTCGCGTGGTTCCATCCGCATTTCGCCGCCGCGTCGCAGACGGACGTTGACGAGATGACGAGAATGGACGTTGCAGCCCGTGAAAAGGCGATAAAGACGTGGGAAATGCTCCGCGAGCGCGCGCCCGGCTTCGAAAAGAGCTACATCCAGCTCACCTGCCCGCAGCTCGGAACGACGGGCGGCCGCAGGCTCGTCGGAGTGTACGACGTGACGGAGGCGGACCTCCGCCGCACCGAGCCCTTTGAGGACACGATAGCGATCTTCCCGAACAACGACCGCGGTCAGGAATCTCTCGATTACAGCAAGATCTACATCCCGATGCGTGCGCTCGTGCCGCAGAAGGTAGACGGACTTCTCGTCGCCTGCCGCGCTTTCGCCTCCGATGACGACGCGAACAACTGCTTCAACCTCGTTCCGCACTGTATGTGCTTCGGCCACGCCGCGGGCATCGCCGCGGCCATAGCGGCACGCGACGGCATAAAGGTACGCGATGTACCCTACGCCGAGATACGCGAAAAGCTCCTCGCGGGCGGTGCGATACTTCCCTGATAGAACGTATACGGATAGACGGCGCAGTAGAGACTGCGCCGTCTTTTTTCACACTATTATGCAGATGAGCCCGCTTCCGCCCTCGTTTGCGATGCGCTGGATGGTCTCCTGCAGCTTGCCGCGCGCCTCCGGCGCGAGCTTCTTGATCTTGGCCTGAACTCCCTCCGCGGCGATGTCGCAAAGCGGCTTTCCGAATATGTTGGAGTCCCATATACGGCCCGTGTCGCCCTCGAATTCGCTCAACAGGAAATCTATCATGCCCTCGCTCCGCTGCTCGCTGCCGATGACGGGGGAGACCTCCGTCTCGATGTTGGCGAGTATCATGTGTATGGAGGGCGCGGTAGCTTTCATGCGGACACCGTAGCGCCCGCCGCGCCGTACTATCTCGGGCTCGGCGAGCGTCATCTCGTCGAGCGTCGGCATGACTATCCCATAGCCGGTCTCGCGCACCTCCGCGAGCGCCTCGGAGAGCCTGTCGTAGTCGCGCTTGACGTCCTTGAGACCCGTGAGAAGACGGAGCAGGTCGCCGTCATCCGTGACCTCGAAGCCGCTGAGCTCGCTGAGCGTCGAGAAAAAGAGCTCGCGCGGCATTATGAGCTCCGCAGAGACGCGGCCTGTGCCGGGGTTTATCTCCCGTACCGTCATTTCTCTCGCCTCACAGCAGGAGCACAGCTCCCGTACCGCGGGCTCCGCGTCGCGTATCCGGCTCATGCCGCGGCACTTTTCCCGTACCGCCGCAAGTATGTCCGTGCGGAGCGCGTGTTCCGCAGGCAGGGCACCGACCCACTCGGGGAGGAAGAGCGCCAGCTCACGCAGAGGGAACTCACAGAGCACGCCGCGCAGTATCTCCTCGACGTCGGGTGCGTCGAGCGTGAGGCAGTTGACCGCCACGCAGGTGACGTCGTAGCGCGCGGCGAGCTCGTCGCGCAGCGCCTGCGATTCCGGGGAGGCGGGGTCCTGACAGTTGAGGAGGATGACGAACGGCTTGCCCTGACGGCGCAGCTCGGCGACACAGCGCTCCTCCGCCTCGACGTACGCCTCGCGCGGTATCTCCGTTATGCTTCCGTCGGTCGTCATCACGACGCCTATCGTCGAGTGCTCGGAGATGACGCGGCGCGTTCCGGTCTCCGCGGCCTCGCTCATCGTGACCTCGTAGTCAAACCACGGCGTCGCGACCATGCGCTCGCTGCCGTCCTCGTCCGCGCCCGTTGCGCCGTCGACCATATAGCCCACGCAGTCTATCAGCCGCACGGATAGGCGTACCCCGCCCTCGAGCGTCACCTCGACGCCGTCCTCGGGCACAAATTTCGGCTCCGCGGTCATCACGGTACGTCCGGAGCCGCTCTGCGGGAGCTCGTCGCGCGCCCTCGCGCGTGCGTATTCGTTTTCGATGCGCGGTATCACGAGCGTCTCCATGATACGCTTGATAAACGTTGATTTCCCGGTCCTGACGGGGCCGACGACTCCTATGTAGATACAGCCGCCCGTGCACCGTGCTATGTCCTCGTAAATGCTTTCCATGCTTTCTCCTCCCAATGAGTTATGGCGCCGGCTTCTGTGAGATATTATGAGAGGGGAGCGGAAACTATGCACAGAAAAAGCCGCTTCCGGATATTCGGAAGCGGCTTTTGCAGTTTGGGTGATGTCAGGAGCGCTTGTTCTTCTCGTAGAGGATGCGCAGTCCGTCGAGCACGAGAGAGTCGTCGCAGGTCATTTCATGGTGGCAGAACTTGACGATAGTTTTGCAAAGACCGCCCGTGGCGACCACGGTGGCCTTTTCGCCGAGCTCCTCCTCGATGCGGTCGATTATACCGTCGACCATGCCGGCGCTGCCGTAGATGAGGCCCGACTGCATGCTCATGATGCTGTTCGTGCCGATGACGCGCTTCGGAGTGTCGAAGCTGATGCGCGGGAGCTGGGCGGCACGGGAGGTGAGCGCGTCGAAGCTCACCATCACGCCCGGGTATATGACAACGCCGCGCAGGTCTCCGCGTGAGTCGACGACGGTGAACTTGGTCGCCGTGCCCATGTCGAGGACGATGAGGGGCTTCGGGTACTTCGCGATAGCCGCGACGGATTCGACCGCGAGGTCGCTGCCGAGCTCGCTCGGATCGTCGATCACGATGTTGAGCCCTGTCTTGAGGCCGGGACCGACAACGAGAGTCCTTTTCCCGGTGAGCTTGTCAAGGACGGTCTTGAGGATATTCGTGAGCGGGGGAACGACGGAGGAGATGATAGCTCCCTCGATCTGCTCCTTGTTTATCGAATAGACCTCGAAGATACTGCGGATAAGGACAACGTATTCGGCTTCGGTGCGTTCAAGGTTCGTCGAGATACGCGAGGAAAAGGTGACCTGGGAGCCCTCGAAGCCTCCGAAGACTATATTAGTGTTGCCGATATCGACCGCAAGGACCATGTTCAATCC
>JAZQQE010000011.1:0-6958 GCA_045628845.1 Oscillospiraceae bacterium
GTCAGTTCACGAAAGCGGCGGCGCTTTTACATATGCACCGCAACAATATCATCTACCATATCGGCAGGATCTCGGAGATATTCTCTCTTGACCTCGACGATCCCGGGGTAAGGCTGCGCCTGCTCCTGCTCTACCGCCTGAAGGATCTTCAGTCCTCGGGACAGATATAAAAAAAGGAGCGCTGCAAAATTTCTCATTTTGCAGCGCGCCCTTTTTTATTATCTTTACTCTTCGGCGATGAGGAAGAACTCCTTGCCGTCGTTGCTGAAATAGAAGCACACATCGCCGTCGTCGTCCGTCTTGACGACAACGTATCCGGGCCCCACGTTGATCGAGACCGGGTCGCCCTTGAAGGCGGTCACCTTCTCGGCCTTGCTGCCCTGCGATCTGTACAGCTCGTCATCATCCGTGAGGAAGAAGAGAGTCTTGCCCTCGAACATTTCGATCCTGTACACGTCGCTGCCTATGCGGACGGCCTTGTTCGTCCCCTTCTGCGCGTAGATATCGCCGTCGTCATCGACGTAGTAGATCATCTTGCCGTCGCCGCTGATGACGAAGTCGTCCGCTTCCTCATCGACGAGCGTCACGGCCTCGGCATCCGGGTCGGTGCCGTCTATTTTGCGGATGCTGTCACCCTTCATGTAGAACAGCGTCCTGCCCGAATCGTCAACGAAGAAGTTGTAAGCGTTCTTTACGACGGAGGAATCCTCGAGCTTGTCGTTTACGTATATCGCCCTGCCCTCGCCGTACTCCATATAGTAATTTCCCGCGAACGTGGATACGTTCACGAACGAGCCGCTTCGGCCGCTCGCGGAGATGGCGGTCGTGCTCCCGGGAAGTATCGGCTCGGCATATTCGGAGGATATCTTGACCGCGTCCGCGATACCGACGCTGATGCTGGTCTTGTTGTCGTTGGCGAAGTACGCCTCGGTACCGTCGGCGTTCAGATAATCTATGGTGCCGTCGCTCAGCTTGACCTTGCTGTCGGTGTCCGTGCCCTTCATGACGTAAGTGGAATACGACGGAGCCTTTTCGTAGTAGACGTATTTGCAGCCCGCGGAGATGGCTACGGGATACTTGTCCTCGCCTATATCGACGGACTTCGAGTTCTTCCAGATATAGCCAGTATCGTCCCCGTCGTCATCGGTCAGGACGTAGCCGACGGCGCTGCCGTCGGGCGCGACGCAGACGTTCAGCATGGACGGGATGTCCTTCGCGATGCTCTCGGTCTTCCCGTTTTTATATATGCTGAGCTTTTCGTCCTTCAGGTACACTACGGCGCTGCCGTCGGCGCTCATGGTGTAGTCTTCAACGTCGGACGCGATACGCTCGAGCTCGCCCTTGCGCCAGATGCTGAGCTCGCCGTCCTCCGAGAGGTGGCACAGCGCGTTTCTGTACAGACTGTATCGGACGTAGCCGGAGCCGTCGAGCTTCGTCACGTTCTTT
Organism: Oscillospiraceae bacterium; assembly: GCA_045628845.1. Classification (GTDB taxonomy): domain Bacteria; phylum Bacillota; class Clostridia; order Oscillospirales; family Oscillospiraceae; genus RGIG7949. The sequence continues at coordinate 1,447 of JAZQQE010000011.1, forward strand.
CCGTCGGACGTTACGTAGTACGTACCGTCGAGGTACGCCGCGTACAGCGGTTCGACCTTGTGTGAGCCGCCGCCGAAGAAGGCCAGCGCGGCTATGACTATCGCCGCGATAACGACGACCGCAGCCGCCGCGATAACGATGATCTTTACAAGGCCCTTTTTCTTCGCGGGTGCCGCCGCCTCCGCCTCCGCGGAGAGGTCCGCTCCGCAGTTGATGCAGAACCTCGTGCTCCCGTCCGTCTCCTGCCCGCAGTTTTTACAAACCATATCTTCGCTTCCTTTGCCGTAGTATATATGTATTATTATTTTATTTCAGCAAGCGCCGCAATCTCCTCCACGAGCTTGTCCGCGCCAGGATTCACGCCGCGGCGCCACGCGCACACCATGCGGAAATAGTTTTCAAAGCCACGTATCGGGACGAAGCGCAGGTCGCGTGCGGCGAAGCGCCGCATGTGCCCCGCGAGAATGGACACGCCGACGCCGCACTCCGTTATCAGCGCGACGCTCTGCAAAGTGTTCGCGTAATGCACGGCGTTCGGCGTGAAGCCGCCCTGCGCGCACATCTCGCTGATGAGCTCGAAGTCCATCGGAGACACCTTCGGGTCCATAAGGACGAAGGGCTCCTCCGCTATCTCCTCGATGCCGACGCTCTCCCGGTCCGCGAGGGGATGGGAGCAGTGCATGACGAGGCACATGTCGTCTGCGAACATGAACTGCTTTTCGACGTGCGGGATGAGGTCGAGCCCGCGGTCCAGCGTCAGCGCGACGTCGATCTTCTCGCTGCGCAGCGCCGATTCGAGCCGCGTGAACGTATAGTCCTCGAGCTTCAGCGTGATCTTCGGATTGCCCTCGCGGAAGCCGTTGACTATGGCGGGCAGCCTGCCGGACATCGCCGTGCCGAGGAAGCCGACATGCACCATGCCCTCGACTCCGCGGTCTATCCTGCGCGCACGCTCGACCGCCCTGTCACACTCGCGCAGCATCGCGCGCGCGTCCGTGCAGAAGGCGCGGCCCGCCGGAGTGAGGTTCACGTCGCGCCGGCTGCGGGAAAAGAGCTTCACGCCGAGCTCCTCCTCGAGATTGACTATCAGCTTGCTCAGATTCGGCTGCGTAGTGTGCAGTATCTGCGCGGCCCTCGTGTAATTGAGTACCTCTGCAAGCGTTATGAACGCCTCTATCTGATGCATCGTCACGGGTATCCCTCCTCTGCTGCGGCCTATGCATAACTGTGATAAAATTAGGGAATTTTACAGTTTTAGCTCCGTATGGTATGATTAGTTGAATCAAAATAGGTGTATAGTGCCAAAATGTTTTTATACATTATACACTATCCGCCCTGTTTTGTCACCACTTCACTTGTTTTCAATGTAATTTATTTAAGGAGGATTCAACATGGTTCCCGTCAAAAAAGAATTCGTAAACAACATGTTCTCCGTTGAGGGCAAGGTCGCCCTCGTTACCGGTGCCACCGGCGCTCTCGGCTGCGTTCTCGCCAAGGGCTACGGCTACGCCGGCGCCAAGGTCTTCATGACCGGCCGCAATTCCGCCAAGCTGCAGGCTCTGGTCGATGAGTTCACCGCCGAAGGCATCGACTGCGCTTTCGCCGCCGGCGATCCCGCCAACGAAGACGACGTCAAGGCCATCATCGCCGCCTGCGTCGCCAAGTACGGTGAGGTCAACATCCTTGCTGTCTGCCACGGCTTCAACAAGCCCGCCAACGTGCTCGAGCAGTCCGTCGCCGACTGGGAGTACATCATGGACGCCGACTGCAAGAGCGTCTACGTCGTCTGCAAGTTCGTCGCCGAGCAGATGGTCAAGCAGGGCAAGGGCGGCAAGATGGTCGTCACCACCTCCCAGCGCTCCAAGCGCGGCATGGCCGGCTACACCGGTTACTGCACCTCCAAGGGCGGCGCTGACCTGATGGTCAACTGCCTCGCCTGCGACCTCTCTGCTCAGTACGGCATCAACGTCAACTCCCTCTGCCCGACCGTCTTCCGCAGCGAGCTGACCGAGTGGATGTTCGATCCCGATTCCGCCGTCTACAAGAACTTCCTCGCCCGCGAGCCCATCGGCCGCCTCGCCGAGCCCGCCGATTTCGTCGGCTATGCTCTGTTCCTGAGTTCCGATGCCTCCAACTTCATCACCGGTGCCAACTGCGACTGCTCCGGCGGTTACCTCGTAGTGTGATCTTTCCCGTCAAAAAGGAGATTTTATTGTTATGAACATCAAAAACGTAGTAGTTGTCGGCGCCGGCATGATGGGCAACGCTCTTGCCCAGGTCTTTGCCTCCAACCCCGACCTCAACGTCAAGCTCAAGACCCGCTCCCTCAAGCCCGACCGCTGGGCTCCCATCGAGAACAACCTCGATATCATGATCTCCCGCGGCGCCGCCACCGAGGAAGAGAAGAAAGCCATCCTCAGCCGCATCAACTTCGTGACCGACGAGGCCGAGGCCTATGCCGACGCCGATTTCGTCATTGAGTGCGCGCCCGAGGTCATGGAGACCAAGCAGCAGCTCTTCTGCGACATCGAGAAGTACTGCTCCGACAAGTGCATCCTCGCCACCAACTCCTCCGTTATGAGCTCCACCGAGATCGGCTCCAAGTGCGCTCACCCCGAGCGCGTCGTCGGCGCCCATTTCTGGAATCCCGGCCACCTCATCCCCCTCGTCGAAGTCATCAAGTCCGACGTCACCGAGGAATGGGTCATCGAGGAGACCATGGAACTCATGACCAAGTGCGGCAAGAAGCCCGTCTACTGCAAGAAGGACGTCCCCGGCTTCGTCGCCAACCGCCTCCAGCACGCCCTCTGGCGTGAGGCCTTCTACATGGTCGAAAACGGCATCGCCGACCCGAAGACCGTCGACGACGCCTGCAAGTACGGCCCCGGCCTCCGCTGGCCCGTCATGGGACCCATGGAGAACTCCGACCTCGTCGGCATCGAGCTCTCCAAGAACATCCACGACTACATCCTTCCCTACCTGGCCGATAACCACGAGCCCTCCAAGTGCCTCGGCGAGATGCTCGCCCGCGGCGACAACGGCTTCAAGACCGGCAAGGGCTGGCAGGAGTGGACTCCCGAGGAGATCCTCGCCTCCAATACCGGACTGCGCGAGTATCTTATAGACTACATCGCAAAGCAGAAGAAATAATCATTTCGATACACATTTCGAAAGGAGTTAATTAAAATGGGAAAAACCGTATTTGTTGACCTCACTCATCCGTTCAGCGCCGAGATCCCCCGCTGGCCCTACTTCGACAAGCCCGTCATCGACAACACCCACACCATGGCCAAGGGCGGCGTCCTGACCCAGAAGATCACCTGCACCATGCACACCGGCACTCACTGCGACGCTCCCCGTCACGTCATGGAATATGAGTTCGACGGCCGCCGCGCCCGCTACACCCACGAGATGCCCGTCGACGCCTACACCGGCACCGCCGTCGTTCTGAAAATCGACATCGAGCCCTGGGGCCTCATCACCGACAAGCACCTTGACGCCGCCTGCGCCAAGTACGGCATCGACCAGAAGGACCTCGAAGGCAAGATCATCTGCCTCAATACCGGAATGCACCGTCTCTTTGACGACACCAAGGCCTACTATCCCTACCGCGCCGGTACCGGCATCGACGCCGGCAAGTGGTTCGTGAAGAACAAGGTCAAGTGCGTCGCCATGGACTCTCAGGCTCTTGACCATCCCCTGCACACCGCGATGAGCCTCAACGGCATGACCCGTATGGACCTTCTCGGCGCCACCGGCAAGACCATCATCGAGGAGTACAAGGAGCTTTTCGGCGAGGAAGCCTTTGCTGAATTCGACAAGTTCGAGTATATCCGCATCCACGGCCAGGAGGCCTATGACAAGAAGTTCGGCGAGCACGAAAACCTCGGCGTATGGGGCACCTGGGAGCCCTGCCACAAGGAAATGCTCGGCCACGGCATAGTCGGCGTCGAGAACCTCGGCGGCGACCTCGACAAGATCCCCGCCGGCCAGTGGTTCCGCTTCAACTGCTTCCCCATCCGCTGGTACCTCGGCGACGGCTCCATGGCCCGCTGCACCGCTGAGATCGACGAAGACCTCATCGACAAGAGCGTGCCCGACCGCACCTATGCCTACGGCGGCACCGGCTACGGCTTCCCCGAGGGCAACGGCGACAGCGGTCTCGAGTATATGCAGAGACTTTTCAACCGCAACAAGAAGTAATCAAACTTTTATAATTCTAAGGGAGAGTTTAATACAATGGCTGATCTTAAAAACAAGCGCATAATCACCGTCGCCACCACCGGCGCGTGGCCCAAGAAGGAAAACAACCCCAACGTCCCCATGACCCCGGCTGAGATCTCCGAGGACGTTTACGCCTGCTGGAAGGCCGGCGCCGCGATCGCTCACCTCCACATGCGCGATGACAACGGCAACGGCACCATGGACAAGAACAAGTTCGCCGAGACCGTCAACCTTCTCAAGACCAATCACCCCGAGTGCGACATCATCCTCAACATGACCACCTCCGGTGACCTCAACGCCACCGACGAGACCCGTCAGATCCACCTGAAGGAACTCAAGCCCGAGCTCGGCACCTTCGACTGCGGCTCCATGAACTGGCTCAACGCCAGCCTCTTCATCAACAGCCCCGCCTTCCTCGAGGAGCTCGGCAAGAACATGCAGGAATGGGGCGTCAAGCCCGAGATCGAGGCCTTTGACCCCGGCATGATCGGCAACGCCGCCTACTACCTCAAGAAGGGCGTCATCAAGGCTCCCGTTCACTTCCAGTTCTGCATGGGCTGCGCCAACGGCATCCCCGGCAGCATGAAGAACCTCGTGTTCATGCTCGACACCGCCAATGAACTCATCGGCAAGGGCAACTTCACCTGGAGTACCTTCGGCGTCGGCAAGTCCGCCATGGAAATGCTCTACGGCGGCGTCGCGCTGGGCGGCAACGTCCGCGTCGGCATGGAAGACAACGTCGTCTATCAGAAGGGCGTTCTCGCCGACAGCAACGTTCAGTTCGTTGAGCGCGCTGCCCGCGTCATCCGCGAGTTCGGCTGCGAAGTCGCCACCCCGGACGAAGCCAGACAGATCCTCGGCCTCAAATAAGTAAAAATGAGCTGGGGTCCCTGCTTCATGTACTACCATTGCCCGAACTGCGGAAAGAAGTTCAAGTCCACTACGGACATGATCCCCGATCTGGGTCCGAGGTTCGGTCAGTGCCCCGACTGCGGCACCGACGGCATCCTTGATAAAGACGGCGCCCGCACTCCCGACGACGCGGATTACGAGGAGGTCGACTGACCCTCTCCCGCGAAAGCAAAGCAAAAGCCGCTGTCCCATCGGGTACAGCGGCTTTTCTGTTGTCTTCGGTCGTAGGGGAGGGGCTTGCCCCTCCCGCCCTGATCTTCCGCCGTATTACGGGAGGGGCAAGCCCCCCCTACGGACGATATCCGGCGCCGGCGGCGTTCGCAAACGCCCCTCCCCTGCGGGAATACGGGACAGGATCGGAGGGCAGCAAAACTCC
>JAZQQE010000012.1:0-4165 GCA_045628845.1 Oscillospiraceae bacterium
CGGAGATAATCTTTGAATATGACGGCGGGACATCGTCTTCGCTCGGAGTCAAGCCCGTCGACATAACTGACCCGTATACCGGAGCAGTTACTCAGCAGGCTCAGACGTGGTTCAAAGGCCGCAGCTACTACGGTGCTTTTCAGTATACGCGTCTCTCCGGAAACAACATGACGGTCGTCAATTTCGTTCAGCTCGAAGACTACATAAAGGGCGTCGTGCCCTATGAATCCGGCTCGACGTGGCCTCTCGAGGCACTGAAGGCGCAGGCTCTCTGCGCCCGCACGTATGCTGTCCGCAATATGGGCAACCACTCGTCCAAAGGCTTCGATCTCTGCAACAGTACCGACTGTCAGGTCTATTACGGAACAGACGGCGCCACCGAGATCAGCAACAGAGCGGTAGAGGAGACACGCGGCAAGTTCGTCGTCTATAACGGCCAGCTCTGTGACACGGTCTATCATTCCTCGGACGGCGGTGCGACAGAGGACAGCGAGAACGTTTTTTACAGCTCCGTCCCGTATCTGCGAGGCGTCGTGGACCCCTATGAGAGCACCGTAAACACGGGTTACTCCTCATGGAGCTATACTTACACGGCAGACGATATCACGTGGATACTGCAGAATAAGGGCTATAAATGCGACGATATCGTCAGTGTCACTCCGACTTATACCCGCATGGGAAACATCTATTCCCTCAAATTCACGGACGTGAACGGGAAGACCTTTACCTTCTCGAAGGACAAGGCCGGAAGCATACTGTACAGCTCGACTCTGAAGAAATATACGCACAGCCAGCGCTTTACGATAGAGGCTGCAGGCAGTCAGCAGGGCACGACGCTCTACGTGAATGACGGCTACAATGCCGCCGATTCCGCCGCGTTGTACGCCATCGGCTCCGGCAATTCCGTTCAGTCTATCGGATCGATGTCGGAAATATCCGTTCTGACGTCAAACGGGATCGAGAACGTTTCCGTAGCGTCCGGAGGGGGAGAGATATCCGCTTCCTCGTACGTAGTTTCCGGCAGCGGATGGGGCCATAACGTGGGCATGAGCCAGTACGGCGCGCTTGCCATGGCAAAGCTCGGCTTTACCTGCGAGGATATCATCAAGTTCTATTACACGGGAGTATCCATCGAATGAAAACGGGCGATTTCAATTATGATCTTCCACAGGAGCTGATCGCTCAGACTCCTCTCGATAGGCGCGACGCATCGCGTCTCATGCTGCTTGACAAGGCCACCGGAGCGATCGAACACCATCATTTCAATGAACTTCCCGGTTTTATTCAACCGGGTGACGTGCTCGTACTGAATGATTCCCGCGTAATTCCCGCAAGACTTCTTGGCCACCGCGAGACAGGCGGAGCCGCCGAGCTCCTGCTCCTCAACGAGAAGGATGACGGCCGCTGGGAGTGCCTTGCAAGGCCCGGAAAGCGTCTTAAAGTCGGTTCAAAGGTCATATTCGGCAACGGGGACCTCATCGGTATAATCGATGAAGTCATGGACGATGGCAACAGAATAGTTCGTTTTGAATACGAGGGCATATTCCTCGAAGTTCTTGAAAGGCTCGGAAAGATGCCATTGCCTCCTTATATTAAAGAAGAACTTAAAGACAACGAACGATATCAGACGGTGTATTCAAGAAATCTCGGAAGCGCTGCGGCGCCTACGGCCGGACTGCACTTTACTAAAGAGATTCTTGCCGAGCTTGAAAGCAAAGGCGTCGAGATATGCTATCTGACTCTTCACGTCGGCCTCGGTACGTTCAGGCCCGTCAAGGAAGAGGAGATAGAAGACCATCAGATGCACGAGGAATACTGCATAGTTACTCCCGAGGTCGCCGAAAAGGTGACTCGTGCCAAAAGGGAAGGCCGCAGGATCATTTCGTGCGGGACGACCTCGTGCCGCACTCTTGAAGCGCTTTGCGAAGAAGACGGCACTCTGCGAGAATACTCCGGATATATCAATATCTTTATATATCCGGGATACCGCTTCAAATGCGTCGACGCACTTATAACGAATTTCCACCTTCCCGAAAGCACGCTGATCATGCTCGTATCTGCTCTTGCGGGGCGGGAAAACGTGCTGAACGCCTATAAGGAAGCGGTAAAGTTGCGTTACAGATTTTTCTCTTTCGGTGACGCGATGTTCATTCATTGATTCGGAGGAAACAGATGTATCAGCTTCTCTCGACGGACGGAAAGGCAAGACGCGGTAGATTCACGACTCCGCACGGTACTGCCGAGACACCCGTCTTCATGAACGTAGGTACGCAGGCCGCTATCAAGGGCGCGCTCTCTGCGGAGGACCTCATCGGACTCAACTGCCAGATAGAGCTGTCCAATACCTATCATCTTCATCTGAGACCCGGCGAGAACACGATAAAGGATCTCGGAGGACTGCACCGCTTCATGAACTGGAACGGCCCCATACTGACTGACAGCGGCGGGTTTCAGATATATTCGCTCGCTAAGCTCCGCAAAATAACGGAGGAGGGCGTCACGTTCCATTCGCACATCGACGGCGCGATAATCTCCATGTCGCCGGAAGACAGCATGCGCATCCAATCCTATCTCGGCTCTGATATCGCGATGGCCTTTGACGAATGCGTGGAGATTCCTTCTCCGCCTGAATATATGCGCTCTGCGGCCGAACGCACTTACAGATGGCTCGGCCGATGCACGGATGAGATAAGACGTCTGAATTCTCTCTGCGATGCTGTGAATCCGGGTCAGGTCCTGTTCGGAATAAATCAAGGCGGTATAGATAAGGTCCTCAGGATAGAGCATATGAAAAAGATTGCCACCTTCGACCTTGACGGATACGCTATCGGAGGCCTTGCCGTCGGGGAGACTGCGCAGGAGATGTACGATACGATAGCCGCTGTCGAGCCGTATATGCCCGCAGACAAGCCCCGGTATCTCATGGGAGTCGGAACACCTGCGAATATAGTTGAGGCCGTAGACAGAGGCGTGGACTTCTTCGACTGCGTTATGCCCGCACGAAACGGAAGACATGGCAAGTTCTATACTACTCACGGTGTCCTCAACATCAAAAACGAAAAATACGAACATGACGACAGGCCGATAGATGAAAACTGCGGCTGCCCCGTATGCAGAAATCACACGCGCGCTTACGTGCGGCATCTTTTCAAGGCAGGGGAGATGCTCGCCATGAGATTCGGAGTCATGCACAATCTGTGGTACTATAACGAGCTCATGAGCAGGATAAGAACTGCCATAGAAAAAGGCGAGTACTCCGCATTCAAGGAAGAATTCTATAAAAATGATTGTTTGTAAACTTTCCCTTGCAATAATCTTACGCAAAAGGTATAATCAATCATCACAGTAAGGAGGATTTACGTCTTGTCTAACAAAACCAGAAAAATTCTTGCCGCTTTCTGCGTTGCGGTTTTTCTCATTGCAATGTTTGCAGGCTGCATGGCCGCTCCCGCCGCTGACGGTGCCGCTGCCGGAGAAGGTGAGAACCAGAGCCCGCTCGGCAATTATACCTACATCATAATGTTCGTCCTGCTCATCGTCGTCTTCTATTTCTTCCTCATCCGCCCGGAAAACAAGAAGAAAAAGAAACTCGCCGAAATGCGCAACGAGCTTTCCGTCGGTGATGAGATCACGACGATCGGCGGTCTGACCGGAAAGATCTGCTCCATCAAGGATGACCTTATTACCTTTGAGACCGGCGAAGACCGTGTTCGCATCCAGGTAACTAAGTGGGCCATCTCCACCAAGGGCACCGATACCAACCAGACACAGAAATAAAGCTCAGGGGCCGGAAAAAGATTCCGGCCCCTGTTTTATATGAATCTTAAGACCTCCCGAGGAATATCATGTACCAACGTGAATTCCGAGGGAGGTCTTTTCATGATAAGTAAAGACGAGCTGAAAAAAGCTCTGAAAGCACTTGCAGTAAGTTTAGCACTGATGATGCTGATTCTTGCCATAGCGGCAACGTTGACAGAGAAGGGGAGTTTAGCTGAAACCTGGATGCAGACAGCGTCAGGAGTCGCTCTCTTTGCGGGAACGCTGACGGCGTCTTTGATATATAACTTTCGCCGAAGAGAGGGAAGGATAATACGAGGCTTCGCCGTCGGCATACTGTACTTTGCAATACTGTTTCTTGCAGGAAAGAGCAGCGGAGCGGAAGCCG
>JAZQQE010000013.1:0-20020 GCA_045628845.1 Oscillospiraceae bacterium
GATTTGTAATCAGCAGGTCGGGGGTTCAAGTCCGTCCACCAGCTCCAAATGAATATGGGGGAATTCCCGAGTGGCCAAAGGGGACAGACTGTAAATCTGCTGTCGATGACTTCGGTGGTTCGAATCCACCTTCCCCCACCATTACAAGAATCACTTTTGTCTACCAAGGCAGAAGTGATTTTTTGTTGTCTTGAAAAACGTGCTATGATAAAATGAAATATAACAGAAATAGAGGTGAGAACAATGAATAACAGAAAAACGGGAAACGAGAATTTTGTTTGTAACGGTCATGACTTGAATATGACCATACTTGACTTCTGGCAATATTCATATTCTCAGATTTATGATCTTCAGGATTCAATTGCAGAATTTATCGTATCTAAAGCATTGGGAGAGGACTTTCCGATAAATAAAGATTCCTGGACATTATTTGACATTATGTACCGCGATTGCCGGGTGGAGATTAAAGAAACGGCATATTATCACGCCTTTAACAAAGAAGGAAAAGTATCCGAAGCCCGCAAATTCGGAATTGCAGAAGCGCACAACAAATACAAGGACGAAACCAGCGAGCTTGCCCGACAGAGTGAAGTATATGTTTTTTGCCTGATTACCGGCGAAGACAAAGAAAGCGGTGATCCACTGAATTTGGATAACTGGGAGTTCTATATTGTTCCGACGTCTGTCATCAATGAGAAATGCAAAAAGAACAAAAGCATTTCACTCGGGAGAGTACGCAAGCTTGCACAGAAGACAGAATACGGAGATATTAAAAAAACGATAGATCAGATGATAGATACAGGCGTTATCAAGCCAAAGAAAACGGGAACTTGTGCGGAATGATGATCCGCACGGCATCTTGTCCCATCAAGGCTGCTGTTGCAGTTGTTGCGGAGGAAAAGCCGAAGATACCCCGGATTTAGAAAAGGAGATATGCCATGTATACAGAATCGGTCGAAAGCGAGAGAGAATTTCTCGCGAATTTATGGGAAAGCCACAACATTTCTATGTGTGACGGTGAAGAAGCCTTCATAAGAAAGTGTCCGAAATGTCGAGTTGGGAATGTGATCGCACATTGCATCCAAGGAATAGAAAATGGGTATAAATTTTGGGATTGGCAGAATCGCTGTGATGCCTGCGGCGAAGAATTCGGAATAGCCAGAATGGACTCCGATATTTTCTTTCACACTCCGTTCGAAATGCTCGACAAAATAGAGACGCCATTCGGTAATATCACAGTCAAACGAAACGGGGAATTTGTTTGCTTCCGTTGCAGAAGCGAGAAATATGAAGACACTGCGAATGCACCGGGCGAGTCGGTACTAATAAAAATAATCGATATCGATATGTCTGAATGCAAACAAGGTGATGTTCTGTTCTGCGGCTTCGATGACGAGATCCTTGAATACAATGATTCTGACCAAAGATCGGTGATATACTCATGCGAGAACGGCACGGTTCTTCTTGGCCTCTGCGCATATGAGCCGGATGAATTGGATGTGGACGACTACTGCTACCGATTGGAGGACTATAGCAAGAAGGGGTTTGGCTACAAGATTATTTCTGATCCTCAAAGTTTTGACGCAGATGAATTCTACAAATCAAGAATCACATCTCTCGCCGTTACATGGTTAAGAAAAGAAGATCATGACAATCCGGACACAGAGATATTTATGTTGTTGACGGCGTTGATCGGATAGCCATGACCTGCAACTGCGGTAAACTCTACCAATAACGTAGTTGTAAACCAGATTTATAAATGTGATGAACAGCTCGCTACTTTTGCGTAGTCTTTGACCTGTTTTCGCTCCGTTTATATAATCTTTGGCATTAAAGAAATCACTTTTGTCTACCAAAGGCAGAAGTGATTTTTTTGTTGTCTTGCTATTGGCGTAGCAATGACGAAAACATTTGATTCTTTTTGTTCTTCTTAAAGTAGTACTAAATATTTTTAATTACTATATTGACAAGACGTGTAATATATGCTATCTTATGTCGTGAGGAGGCGATCAAGATGATAAAAAGACAATGCCCAAACTGCGGTGGAAAGTTAGAAGTAACCCGTCTGATGTGTTCAGATTGCCGCGCGGAATATCCCATTGCAGAGGGGCTTTCACCGTATGACTATCTGAACAACGACCAATTATCTTTTCTGGAAACGTTTTTGAAATGCAAAGGAAATCTGAAATCTGTCGGTGAAATGCTGAATATCTCTTACCCGACTGTCAAGAAGCGTTTTGATGATTTGCTGGTATCATTGGGCTATGCCGAAGAAAAAAATAATGAGGAGGTCTTTCATATGCCGGATTTAAGCACTGTAAATATCGTAGGGAACAAAGCATCGCAAATAATTAAGCGTAAGCTGTACGAAGCCGGAGGTTCGGCAGTAATCCCACTTTTCAACGGCGATCTGTGCAGAGTAGTTTTTGCCAAAAGTCAGGACTCATTTACGTCGGATAAGCTGAATAACTATAAATTTGAATATGACTTTTCCGTATTCGATTGTGTGGTAGAATTACTCAAGAATTCGCCGAACTATAAAGCGCCGAAAGGTCTCGGTCGAGGAAAAGATAAGGTCGGCTATGGAAAATGCACCGAAGATACCGTGGTCGGTGCCATTGCAGTTAAGTATTTTGGGAAAGGAATAGGAGAATACACATATGATCCCGTGTTTGTTGTGGCGGCAATGCTCGAATGGGCCGGAATCGCTCACAATCTGCGGGGATACATTCAGCTTGCCGACACTCGGTTTGCGGCATAAAAATGAAAAGTATGTTTAAGTGGCTAACATTCCCTCTGAAGCTTTCATTTCAACTGCTGTTGATTTCTCTGGCTTTTTTCTCAAAGCTGTTTATAAAAACAAAATGGTAACGACTGCGCCGCAAAGTCCGTATCGTGTCCGATCCCCTTTGCGGAAAAGTGTACTTTTGGTCTGACTTTGACCTATTTTCGCTCCGTTTGGTCGGGCTTTGACAAGTAAGAAATCACTTTTGTCTACCAAGGCAAGAGTGATTTTTTTTCATGTTTTCAGGGCAAAATACCGCAAAATCAAGCATTTAAGGCCTCCTGCGCGGCGGATCAGACCGTGCAGGAGGTCTTTTTTCGTTTCCAGAGGGCAAAAATGACAGTGTACTTTTGGTCGGACTTTACACCTACAAAGATGTACGATTTGGGAGCTGGAGGGTGGATTCGAACCCGATGTTTGTTCAAATCCTACACCCGCAACACAATTAGTTGTTGGCGCAAATTGCTCATAAATACTCACTTGTAGAAGATAGAAGTTCATGATAAAATAATTATGTATTTGTAAGCAGTCCAGCCTGAGGGGGAACTGTTGTCACAGAAGAACGCTCAAAAGATTAAGCTGGCTGGATGGCTGAGCTTTGCGGATGTTCGCAGAATAAACAAATATGTTGAGGACTCAATTATCGATCAAGCGCCGGATGAACTTCAAGCGCAAATGAATTTGCGCAGTATGAAAATAGTAAAGGTACTCAGGAGAAATGAGCAAAACAGACAGTTTACGTTATGATCTCTTTGATTCATTTTCGGGTTCTTTATTCTTTGCTGTCAGTTCATCCACTGATTGATTTATCTTTTTATGTATGATATTCTAACTGGGTGCTCTATACCTTGTAATTATTGTTGGTAAGAAAATAAATGGAGTAAAAAATCGATTTTGGAGGTAGAATCATGCTACACGCGTTCACTCGCAATCATTCTGACTTGTCCACAGATGCCGGATTTCAGTTTGAGTTTTTCTGCGACTGCTGTGGAAACGGTTTTAAGAGCACATTCAAGCAATCAACGACCTATGGCCAGAGACAGAAATCAGACCGTTTCGGCCGTATGGCGTCCTCGCTTGGCGGCCTGCTTGGCGGCAAAGCAAATGACCTCGGCTGGGCGCTTGAACGCGGCAGCAGTTTTCTGTCCAACCGCTTTGACTCTCAGTCTCCTGAATGGCGCAAAGAGTACGAACTAGCCTTTGATGAAGCTCAGGCAGAGATCCAGGGGCAGTTCAGAAAATGCCCCGCCTGTAATAAGTGGGTGTGCCCGGATTGCTGGAACGAAGAAGAAGGTCTCTGCACCGATTGCGCGCCTCGTGAGGCAAGCTATGTTGCTCAAGCACGCAACAGAGCTATGCGGCGCAACATAGACGAGATGGCAGATAATGCGACGGTCTGGCAGGGAAAGCTTGAAACGCGTACGACTGTATGCCCGAGTTGCGGCAAGCCGTCGGGCGCCGGGAAATTCTGCAACTACTGCGGTGCTCCTTTGGGTACAAACCGCTGCCCGAATTGTGGTGCAGAAGTTGCGCTTGGCCTTAAATTCTGCGGCGAATGCGGTTCTTCCATGGTGAAGTCTGGCAAATGCCCTGCATGCGGCCATGAAAACGAGCCCGGAATGAAGTTCTGCGGCGAGTGCGGGACCAAACTCTGATGAAGTACTCCGCACAGGTTTCCCGACAGGATGTCAATGTCGAAATCGATAACAAGGGCATTACGATCAATGGCGAATTTCTGGACTACGCAGATTTAAAGCACGCCGCCCCCAATAACCACAATATCACTCTTGAGTTTTTATCCGGCAGAAAGATTGTCATATCAATGCTTGGTTTCTCATTTGACGGTTTTTGGGAAGAGCTGCTAAAATTATATGAGAACAGATGCCTTGAGTCGATGTTTATTGAAGAACAGGTCGTTATGCGCTGTGAGGGAGAATATATGCTCCCGACGGAAAGCGGGAGAGGCACAGTCGTTCTTTATCCTGATTCCTTATGTATTCTTCCGCCATCAGACAACAGCATTAGGATACCCTTCTCACAGGTGAAGAAACTGTCTGTCTCCGGATATGTTATGACGGTTTCTATGATATCCGGAAAGTCCTACACCGTTGGCCGCTTTGGTTATAACACGATGCCTTTCTTTGAACGTACGGAAAAGCTCTGGAAGAGCAACAATATAGAGCGAGCCCGTATTATTCAGGCGATTCATGTTGAGCCGCCATATAACATTGCCGGAATATTCAGGACCTGTCACCCTGATCAGTACTGGACTGCTGCCGTGACAGACAAAAAGTGTGCGTTGGAGCTTTATACGGGAGAAGAATCCGCAACATATCTTTACGAATTTGAAGAGCCGAAGGAAGTCTTTATTCAAAATCTAAGCGAAGCGTTGGAGGCAATGAGTACAAATAGAGAGATTATCTACATAAGTGGAGAAGCGCTTTCGTCCAATCCTCTCTATAGAATGGCTGCTGCCAGATGTCCCGCGGTGGTTTTCCTGCGTAGCAAATTTGCTGGAAGACTCATACACAAAGAAACGCATTCTCAAATGCTTCTCGATTTTTTGAAATAGGCTAAAGAGTCAAAATCACGCAGTGAAGGCAGTATGCACTGGCATATAATCACGGGTACTTGTTGCCTTAAAAAAGCGGCGTTTATGCGGTTTCCCGTTTTAATCCGTTTTTTATCCCGGAATCACAGAAAGGGACATAACTGATTCAGTTATGTCCCTCGTTTTATATCGCATATAGTTCACCCTGTCGGACATATCATCGCCGCCGTTGACCGCTGCGGCGAAAGCGTTCAGCTGCGCGTAGCTGCTGATGAGATAGGGCTCGCTCTCCGTGCCTTCGCCGGCGGAGCACCATGCGGGCTTGCCCACCTCTCCGCCGCGGCGGTAAGGCTGACGGCCGGGATAAGGGAGATCACCATCGTCAAAGCAAGGAGCAGATTCAGAACTTTTTTCTTCGTGACACAAGTCCTTTCCGAATCTAATTTGGCGTGCAGATATGAAAACCTTTTGCTATTACTATTATGATATCGCTCATCGCGCAGAGCCTCTATACGGACTCCCGAGGCAACGAGCGTGTAGACCTCGACCGCCTGCGCGCGGAACTGGAAAGCGGGCGCGCCGCCGGCGCGGCGTTGTCGGACCTTGATACTGCATCCATCGGTATGGCGCAGGGCAAACGTGACGCGCTCCAGCTTGCAAGCGACCTTTACGAGTATTCAATCCCGGAATTTGAAGCTCAAGATCATGGTACGTGCGAGCTTTGCTGCGAGGAAGACGTTGATCTCTATATTATACCCGGCTATTTGAGCGTATGCCAATCCTGCTTGGAGAACGAGGTCGACGTATGCGACGGTTGCGGCAGCATCTGGGTGTCGGATGCAATAGAGTGGACCTATACGGACGACGGCCGTATGCTTTGTGAGAACTGTGCTGAAGAAGAATCGACGAATGATGATCCCGAAGAAGAGTAATCTACAAACCACTTGGAAAGTGGTGTGGCTTTTGAAAGATGCAATCTTTTGGCAGCAGACACCTGCGCTTTTTCAGCGTGTTTTCGCCATTTTCCTATCTTCACCGTCCCAAAAAACACTTTTGCTATGACGGCAAAAGTGTTTTTTGTTGTCTTGTGCGCTGTGCCGTGATATTCTTATACTGTCAAAAGGTTCGGACGCCCTTGGCCCGGATTCATGGATTTGTGAGGTGCTTGCGTATGCCGTCGCCGGAAAAGTTCAGGGAAACGCTTGCGGAGTTCGCGGTAGACGAAGCTACCGTCCGCAGGATAAACGAGGGATATGAGAACGTCGTATCCAAAACGAACAAGAAAATAAAATCCGCATACATGAAGCAGGCGCTCGACGTGTTGAACGAGAGTCTGCCGAGGGCGCGCGTACAGGAGATAATCGAGGCCAATGCCTGCTGCAAGAGCGGGGCACGGCTGAAAGCGTCGAAGGAATTCGCGCGGATAAATGCGGATATCCCCATCGAAGAACGGCTGACGAAGATAAGTGCGCGCCCATACATGAACATGGGAACGGCAGAGCTTGACGCAGACGGATATCTCATCGTACACGCGGTTTCCTATCATCCGGAGGACAGATTCGAGTGTGCCTGCCCGACGCTCAGCCGCGTCAAACGCGACTACGACATCCCACGCGAATACTGCTATTGCTGCGGCGGACATTTCAAGTTCCATTATGAATTGATGCTCGGCGTGAAGCTGGAGCTCTGCGAGATCGTGTCCTCCCCGCACGACACCGGGGGACGCGAGCCGTGCGTATTCAGATTCCGCATCGTGCGATAGCGCCGGGAAAGCCGCGATATATTCCTGCTTGAAGGAGAAAAGATGAGCAAGGTAAAAATAACGGTAGTAAGCAGCGAGTGCCGCTGCGGATATTGCAGGGCAGGGGACGAATACATAGTCGGTGACCTGTGCCCGCCGGTGTGCCATGAGCTGTGGAACGTGATGTACCCGATGGTGTACGCTCTGCTGAACGGAGCGTCGCTGGACCACGGAAGCACGCGCGCCAAGTGCTTCGACGCGAAGTGCCCCGATGAAGGCAGGGTCACCGTTCACGGGGAGCTTGTCGGCGATACGGAAGAGATCTGACCGCCGCTGCGGTTTTTAATGGCTTTTTCCCCGGCAGCATCGAACAATATCAAAGACAGACGACCGGAAAGGGGACGATACTGTGAAAACAGAGGAAGAACTCAGATCCTTAAAGAACGAATACAGCGAAATAAGTGCGGCTTTGAGCGAGCTCAGCGAGGACGAGCTCAATCTCGTCGTCGGCGGAAGCGGCGGCGAGGCCGAGAGGAAGATCGGCGGCTATTATTTCAGCGACCACGTACCGGCGGACAACGCCGTCCTCAACGCTGACTATTACATCACCGTGGACGGAAAGGACTCGTGGTACAGAGGTACGATAATCGAGATCGAGAAGGTGTCCTACTGGATATTCTTCACCCAGAAGCACTACGTCGTCAGACTGAGCGACTGCAACGGCTGGGGCGCCTCCGGAGTGATGGATTTTTACAGCTCCGACGTCACCCTGTATAAGACGATGGTCAGACACTGGTACTGAGAGAGGACGAGAAAATGAAAACAAAGGAAGAACTCGACGCGATAAAAGCGAACGTCAGAGCCATGAATGAAAAGCTCTCCGCGCTTACCGAGGACGAACTGAAGGAGGTCTCGGGCGGCATGGCGTCCATGGCCAATCCCGTTTCGGGAATGAGCGAGGAGGAAGCGAGGCGAATAGCCGAGGAGCTCGGCGAAGGCAAGGATATGGGCTCGTGGAAGACCATGTCCAAAGAGCAGTTCCTGAAATGGTGGGAATCCTCGAACAGAAGACCCGGCTGATTCATATTAAAAGGCAGCCCGCCCGGCTGCCTTTTCGTGCTGTGCACGATGCCGCGCGGCATTTGTTCGTTGCCCGATGACACTTTACGTGGTAAAATACCGGCGCGCGGTGCCCGTGTTATCTTGACGCTGAGGCTGGGAGTCCGGCATGGCTGCCGTGCTGACGGTCATCGTCAGACGCCGCGGAGCGGGAGCTCCCGCAGCGGGAAAAAAGATTATGTCGGGGTGAAGAGATGAAAATAAAAAAGACCGCCGTGACAGCGCTGTGTCTGGTCCTGCTGGCCGCCCTCGCGGGCTGCCGGAAGAGTCCGGAAAAGATAAGCCCGTCCGTCGTCATCATGCCGATGTTCGAGATAGGCGACATGGCGGGGGATGACCCCGGCGAGGCGCAGTACTACTTCGAGGAATACTTCACCGACCCCGCCGTCTTCAAAATAACGGATGACCCCTACGGCTGCAGCGTTTACGTGCAGGATGACGTCGCGCTCTGCCTGCTCGGGCAGGGGAAGGCCGCCGCGGCCGTCAACGTGACCGCCCTGCTCACGGACGAGCGCTTCGATTTTTCCGATACGGTGTTCCTCGTCTCGGGCTGCGCCGGCTCCTCGGAGGGAAGCGGCGTTGTCGGAGACGTGTATATCATCACTGCCGCGGTCGACTACGACCTCGGCCATTCGGTCGACGCGCGCGAGCTGACGGACGAGTCCGACCCGACGTGGTACAGGGTAAGTGAATACGACCCCATCGGCTATCATCTGATTTCGCCGGCCCTGACCGAAGCCGCGTACGGGCTCACCGGGGCTATCCCGCTCCGTACGACGGAGAGCGCCCGCGCGTGCATGGCGAGGAATTTCGGCGGCGCCGAATGGGCTGTCAGGGACCCGCAGGTACTGAAGGGCACCTCCGTAACGAGCGACGATTACTGGAAGGGCGAATACCGCCATCGGCAGGCCGTCTATGTCACGGAGTCGTACGGTGCGCCGGACCCGTACCGCGCGAGGGTCATGGAGGCCTCCGCCATCGCGCTGACGTTCAAAAAGCTCGGCATGGGAGATAAGCTTCTGATTCTGCGCTACTCGGTGAACGTGGACGTATTCATTGACGGCGACACCCCGGAGAGCCTTTGGACGGACGCAGGGGAAGTCTTGCCCGACGGCTTCGACGGGTTTGACGACATCTTCCCGGTCGCCTCCGAAAACTGCTTCACCGTCGGAAAGACCATTATCGAAGCCGTCCGAAACGGTGAATTGTAAAAGAAAAAGCTCCCGGGCCGCTTTCCGCGGCGCGGTCGCGGCGGGGAAACGCCGCAATAAAAGAGAATGGAAATGATGTAATGAAGATCAACAAGGTATCGATAGTTGGCATGGGCGCGCTCGGCCTCATGTACGGCGAGCACATAGCCTCCCGCGCGGGGAGGGACGCGGTGCAGTTCGTGATGGACGAGGCGCGTATCGAAAAATACAGAGACCGCGAATTCACCGTGAACGGCAAAAAGGTCTCCTTTGATTTAGTGAGCGACAAAGAGGCCAAGCCGGCCGACCTCCTCATCCTTGCCGTCAAGTTCACGGGGATAGAGTCCGCGCTCGACGTGATGAAGACCTCGATAGGCCCGGACACGATAATCATGTCCGTTATGAACGGCATTTCGAGCGAGGAGATAATCGGCGCGCGCTACGGCAGCGGGCGCATACTGTACACGGTCGCGCAGGGCATGGACGCGATGAAGTTCGGCGACTCACTGCGCTACACGCAGATGGGAAGGCTGCATATCGGCACGGTCGAGGGCGGCGACCCGGAGCTTCTCGAGTCCGTGAAGGAGTTTTTTGATCGCATAGAGATGCCGTATCTCGAAGAGAAGGATATCCTCTGGCGCATGTGGTTCAAGTTCATGCTGAACGTCGGCATAAATCAGATATGCATGATGTACGGTACGACGTATGCCGGCGCGATAGCCGACGGCGCGCCCAACAGGTCGCTCATCGCGGCGATGCGCGAGGTGCGCGCGATAGCCAACGCGAAGGGGATAGGGCTCACCGAAGCGGACATCAGCCAGACCATCGAGATAGAGAAGACGCTCGACCCGGACGGCACACCGTCCATGGGTCAGGACAGGATAAACAAAAAGCCCTCCGAGGTGGAGATGTTCGCGGGGACGGTGATAAAGCTCGGCGCGGAGCTCGGCATCCTCGTGCCCGAGAACAAATACATCTATGAGCGCGTGCATGAGATAGAAAAAGAATACGTGCGATAAAAAAGCGAAAAGCCCCCGGTACGACAGCGTACCGGGGGCTTATTCTGTTTCGGGAGACTCTTATCAGAGCTGGCTGACCTCGCCGGTCTCCGTGTTCTTCCAGCGGGGCTTGAGGGGCAGGGGCCAGTTGAAGGTGATGGCGCCCTTGTTTCTGCACTCGTTGACGCAGACGCCGCAGTACCAGCATTCCTCGGGGTGGAGGATGATGGGAGGCTGACCCTTTTTGGGGTTGGGGATATAAACGTCCAGCGGGCAGAGCTCCACGCAGCGGTTGCAGCCGACGCATATGGCAGGATCGAAGATGACCGGCATGCTCGGGGTCTGTACGTTGGGTACGGCATAAATTTTCTGTTCAGACATCGTAACTCCTCCTTTCGCGGCTTACTGTTTGTAAACTCCGGTGTAGTCCTTGTTGTGAGCCTCGTACTGCTCCTTCATGTTGCCCCAGAAGCGAGGCGGACGCTCGCCGATAACGACTTTGCCGTCCTTGAGCTTGAGGGTTATGTACTTATCCCACTCAGGCGGATCCATCTGCGGATAGTCTATGCGCATGTGTCCGAGGCGGTTGCTGCTGGCCTTGCGCTCGATGGCGGCAATGAGGAAGAGCTTGGCGTTGTCTATCATGTTGAGGTCCTCAAGGGAGCGCATGAGCTTGTGCGGGTCGAGAGCGTAGAGCTTCGGAACGGCTCTCTCTTCGAGCCTTTCGAGCTCCTCGAGGCCGAGCTTGAGAAGACGCTCGGTCTTGAACTCACTGGCGAAGTACTGCATGATGCGGGTGAGACCGCTGTGCAGCTCCTTCCATTCGATGCCGGAGGCGCGCTTCGTCGGGGCGAGGACGCGCTCCTTCTCACGGTCGACCTGCGCGCGGTCGATCTGGACGTCGGGCGCAGTCTTGACGTAAGCGGCGGCCTTTCTGCCGGCGTAGCGGCCGGTAGCGGCGCAGAAGCTGTGATCCTCGGGGGAATAGAGGGTAGTGCCTGCGGCGTAGAGACCGTCAACGGTGGTCTTGAGGTCCCAGTCGGTGATGATGCCGCCGCCGTTGTTGGCGTTGCGCCACTGCGGGGAGACCTGACCGTCGAGGTACTTGTAGGACATTATCTGGTCGCGGCTGATATCGAATCCGCCGTTTTCCATGGTGTCGACCATGACCTTGGTCGTAGACTCCTGGGTGAGCATGAGCTTCCAGGTGGCGCGGCGCTCGACGTCCTCCATGGCGGGGAAGTCACCGTAGAACGGAAGCTCGTACTTGCCGCTCATGATGTCCCTGCGGATGCTCTCGTTGAGCTCGGGGGGAACGAACTGCGTACCGGCGTCGACCCAGCCCTGCGTGGGATAGGGAAGGCGCTTGCCGTTGGCGTCGACGAGGGGGACGTTCTCATAGCTCGCGTCGCCCGCGCCGGTGTACCACTTGTGCTTGAGACCGGTCGCGGTGGTGATGCTGCCGCTCTTCTCCATGCAGGTGAGCTCAGCGCCGGCTCTCCAAGCCATCGCGATGCCGTCGCCGCTCGTGGTACGCGCGTGCATCGTGGTGTAGGCGCCGTGCTCCATGCTCATGAGCCACAGAGAGCCTGCGCTCGCCGTCGTGAGGATGACGGACTTGGAACGGAAGATAAGAAATTCGCCGGTACGGGCGTTTATGCCGGTCGCGCCGACGACGCGGGCGCCTGCGACGCCGCCCTCATTGAGCACGCTCGTGCCCATGACGCGGTCGAAGACCTGCACTCCGAGCCTCTGGCACTCTTTTTTCAGAGCGGGCTTGAAGGTGCTGCCCCAGACGCGGATGACGACGTTGTTGCGCTTCTCGGGGGGATTGTACTCTGGAGTCCCGATATCGGGATCGAGAGCGTTGTTCTTCCATCTGCCGAAGCGCGGGGAGATCATCATCTTGGTCTCCGGGTCGCGTCCGATGGCGCCGACGAACTCGTCGTCCGTATCGCGGATCTTGCCGCCCATCTGCTCCATCTCAAGGAGCGTGTCGTAGTTTTCGCGGCACTGGATCTGATAGCCTATCGCGTTGCAGTAGGTCTTTTCGGCCATGTGTTCAGCCCACTCGTCGGGATCGACGCGGGAGAACGGGTTGCACGGAGCGTTGCACCAATGGTCGCAGCCGGGGCCACCGGAGCCGCTGCGCTCGACGTTGCCCTTTTCGAGCAGCGCGACGCGGACACCGGTGCGGGCCGCGCTGATAGCCGCCCAGCAGCCTGCGATGCCGCCTCCAATGACAAGAACGTCAGTGTCTATCTCACGTTCCTCACCGAAGCGGACGGGATACGGCCATTCCGGGGGACAGCCTTCATTGACAAGATACTCATTCCATGTTCCCATTACTCGACCTCCTTAAAAGTCTTGTGCTTCATCGGGGCAGGGCCCCGTCTGGAAAGCGTATTTTAGGATATGGACATTATATAATCAAATGCCCGGATTGTCCACAAAAAAAGCGGCGTGCGTCCTTATTCTCTCCGTACGTGGCGTATTCCGGCTGAAAAAGGAGGCGTTTGACGGTTTTGCGCTTTACTTACTTGAAACGGCGCGCGGGAGAAAGTATAATATATCCATAAGAAACGCTCCCGGAGAAGGGAGCGGACAAAAATCTTTAAGGAGGCAGCATCATGCTGAGGATAGTTCAGACCGAGCTCGGTACCGTGCGCGGCATTCCCGCCGCAGACCCGAGGATAACCGCCTTCAAGGGCATACCGTTCGCCGCGCCGCCCGTCGGCAAAAACCGCTGGCGTGCTCCGCAGCCCGCAGAACCCTGGCAGGGGATAAGGGACTGCGCGAGATTCGCGCCCATCTCCATGCAGCACGTCCCGGGTGAGGACGTTGAAAACCTCTATTCGAGAGAGTGGAACGTAGACCCGTCCATAGAGATGTCCGAGGATTCCCTCATGCTCAATATATGGACGCCCGCGCGCAGCGCAGATGAGAAGCTGCCCGTTCTCGTGTGGTACTTCGGCGGCGGCCTCCGCGAGGGCAACACGGCAGAGATGGAATTTGACGGTGAGCGTCTGGCGCGCCGCGGCATCATCGTCGTCACCGTGAACTACCGCCTGAACGCCTTCGGCTTCTTCTGCCATCCTGAGATAACCGCCGAAGCGCCCGACGCGCCCGGCAACTTCGGATATCTCGACCAGCGTTACGGCACCATGTGGGTCAAGCGCAACATAGCCGCTTTCGGCGGCGACCCGAACAACATCACCATCGGCGGTCAGTCCGCCGGCGGCGGAAGCGTAATGGCGCAGGTGGCGAGCCCCATGAACAAGGGCCTTTTCCAGCGCGCGATCGTCGACAGCGGCCTCGAAATGATGCCCTATCCGCCCAGCATGTTCGGGCCCCCGAAGACGCTTGCCGAATGTGAAGAGATAGGCAAACAGTTCTTCGAAGTCCTCGGAGTCAAGACGCTCGAGGAGGCGAGAGCCCTCGACGCGACCTTCATCCGCGACAAGGCGAATGAATGCAAGCTCCGCTTCGGCGTCGTAACGGACAACAAGTTCGTCACCGGCCCCTCCAACGAGCTCTTCATAAACAATAAGTGCGATATAGTGCCCCTGCTCGTCGGCCATACGGCGACGGAATTCTTCGCCGGCCCGAAGGCTGACACGATGGAGCAGTTCGAGCAGTATGCCCGCGAGCAGTTCGGCGAGGATACCGGCGAGTTCCTCGGCATAGTCAGGAGCCGCATCGGCTCTCTCAACGAGACCAAGTACAATGCCCGCATCCAGCACATCGAATACTCCGCCCGCCTCATCAGCCGCATGAAGGCGCTCACCGGCGAGAAGACCCCGTTCTATTACTGGGTATTCGGACCCGAGATCCCCGGCTGGGACAATCCCGGCGCGTTCCATTCGAGCGATCTGTGGTTCTTCTTCGAGTCCCTCGCCAAGTGCTGGCGTCCGTTCAAGGGCAAGCACTACGACCTCGCCCGTCTGATGTGCAACTACTGGGCGAACTTCGTAAAGTGCGGAGACCCGAACGGAAAGGACGCCGACGGCGAGGATATGCCGCTCTGGAAGCCGTATACCGACGATACCCCCTGCCGCATGATATTCGGCGACACCGCGTATACCGAGGAAAAGGGTCCCGGCGAGCTCTGCGAGTTCCTTCTGAAACAGGACATCAAGCGCCGCGGCCTGAAATAAAGCATAAAGAAGACCCGCCGGAAGGATATGATCTCCTTCCGGCGGGCTTTTTTTCAGAGAAAAAAGGACCTGCTACTTCGCATATCTCGGATCAAGCATGGGCTTTCCGTCCTTGTCGACCAGCACGGTGAGGCCGCCCACGTTGGTCCAGTGAGCCAGCAGATACTGGACGCCCGTCTCCTTGTCGACAATGACGCGGAATCCTTCCATGAAACCTTTCTTTTCAACAAATTCAAATCTGTCTTCCATTGTTTTTCCTCCGATCATCCCGTCCGGGACCGTTGTCCGCAGCTATGCGAGAATGCCGCTTATGAGGAACGCCATGTCCTTCGTCATCTCACCGTGGTGTCCGGAGGCGTAGAACGAGCCGTCGCACTGCGTGACGTGCAAGCCGAAAATGTTCTCCGCAAACCAGCGCACAGCGGTGCAGAGCACGCCGTCCTTTATCCTGACGGGCATGTACATCGAGTAAAGGAAATCTCCGCACAGGCACGCGACGCTCTCCGAGACTATCTCGCAGTCTCCGTCCGGCGCGTGGATGACGGCGCCCTGCCCGTCCTGCGTGAAGGTGACCTCCGCGCCGAAGAGGGCGGGGAAGGCCGAGACGGGGACGTACAGCTCGCGTCCGTATTCCTTGTAAGCGTGTACCGAGAAGTCCATCTGCATCATGGGCTCGTAGAACGCGGGAGCCTCAAGGCTCACGCGCTGATTGGACACGTAGGCGTAGGCGCGTCCGTCCGCAAGAGCGATGCCGTCGGTGTCGCCGGAGGCGGTGAACGCCGTGTCCGTGCACGTCACGGTGCCGTCGGGATTCCTGCGCGAGCCCTTGAAGAGCGTGTTCCATGCCCACTGCGCGTCGTCGAGAGTCTGACCGTGGGTGCGGTGCTTGACGTCACGGAAAACGACGTTGGCCTTTTCGCCGGTATAGAAGGCAAAGTTGTTCGCGCCGCGTATCGCTATGCGCGGCAGAGTTTTGCAGCCGTTGACCTCGAGCCAGTAGCGGCGGTTGCCTGCGTTCACGTCCTGCCTTGTGGTAACCTCTCTGCCCGGCCACTGCGCGACGACGATGGAGTCGAGCTCGCCGCGCGACTGATAGACGGGTACGGGCCCGCAGTTGGCCTTGACGGAGCCGTCCTCGTTGAAGAGAGCGATTTCTGGGGAGGGGCCTGCCGTGCAGTCGGCGCCCGCGAGAAGATTGCCGCAGACGCGGGAGAACATCATGGTCATGATATCGCCCATGGACATGCCCTGCATATAGACGCGGCTCTCGTCGATATCGTATTTGCGCTTCATTTCGGCTATGAGCGCCTTGATGAAGGCGATGTGGTGCGTGCTCTCTTCGGCTCTGCCGTCGGGAGAGGACGTGAAAATCTCGAGCATGCTCGGGCGCTCGCCGGGCTTCGGCACTCTGTCGCCGGAAAGCCAGCTGCGCTGCGTGCCGCCCGCGTTCGGGAATACTGCGACGGCGCCCTCACTCTCCGCGATGCACCACCAGCTCGTCTCCTCAAACTGCATCTGCGCGTGCGCTCCGCCGCCGTGGCAGGAGATGATAAGCGGCGGCTTCTTGCCCTCGGGCAGCTTCTCCGGCACGTATTCGAGCCACGAATCCTCGATGCCGTCGGCAAGTACCGCCGAGCAGAGGACGGGCTTGTGCGGGGGAACGGATGTATTGGAGCTCAGCCCGTTTCGTATGACGCCCTCGGGAGCAGGCACGGGTACGGGACCCTCAAAGGGGACACCGGGGATAAGAGGTATCTTTTCGCTCATCTGAAAGCCTTCTTTCAATCAATATATTACGATAAAAGCTCCGGCGCGCAGGGCAGACCGGAGCTTTTGGAATCTATCACTCGACGTCTTCAAGGAACTTGGCGCGCAGCTTTTCGATCGTCTCATCGGATACGCCGGCGGTCTTGAGGTAGCCGACGATGCCGCCGTAGTTGTCCTTCATGTGGCAGATGGCGGTCTCCATCGTCTCGGGGATGGAGCCGAAGAACGCCCAGCTGTACTGGGGACGGCCGTACTTGTTGTTGGGTACGTGCATCTTCGTCATCTTCGCGTACTTCGGGCGCAGGCAGCTCATGGAGGCGCTGTAATCCATCATGATATCGGTGTCGCAGACGCCGACGGCGCCGAGCAGGAGCGCGGTGATGAGACCGGCGCGGTCCTTGCCTATGAAGCAGTGATACATGGCGACGCCGTCCCAGTTGGCGAGGAGCTCGATGACCTTCTTCGCCCAGGGCTTACCGGTCTCGAGCATCTCGATATAGGAATCCGCGAGGTCGAAATCGGGTCCCGGAGGGCTGAGCGGCGGCTTTTTGCCGTCGGGGCCGGACTTGATGATCTCGTGCTCTTCGGAGATGGGGCAGTGTATGTAAGTATGTCCGGGTACACCGTTCATGCCGCTCGGAGTAGCCTTCTGTTCGTTCACACCGCGCAGGTCGATGGAGAGGGTGATGCCGTAATCAAGAAGATACTTGATGTCGTTTTCGGAGATACCTATCGGGCAGTCGGTACGGACGAAAACGCCGTACTTCGTGACCTTGCCCGGGCCGGCGGGGAAGCCGCCCAGATCGCGGGTGTTGACCAGCGTTTCAAGAGGTATACGCTTGTAATAGACCATTCTTCTGTCCTCGTTTCCGATACGCTCTGCGCTGAGGGCGCGCGGCGCTCTGTTTTTTGCCTATATGATATACGAAGACGGTGATTATATCAATGTTTTTTCGTGAATTTCGTATGCCTTTTCATCCGGAAAGCCGGAGATGCGCGGCGGATGAGGCTCCATTATGTGTTGTAAGGGGCGCATGGCGCGTGGTATAATATTCCCGGAAAGGCTGTGAGCGCATTGAACTACAAGGTCGTGGACCGTGATTCCTACTACCGCAGGGACGTATACAGGCATTTCACCGAGGACTGCCGCTGTTCAACGTCAATGACGGCGCGCATCGACGTCACGGCGCTGAAGGAGTTTTCGGACAAAACCAGCTCAAAGTTTTATGTAAACTTCATATACGTGCTCGCGAAGGCACTCAATTCCCGTGAGGACTACCGCATGGGCATACTGCGCGGCACGGGCGAGCTGATATGCTGGGACAGGATAGACCCCGCGCACTACGTCTTTCACGAGGACACGGAGACGTGCACGCCCGTATACACCGAATATACGGAGGACTACGAGGCGTTTTACCGCGCCTGCACGGCCGATACGGAACGTGCAAAGAGCACGCGGGAGTACCTGCTCGACAGCGCGGGCCATCCGAACGCCTTCGACGCCTCGTACATACCGTGGGTCTCGTACGATTCTCTGAATATCGAGCTGCCGGACGGGAACCTTTACTATGCTCCGATCGTCAACTGGAGCAGATACCGCGAAGAGGGAGGCAGGCTGATGATGCCCGTCACCGTCCGCCTCAATCACGCCGTCGCTGACGGATTCCTCGTCGCGAACGTTTTCAGGCTTCTCGAAAAAGAGATCGCGTGCCTCTGCGGCAGGCAGAGCGGCGTCTGACGCGCGAGCCGAATAAAGCCCGGCGAGCGCCGGTGTTGCGCAAAGGCGCATTTTTTGGTAAAATATGAGGTGAACCCCGCCGCACGGACATAAGCGGTGAGGGATCTGCTCTTTTCGGAGGTGCGGATATATGAAAAACAGAAAGCTCAGAAAGCTCGCCGCGGCCGCAGTCGTGCTCGCGGTGCTCGTTATGCTGTTTTCCGGCTGTGCGGAGACTCCGGAGCCCGCTCCGACGGAAGCTCCCGCCGCGCTGCAGCAGACGGCCGCGCCCTCGCCGGAGCTGCCCGTCGTCGCTCCCGACGAGCCCGCGGAGTGGACGGTGTACTGGTATATGTGCGGCAGCAACCTTGAGAGCTTTTACGGCTGCGCGAGCAGCGACCTCGCCGAGGCGATGAGCGTTGAACTGCCCGGAAGCGTGCGCCTCGTCATCGAGACGGGCGGCTCGTACGAATGGCATAACGAGCAGGTCAGCGCCGGCGCGATTCAGCGCTTCGTGCTCGACAAAAACGGGATGCAGCTCATCGAAGAGCTCCCCGACGCGAACATGGGCGAGAAGGAGACGCTCGCGTCCTTCCTGTCCTTCTGCAAGGATAATTACCCCTCCGTGCACACGATGGTGCTCTTCTGGAACCACGGCGGCGGAAGCGTCGCGGGCGCCGCGTTCGACGAGGCCCACGGCTACGATTCCCTGACGCTCAGGGAATTCGCGGATGCCTTCGCGTCCGTGTACCCCGATACCGGCACCGCGCCGATAGACATAGTCGGCTTCGATACTTGTCTCATGTCGACGGTGGACGTCGCCGAGACGTTCAGACCCTATGCGAAATATATGGTCGCCTCCGAGGAACTTGAGCCCGGCTGCGGCTGGTACTATACCGGATGGCTCGGCGCCCTCGCGGAGGACCCCTCCTCCGACGCAGAGCGTGTCGGCAGGGCGATATGCGACACGTATGCCGAGGAGTGTGCCGCGCGCGGCTGCGGCTATGAGATAACCCTCGCGCTTACGGATCTCGGTAAGCTCGGAGAGCTGATCGAATCCTACAACGCGCTCGGCAACGAGGCGCTCATTTCCGCCATCAGCGACCCGGGCTTCTTCGCTCTCTTCGGCCGCAGCGCGAGAGTTACGGAGAACTACGGCGGCAATACCCGTGAGCAGGGCTATACCAACATGGTCGACCTTGGGGCACTCGTCCACAACTGCGAGAGCCTCTTCCCGGGAACGGCCGCGGCAGTCCTCTCCGCCATCGATGAGGCCGTCATATACCGCGTCAACGGCGAGTACCGCGCCGAGGCGACGGGACTGAGCTGCTACTATTCCTACAACGCCGACCTCAGCGACTTTGCCGACTATACTCTCGTCGGCGCGAGCGAGGCGTTCAAATACCTCTATGCCTATGGACTGACAGGTCAGCTCAGCGACGCCGGAATGCAGTACGTAAGCGCCCTCGGCACCGTGACCGCTGAAAACAAGACCGCTCCCACGGCGTACGGGGGAGTATGCGCGGGATACCTGCCGCTGACCGCGGACAGACCCGTCAGCGGCAGAAGCTACGTATCCGCCATGCCGTACCTCGGCGGAGCGGCTGCGAGCCTGCTTACCGTGGATTATTACTATGAACCGAGTCTCGGAGTATGGATAGATCCCGATACGGGAAGTATTCTTCCGTACGATCCGAACAATGTGTCGGTGGATCCGTCATCAGGCGGGTCGGGCGGCTTGAATGACTTCTGGCGCCAACAGCAGGAAATGAAGGAAGCAAGGCAGAAAGCTGAAGAGGAGGCCCGCCGCGAGGCAGAACGTCTCGAAGCTGAACGCCTTGAAGCCGAACGACTTGAAGCGGAGCGCCTTGAAGCCGAGCGTCAGGAGGCAGAGCGCAAGGCTCGCGAGGAGCAGGAGCGCCTCGCCGCGTGGCAGGGATACCTTGCCGGGCAGCAGGCTCTCGAAGGGGGGGAGAGTAAGTAGGATCGTAGCCA
>JAZQQE010000014.1:0-19499 GCA_045628845.1 Oscillospiraceae bacterium
CTCGCGCCTCGCTTCCGCCGCGGCGGAAGCTGCCGCAAAAGGCGGCGCCGACATCGAGGCGACGCTTGACGCCGCGCTCACGGCCGGCCGCGAAGCGCTCGCCAAGACCATAGACCAGAACCCCGTCCTGAAAAAAGCCGGTGTCGTCGACGCGGGCGGCAGAGGCTACGTCACCATACTCGAGGCCATGCTCTCCGTCGCGAGAGGTGAGGAGATCGTTCCCGCGGAGGAAGCGCCTGTCGAGGTCCGTGACAAGGCCTCCTTCTCCGACTTCGAGACGGAGGACATCCGCTTTGCCTACTGCACGGAATTCATCGTCGCGCGCGAAACTCCGAAGGACCCCGCGCTTCTGCGCAGCTTCCTTTCCGGCATCGGCGACAGCATAGTCGTCGTCGAGGACGACGAGATAATCAAGGTCCACGTCCACAACAACTGCCCCGGCGCCGTTCTCACCGAGGCGCTCACCTACGGCGCGCTCCAGACCGTCAAGATAGAGAACATGCGCAATCAGCACACGGAGATGGCCTCCCGCACGGAGGCTGACCCTGCTCCCGAAGCTCCCGCCGCTCCGTCCAAGCCGCTCGGCGTCGTGTCCGTGTGCGCCGGCGAGGGTCTTGAGGGACTCTTCCGTGAGCTCGGAGTCGACGGCAACGTCTCCGGTGGACAGACGATGAATCCCAGCACCGAGGACCTGCTCGCCGAGATAGAGCGTTCCCCTGCCGAGACGGTCATCGTGCTTCCCAACAATAAGAATATAGTGCTTGCCGCAAACCAGTGCGGCATGTTCACGGAAAAGAAGGTCATCGTCGTACCGACCTCCACCGTGCCGCAGGGCATCACCGCGATGCTCGCGTTCGATCCCGAGGGCGATCCCGACGAGGTCGCCGCCGCGATGGACGAGATGCGCGGCGGAGTGCACACCTTCTCCGTTACTTACGCCGCTCGCGACAGCGTTTTCGACGGCATCACGATGGAAGAAGGCGACTACCTCGCTCTTCTCGAGGGCAAGCTGCTCACGAGCGGAAAGAAGTTCTCCGCCATCGTTCCCGAGATAGCCTCCTCGATAGCCGGCTTCGAGCCCGCCTGCGTCACCGTGTACTACGGCGAGGGCGCGGACGAGAAGGATGCCGAGGCGCTCGCCGCCTCGCTCGCCGAGGCGCTTCCCGACGCGGAAGTTCAGGTACTGCCGGGAGGGCAGCCCGTCTACTACTACATCATCTCCGCAGAATGACCCCGTACGCCAAACGGCAGGCATGCTCCCCGTCGAGCTGCCTGCCGTTTTTTTCAGTCTATTTCGATTTTATATGCATTATTTTTCGGAAAACTGATGCAAACGCGGCATTGTCTGTGATATAATCAAAAAAACTGTACGTTATTTTTCGGAGGTGGAGCAACGAAATGACCGTTTTGGGAATCATTTTCCTTATTCTTGCCATCGCCGCGCTCGCGCTCGGGGCCTATATGCTCATGACCGCGCGTACCAAAAGCGACATAATCGAATCCCGTCCCGCTCAGGAGCCTGCCCGCTGGGAGCTCGATCCCGCGTCCATCCATCCCGAGCCGAAGCCCATATCCGAATTTGAAGAATTCATCCCCGAAGCCGAGCTCGACCCCTTCGCCGTGAAAGAAGAAACGGCCGAGGACTGGTACGCTCAGGGCTGTGACCATCTCCGCGACAACGACGACACGCTCGCCGCCGCCTGCTTCCTCCGCGCGGCCGAAATGGAACACGCCAAGTCCCAGACCATCTACGCGATACAGTGTCTGCGCGGCAAGGGCGTCGAGCAGGACTATGCGAAGGGCTGCCGCTGGCTCGAAAAAGCCGCGCGTCAGGGCAACGTCGACGCGATATATTATCTCGGGATATGCTACATGTACGGGCGCGGCGTCGACACGGATCTCGTCTCCGCGCGCAAGCTGCTCGTTTACGCACGAAGCAAGGGCATAGAGGATGCAGGCCGCCTTATCGAGAATATCGACAACGGCGTTCTCTCCGATCCGCTGTTTTAAGGAGGTCGGGTCATGAAAAAGCTCAACTTCTCCCCTGCCGAAAAAAAGCGCTACGGCGTCATCCTTCTCATTATCGCCGCCGTATTTCTTCTGATAGCCATACTCTTCTTCCGCGCGGGCGCGGCAAACAGAAAGGCCGCCCCGGAGCCCACGCCTCCCGCTCCGTCTTCTCCCGTACCGTCCGACGTCATGCCCTCCGACCCGACACCGGACATGCCGGACGTTTCCGCCGAGCCCGACTCGCCGGACGCTCCCGTTGAATCCGGGACTCCGGAGCCCTCGCTCCCGCCTGTCGCCTCTCCCTCTCCGGAGATAGACCTCTATGAGAAGCTCGATTTCAGGCCGTCATCCCTCTATGACGCACCGAAGAGCTATGTGGTCAGCTCTCCCGACGGAGAGCTCAACGTCAGGACGGGCCCGAGCACGGCGTACGAAAAGCGCGGCACGCTCTACTCCGGGACGCCGGTCGAGGTCTACACCATCGAGAGCAACTGGGCGCTCATAATCTTCGAGGATTATTACGCCTGGACGAGCTCGAACTACCTCACCGAAGTCACTGAATAAACGAAAGCTCCGGGGCTTATAAGTCCCGGAGCTTTTTTAATTAAGATCGGGCGAAAGACTTATCTTTCGCCCGATCTGCGTTATTCAGATAAGCTCGATGCCTCTGTGCTCTTCGGCAGAGGCGGAGAAGACCTCCAGAAGCAGCAGCGCGTATCTTCCGAGAGAGCGCAGCGCCCACGGATATTCGAGGCTTATGCGGCAGGCGGGCAGCTCACCGAGGCAGTCGTGCAGGGCGTCGAGGTTTCCTCCGTAATATTCGGGGAAGCCGAAAAGCTCCTTCAGGTATTCATGCGCCGCTTCTCTGCTCGTAAGGCGGCGGCAGTCTATCACGTATTCTCTCATTTCCATTCTACCGTTCCCTCCCCGGTCACATAAAGCTCGGTAAAGCTCTCATAATGGTCGTCCGTGTAGAAATACAGGCCGTCATTGGAGAATATGAGTCTCTTCGCGCCGCGGCTGCTCTTTCCGTTGGTGTCGATATCGCACTCGGTATAGGAGCGTCCGCTCGCCTTCGGGAGAAGCCCCTCGAAGTTGCCGAAATGGTCGCCGCCGATGGCGGAGCCGGCGCGGTACTTCTCGGGCGTACCGCCCTCCCAACCGAGGTCGCGGGCATCATCCTTGGTGATGTAGTTGGGAGGAAGCTCCCCGTAAGTATCGAGGTACAGAACGACGCTCTCGACGTCGTAGTAGTACCCGTCGCGGTCGAGCGCGGGCGTGGGCTCGGGAGTAGGCTCTGCGGTCTGGGCAGGAGTCGGTATGGGCGTCGGCAGCGGCTCGTCCTCCGGGGCGGGATCGTCCGTCCCGGGCTGCTCGGGAGCGGGCTCCGCGGTCGGCGTGGGCTCATCCGACGGGTCTATGACCTGAATGTTTATCGTGGGCAGCGGCGCGGGTGTCGGCTCTTCATACATGAGGCCGCAGGCCGCGAGCGACATCAGCAGGACTACCGCAAGAAGCGCGGCAGTCCGTTTAAGTATCTTTTTCATTTTGTTCCTCTTCTTATGAGATTTCGTGCCCTCGGGCGAAGCATATTATAGCACATCCGGGCCGGGATTTCACTATCAATCTCCTACGACCGTTATCTTTCCCGCGGGAAGCACGACCGGCTCCGAGACGGGCCGGATATATACGTCGACGGCGGAGGGATTGTATATCATCGTGCCGTCGACGGAGTATTCGAGGCGTCTGTACGCCTTGACATAGGTCATTATCTCGCCGTTGGAGGCAAACCACACGTCCTCCGAGTGAGCGGAGATGAACTCCGCGAGCTCCTCGATGACGTTCCAGTTGTCGTTGCCGTCGAACTCGTAGCCGTGCCCCCACACGTAAAACAGCAGGGGCGCGAACGCGGCCTCCTCCGACACAAAGCGTTCCGCGAGGCTCATCAGCTCCGGGTCGCTGTGGTGGCAGGTCGGGTCCCACACGAGGAAGTCCTCCGGGATGCCGAACGAGTGCGTCGAGCGCACGGTGCGCGCGCCCTCGTAGCCCGCGGCGCGGAGCATCTCGACTACGCGCGCATCGAAAAGGCCGTACGGGTACGCGAAGGTCTTTATCGGGCGGCCGGCGAGCGCCTCGAGCCTGCGTTTATCCTCGATTATCTCGTAGTTTGCCGCAGGGGCTCCGAGCGTCGTGAGCGCGGAATGCCAGAGTCCATGTCCGCATATCTCGTGGCCCGCATAGGTCTGCGCCGTCTCGTCCTCGCTGACGCGCGACACGTCCACGACTCCCGAGCCGCGGATGTCAGCTATCTCCTCCTGCCCGAGTCTTGCGGAATTGAGATTGAAGCTGCATTTGAGTCCGTATCTGCGGAACAGCTCCGCAAGGCGGCGGTCCTGACGGACGCCGTCATCGTAGCTCAGCGTGAACGCTCTGCTCTTCCCGCCCGGAAAGAGCATGGTATCGAATCTTCTTCCCATTTCGTCTTCCTCCCGTGCCGCGGGCCTTTCGGCTCATATCTCCGCGGCCTTGATGAGCTCGCCGCTCATCATGTTGAAGAAATTATTGTTTGTGGCGGTTATCTCGATGCCGCCGTCTGTGAATCTGATGGCGTAGGTATCGAGCACGCAGGTCTCTATCCAGCGGCACTGCAGCTCGAGCACGTCCTCTTCCTTCCAGCAGGCGCTGCACAGATAGAGCTGCGTCGTATCCTCCGGCTTTCCGAGCATATTCGTGAAGCGCACGCCGCCCGTGGAGACTCGCACGCTTTCCTTTCTGCCGGACTGCGTCTCGAAGTCCCAGACAAAGCCGTAGTCGTCGAACGTGAAGCTGAAGGTCGTGATGTCGTCCGGTCCCTCCTGCGTCATGAACTGGCCCGGGAACGGCGTGAAATCGCCGGAGAGGACCTTGTACCTCTTTCCGGAGACCTTCGCGGCCATCGGGCTGAACGGGCTGCACGGCGGGTTGCCGACGTTGAGAATCGAGAGCTTGTGCGTGAGGGCCTCATACGCCGCATCGTCCGCGGGCAGAGCCGCGTCATCCGTTATCTTCGCGACGAAGTCCCACGTCACGTCGAGCGTCGTCTGCGCTTTGAGCGCCGTCTCCGTTATGGCGATTATCATATCCTGCTCCGGCAGGACTATCGTGAACTGACCGAGCGCGCCGTCGGCACGGTACGCCCTCTCGGGCTTGCACATCCATATCTGGAAGCCGTAGCCGAGGTAGTTGTCCGCGGAGCCGGGATTCACGGCCTCCTCGGAGGCTGAGTCGTTCTGATTGGTCGTGGCAAGGCGCACGTAATCCTCCGCGAGGATGCGCTCGCCTTCCCATACGCCGCCGTCGGCGTACAGCTTCATCAGGCGCAGGTTATCCTCCGTCGTGGCGAAAAGTCCGCCGCCGCCTACCTCGATGCCGTCCGCCATATGGATCCAGCGGAGATTGTCGGCGTTGATGCCTATCTTGTTGAAAAGTCTCGGCGTGAGGTATTCCTGGAGACCGAGTCCCGTCTTTTTGCGGACTATGCTGCCGAGCAGAGTCGAGCCGCAGGAATTGTACATATACTTCGTGCCCGGTCTGTGCACGACGGGGATGTGCAGGAAATCGCGCACCCAGTCGGGGCCGTTGGAGGGCATCTCCTCCATGCCGCAGCCCATACAGAGCACGTCGCGCACGGTGAGTAGCTTCAGATTCTCGCTCGGCTCCTCCGGCGCTTCATCGGGGAAGATGTCTATCAGGCGCTCGTCGAGGCGGAGCAGGCCTTCCGTGTACGCTATGCCGACCGCCGTCGCGGCGTAGGTCTTCGAGTGGCTCTGCAGGCCGTGGCGCAGATTCTGTCCGAACGGCGCCCACCAGCCCTGCGTGCAGAGCTTGCCGTGGCGCATTATCATCAGCCCGTGCATCTCCGTGGGGCTGTGTTCGAGCGCCTCTATGTATGAAAGGATATCTTCGCTGCGGATGCCGACCTCCTCGGGTCTTGCGGTCTCAAAGGGCTTTCTGTATTCCATTTCCGTACGTCCTTTCCTTATTGTTCTATCTTTATCGTCTCATCCCCGTTTTTGCCCGTGACGGAGAATGATGAGTCTGCGAAGTCCGCGATGAGCTCTGCCCGGGCGCCGTTCCCCCGCCACGTTACGGCAAGCTTCGTGCCGTCCGTGCGGAACGTCACCTCCGCGTCCGGCGAAAACGCCGGGAAGGAGTTTCTGAATCTGAGCAGATCGAGCTGCGCGCGCACGACGGGTCTATCGAGTCCCGCGCTGACCTGCGCGGCGGTGAGGTCCGTCCTGTTTATCTCCTTGTGACCTCCCGCTCCCGCGCGGCGGACGGCGTCGATATCGTTCTCGCCCGCGAAGAGGTCGAGATACCATATCTGCGGCTTGCCCGGCATGAAAAGCTGGACGGCACGCGCGAGCGGCAGTCTGCGTTCATCGGCTCCGAGCGCGCTGAAATAGGTCGCGTTCACCTGATAGTAGACGTTTTTCGCTCCGTGAAGGTCCTTCACGATGCCGCCGCGGGCCACGACCGTGTCTATAAGGCGCTGTATGTCCTCCTCCGGGATGAGCCCTTTCAGGTCAAGGAGCGGTATCCCGTCGTGGCAGCCGAGCATGTTCACCGTGCGTATGCCCTCCGACAGCGTTTCTCTGCCCCACTTGGCAATATACTCCCCGCTGCGGCGCTCGAAAGCGTCTATGATGAGCCCCGGCAGGAAGAAATCGTATACCATATAGCCCCTGCGCGCGAGCTTCAGATAAGTCCCCTCCGCGTAGGATTCGTGTATCTCCGGCAGAAGTTCGAGGCCGAGCGGCGACGCGATGCCGTCGAGCTTTTCGAGCAGCTCCCACGTTTCGGGCTCATTGAGGAAATTCCGCCGCCCGACGAGCTTCGAGGCGTACGCGAAGGCATCGAGGCGCACTATGGATACTCCGTAATCCGCGAGAGTTTGAAGCGTATCGGCGTAGTAGCGCATGGCGAGCGGTGAGCGGACGTTCACGTCCATCTGCCCGAGGTACGTGCGCCGGCTCTCTACGTATTCCGCAGCGGCCTCGCGGTATTCCTCAAGCTCTCCGAGCTCCGCTTCCCGCGGCGCTTTTCCCGCGCTGAGCGCCTCCGCGACGCTCAGCGCAAGCTCATTTGCAGTATCGGGCGGGATGCCGAGCGCGGCGGCGAGCTCCGACGGGTCGGGCACGCTCCGGCGCACCTCCTGATAGAACGTGTTCCAGTAAGGCACCTCGTGGCCGTCGGGAAAGCGCACCATGAGGACCGGAAGCCCCGGCTTGCGGAAGAACATGTCCCTTATGAGCTCCGGGTCGGGTACCACGACTCCGTCCGGTCCCATCGTGCCGTGCCCCGCCCAGAAGGCGTTCCAATCGATGAAAAAGTCCCGGTATTCAGACTTCTCTCCCTTTTCGAGCAGGTCGCGGAACTGCGGAGACTGCACGGATATGTGATTTAGCACGAGATCGGCGAGCAGATCCACGCCCGCCTCCCGCAGGCTGTCGATGTCGTCGGGAGAAGCGAGCTCCGCATTGAGCCCGTAGTCTATTATCGAAAATCCCCGGTCGAGGTCGGAGTTGAACACGCTCGGCAAAATGTAGAACGAGCCGAACGCGCCGCGTACCTCCCCGCGATGCAGGAAGGCGGCTATATCCGAGAGACGTCCGCCCATGCTGTCAGGATAGGCGTTCAGCATGGGTGATAAATTCATATCCTTCATGGCGTACTCTCCGCAGGGCGCAGCATCACGCCCGATTTCGCCATAATGAGCGCCGCGGAGCGGGCCGCGCGCGCTATCTCCTCCTGCTCTATTTCAAGCACCATCGTCGTGAACGGACTGTCCGTTTTCCCGTCGCGGGCACGGAGCCTGCGGTGCTCCCTCGTCTCCTCGGGCGTACTGTCGAGCAGTATGCGCACGTCCACACCTTCAAGCAGAGGGCTGCCGCCGTGCGTCCATTCAATGATGAGGACTCCCGTATCGGAAAAGTCCTGCGCGGAGTACCAGCGCTCGGACTCCGTGCGGCCCATGCGCTTGAGCCATACGGTCTTTTCTCCCTCACGGAACGCGGACACGACGGCGTTTATCTCGCCGTAATCCTGCTCGGCTTCCGTGCCGAGATATCCCGCGAGCGCGGCGCGCCCGCCATCACGGTATACTTCGAGCCACGGCTTGCCCTCTGCGGGCGCGGCGTCGGAATCATCCTCCCACATACGGTCGAGCTCCGACTGCACCTCGGGCGAATACAGCCCCGCTGCGAGCAGGGCACGAAGTCCCGCCGTCCTGAAAACGCGGACGCGCTCGGCGTCATTGTACATGGGTATGCGGCGCGGATAATTGTCGCCCGAGAGGACATAGACCCCTATCCCCGCGCTTTCAAGATACCACGCGAGGAGCGACGCTATCTCGCTTTTGCCGACGCCCGAGCCTCCGAATACGGAGACGACGGCCCTGCCTCGCATGGCGAAGACCTCTTTGAGCTTTTCGGCAAGCAGCGGGAGCAGCTTCTCCGCCTTGCGGATATGCTCCGTGCCGATGCATATTTTATCGCCCGGCATATCTCCGTGCGGGACGTCCTGCGGGACCTGCACCGGCGTCCCGTCCCGCGTGAGCCGTTCTGCGGCCTCGTAAAAGCCGTTCATATCCCGCCTCATATCCTGACGTACTGCCGGATGCGTTCGGCGAGCTCGTGACCTACGCGGATATGCGTTTTCAGCGAGGGATGGTCCGCTCCGCCGTAGCCCTCGGTAACGTCGTTTATGCCGACGAGCTTGAAAACGCACACGCGCGTGTCGCCGCTCCGGGAAACGTAACTCTCGACGGCAGCCTTGAGGCGGTCATATAGATAATAGTCCATCGAGCCGAGCGTACACACTATGTACGGCTCCGCGCCGTTCAGGCGGCGCACTTTCTCGACGAATCTCCCGTAGCTCTTTTCAAACCAGGCCTCCATCGAGTCGACGTCGGCGACGTTTTTATAGAAGCGGATGGGCGTCGCGTCGTTCGTGCCGAGGCTTATGACGATGATGTCGCTCTTTTCACGCGCGAAATCCCACCGCGCGGGCGTTTCGCCG
Organism: Oscillospiraceae bacterium; assembly: GCA_045628845.1. Taxonomy (GTDB): domain Bacteria; phylum Bacillota; class Clostridia; order Oscillospirales; family Oscillospiraceae; genus RGIG7949. Next base: position 9,070 of record JAZQQE010000014.1, read on the forward strand.
AGGCGCGAGGCGCAGAGCTCGTCTGTATATTCGTAAATGTCCTCCATGCTGTGTATCGGGAACATCGGATGCTCCGGCGTGCAGGCGCAGATGCCCGACTCGCAGACGAGGCTGTACTCGTATCCGAGCTCGCGCGCCGCTATCGCGGCGTAGGACATCCAACCGTTTTCCTCGGAGGTATTGAAATTGAGATCGTTCACGACGGCTTCGTTCCCGTAGGCGCAGGTGATGGAGTCACCGATGAATTCGATCGTGCAGGCACATTTTTCGGGGGCCGCGCCGAACTCTCCGTCCGTTTCGAGCTCGAGCACACCGAGCTTGCCGCGCGCGTTCTCGCTCAGCTTAACGACGCGAACCACGTGGCTCCCGCTCTCCTCCGAGCTCCACAGCGTGCACCAGCCGTCGGCCTCGCGCCACTCCGTGCGCAGGCAGAGCTCGCCGCTCCCGTCGGCTTCGACACCGAGGCACGGGTACGTCGCCGGGGGCTGAGGCAGACCGGGGAACGCGGGGACCTGGTCTCCGAGCGCCGTCAGGCGGGCACGGAGCGTTTTCCCCGTAAAGGCGGCGGTGAATCCCGAGCAGGTCCAGTTGAAGTACAGAGTTCCGCTCTTTTCGTCAAACATCGTGCGTCCGTGGAGCGCAAGGCGCGGCATAAGCTCACTTATCTTCATATCGCATCTCCTCCGAAGAGTTTTTTGTTTCTATTGTATACCAAACGCGGAGTTTTTACCATCGGATATGACAAAAATCGTCTTTTCCGATGGAAAAAAGCGCTCCGGTGATATAAAATGGATGTGATAAGTTTTTTTGAAGGGAGCTGCCGCGAAGTGTATGAGAATAATTACGAGGTGCTCAAACGGGTCTGCGCGGAAAAGAGCGTCATACGCCACGTCTCCGCCCACCGTCTGCCCGACGGGACGACCGACGTCGAGGGAAATCTGAAAATATGGAACTCCGCCATCGCGCGCTTTGAGCAGATACAGCTCTGGGAAAACGGTGCGCCCGGCTATGACGAGAGCATCCCACTCCAGCCTCAGCCGTCCGTTATTTTCGTACCCGCTCAAAACGCGGAAAAGCCGCGCGGTACGGTCATCGTCGCGCACGGCGGCGGCTTCGAGACGCGCACCGGCTGCGAGGGCATGCACACCGCGAAGTTTTTTACGGACGAGGGCTTCAACACCGCTATCCTCACATACAGGCTCAAGCCCTACGGCAGATACGATTCCATGCACGATATGCAGCGCGCCGTCCGCCTGCTCCGCGCGCGCAGAGAAGAGCTCGGCATCACGGACAAGGTCGCGTGCATGGGCTTTTCCTCAGGCGGCATGCTGAGCGCCAACTGCGCCACGCATTTTGACTCCGGCGACCCCGCCTCAGGCGACACGGTCGAGCGGGAATCCTGCCGGCCGGATGCGGCAGTCGTCTGCTACGGCGCGTTCGCCTTCGCCGCCCTGCCCGAGGGCGGTCTTGCAGATCCGTTCTCCGACCGCACACGCAATCCCTTCGTCGCCTCAAAGGAGGAGCTCATCTACTTTGCTCCCGAGGTGAACGTCCGCCCCGATTCGCCGCCGTTTTTCATCTGGCAGACGAACAGCGACGACCCGCGCCATTCCTTCGCTCTCGGTCAGGCGCTGACGGCGGTCGGCGTACCGTTCGAGATGCACCTCTTCCCCGGCGGCATCCACGGCCTCGCGCTCGCTGACGGCCTGAATGACCTCTCCGTCAGCGACCCGCATATCGCGCAGTGGGCTCCCCTCTGCGCCGAATGGCTCACCCAACGCGGGATATGACAAAACGACAAAACGGCAGGCTGCGAAGCCTGCCGTTTTTTCATTTTGCGGAAATAAAAAAAGCACGACATACGTCGTGCTTTTTTGTTGGTGGACACTAAGGGACTCGAACCCCTGACCTTCCGCACGTCAAGCGGAAGCTCTACCAGCTGAGCTAAGTGTCCGCAACGCTGATGAGTATAGCTCAGATGGCCGGGATTGTCAAGTCTTTTTTATCAGTTATTTTGCAATTTCGCGTTATGGGCCGCTTTGGCGCGCTGTGCGTGGTCGAGCTCCCTCTTGCGAAGACGCAGGCTCTTCGGCGTAACTTCAAGAAGCTCGTCGTCGGCGAGAAATTCAAGGCACTGCTCAAGGCTCATGATGCGCGGCGGCACGAGGCGGAGCGCTTCGTCGCTTCCGGAGGCGCGCATATTGGTGAGCTGCTTGCGGCGGCAGACGTTCACGACTATGTCCTCGTTCTTCGGGGAGACGCCGACGACCATGCCGGCATAGACCTTGACGCCCGGAGTGATGAACATGATGCCGCGGTCCTGCGCGTTCCAGATGCCGTAGGCGACGGATTCGCCGGACTCGAACGATACGAGCGAGCCGGAGGTCCTGCGGCGAACCTCGCCCTTGAAGGGCGCGTAGTTTTCGAACACGCTCGCCATGATGCCCTCGCCGCGGGTATCGGTCAGGAATTCGCTCCTGTATCCGAAGAGGCCGCGCGACGGGATGAGGAAGATGACGCGGCTGCGGCTTCCGACGGGCGTGAGCTCGACGAGCTCGCCCTTGCGGGCGCCGAGCTTTTCGATGACGGCTCCGACGCAGTTTTCGGGCACGTCGGCAACGAGGCGCTCGATGGGCTCGCAGGCGACGCCGTCAATCTCTCTGTAAAGCACGCGGGGCGGGGAGACCTGAAACTCATAGCCCTCGCGGCGCATCGTCTCAATGAGGATGGAGAGGTGCATCTCTCCCCTGCCGGCGACGTTGAAGCTGTCGGTGCTGTCCGTCTCCGTGACGCGGAGGGACATGTCCTTCAGGGTCTCGCGGAAGAGGCGGTCGCGGATATTGCGGGAGGTGACGAACTTGCCCTCGGTCCCGGCAAAGGGGCTGTCGTTTACGGAGAACGTCATCTCGACGGTGGGCGCGGATATCTCCACGAACGGGAGCGGCTCCGGGAAGCCCGCGGCGCAGATGGTATCGCCTATGGTGACGTCGCCTATGCCGGAGAGCGCAACGATGTCGCCGGAGGCGACCTCGGTCTCGGGGACCTTGTTCAGGCCGTCATACACGTAGAGGCTGACTGCGCGCGCCTTTACCGCCATCTCGGGCTTGAGCGCATTCACGACGACGATGTCCTGATTCTGACGGAGCACGCCGCGCTCTATCCTGCCTATCGCGATACGTCCGACGTATTCGCTGTAATCGACGGAGGAGACGAGCATCTGGACGGGCTGGTCGTCATCGTCATGCGGCGCGGGGATGTATTCGAGTATCGTATCGAAAAGCGGACGCAGGTCCGTTCCCACGACGTCGGGCGAGAAGGACGCGGTGCCCTGCCTCGCGGAGCAGAAGACCATCGGGGAGTCAAGCTGTTCGTCGGTCGCGTTGAGGTCCATGAGGAGCTCGAGCACCTCGTCGATGACCTCGTGGATGCGCCTGTCGGGCCTGTCTATCTTGTTGACGACGACGATGACGCGGTGACCGAGCTCGAGCGCCTTGCCGAGGACGAATCTCGTCTGCGGCATGGGGCCCTCGGCGGCGTCAACGAGCAGCAGAACGCCGTCGACCATCTTCAGCACACGCTCGACCTCGCCTCCGAAGTCGGCGTGGCCCGGAGTATCGACTATATTTATCTTCGTTCCCTCATAGTTGACAGAGGTATTCTTGGAAAGAATCGTGATGCCGCGCTCGCGTTCAAGGTCGCCGGAATCCATCACGCGGTCCACTACCGCCTGATTGTCGCGGAAGACGCCGCTCTGACGGAGCATCTCATCGACCATGGTGGTCTTGCCGTGGTCGACATGGGCGATTATTGCGATATTGCGTATATTCTTCAAATCAAGCATCTCCAACCCGGGCCTTTCCGCCCATTATATCAAAACCGTATTATTATAGCAGGTCCAGTCCGGAATAGCAACTTTTTTATGCGTTTTATCTGCATATCCTGCGTTCTTTTCGCTTTGCGCCGCCGCACGGTGTGAAAAAACTTGTCAAAAAAGCAGCTCGCGTATCATCCGATACGCGAGCTTACCGTCTGAATCTGTTTCATGCCGGGTCGGGCAGCTCCCATCCGTCCGATTGGAAGCGGAAGATATCCGAATCGATAAACAGCACGTCCATCCCGTCGCCGAAATAGAAATCAAAGTCATAAAAAGCATTGTCCTTCGGCCACAAGGCGCGCGCCCGGGCCACTTTCATGCCTGACTGACCGGACGACGCGGCATACCCGTAGGAGTAAAACGAACACTCGGCCTTCTCTCCGTGATATGCGATCGTAAACGAGCCCTTCGTCGAATTTCTCAGCGCGAGAGGAAGAGCTTTGTATTTCAGAGAGACTGTCGTGCGCTCGGGCGTCGTGCCGCCTTTTATCACCCCGGAAAATTCGTATTTCGACGGGATGACGAAATATGAAAGCAGCAGGCACACCGCCAATACTATCACGATCGCAACGACTGTTTTCAATACTTTTCTGACCACGACGGCTTCCCTCCTTTTCAAGCCTTTGACTCAACAAGCCCTATCGGAGCGAGCGTATCTCATCCCCTTATTCACATTATACAGCGTTTTCCTTTTTTTGTCAACGCAGTGCCTTATTTCTTTATCGGGAGCAGCGCGCGGGTCTGCTTTTTATATTCCGCGTAGCCGGGCTTCTTCGACTGCTTGCCCTCCGCCATCGGTATGCTGACGAAGGAGAAGAGCAGCGTATTGGCAAGCGCGCCCGCGAGCAGGTACCAGCGCTCCGGCATCGCGCAGACGACCGAGAGGCCTATGCCCCACCACATGGATATCTCGCCGAGATAATTCGGATGGCGCGCATATTTCCAGAGCCCGTCGCGGATGAAGCCCGTGCCGCCCCTCTTGTGGAAAACGTGCATCTCGACGTCTGCCGTGCCCTGGATGATGACGGCGGCAAACGAAACACAGATGAATATCACGCTTCCGACCGTCACGGGCGCGCCCTCGCATACGGCGTAGACAGCGGGCAGCGTGCAGGCATACACCACGAGCGTCGGCACGAGGTGGATACCGACGAAGTTGATGACGGGATAGAACCTGCCCGTCTTTTCGCAGAGCATCGTATAGCGCCAGTCCTGATGGGTCAGGCCGTGGAACGTATACGCCCAGTTGGCCGTCAGGCGGACGCCCCAGAACCATACGGCGACGAGCAGGAGCACGCCGAGCGCGGTAAGCTCGCGGCCCACGGCGAACGCCATGAGGATAAAGATGGGCTGCACGCTCCAGTACGGGTCGTAGACGGAGGCGTTATCGAATATGAGGCTGAATATGAACGTCACGACCGTCGCCGCGACGTCCGCTATCAGCAGGGCGAGCCAGAACGGCATATCTTCGAGGATCAGGTATACGGCTACGCCCGCCGCGGCGGCGATGACGTATATCACTGCTATCGCTATGAAGCTGAGGGTGCGGCTTTCCTTGATCTTCAACGGGAAGACCTCCTTTTATCTCTGTACGGACAGATTAGTCCCGTTTCGCGTCCGTGTCAACAACCGGCATGCCGGTTTCTCAGCGCAGGTCATAGAGCGCGGCGCGCTCGCGGTCTCTGTACTCATGCTTTTCGTAGTAGCCGATGAGCTCGCCCGACCGGCCGCGCAGGGCTATCATGTACACGTCCTTGTTCTCCTCATCGTTGCGGAACGTGTAGACCCTGTTATGCTGCGTGCTCGCGCGGAACCAGTCGACGACGCGGTGTATCATGGCATTCGCCGCGGGCGGGTGGCAGCCCGCGAGGCTCTTTCCGACGAGCTCCGCGCCTCCGTCGGAGGCATAGCGGCGCACCGCGGCGGGGTTCATGTAGACTATCGTATCGTCGAGGTCGCAGAGCACTACGGGCGCTTCGTCACTGTCGAGTACGCTTCTGTACAGCTCTTCCATGTTCATGCTTTCATCCTCCGTGTCATACGGTATACGCTCTTCCGTACTCCGGTCTTATGACCGGCAGACGCCCGGCGAGAGCTTTTTCTATGTCAGACGTATCTATGCTCCCGCTTATCGGCGGGAAGGTATCGTCAAAATGATCGAGAAAAACGGCGCGCGGGCGCAGGCGCTCTATGAACGCGAGCGATCTCTCGCACAGCCTGCTAGCTCCCTGATACGGAAGCACGAGCACGTCCGCGTCCGTCGGGTATTCCTCGTCGCAGTCAAGATTCAGGCTGCCCATCACGAAGAGGCTCCGCCCCTCCGCACGCACGAGGAACGCCGCCGTCTCGCCGTTTTCACGGCAGATACGGTTTTCCCGCAGCAGGGCCGGAAGATTTCCCGCGTATTTCAGCATACGGACGTTGAAGAGCGTTTTAAGCACCGTCGGCGCGTCGAATCTGATATGCTTCCCGCGGTATACGGTCACGCTCATTTCTCCGAAGGTCAGCGTCTGCCCGGGAGCTATCACGGAGACGTTCTCAACTCCCTTGCCGCGCAGGGTCTCCGCAGGAGTCTCCGTGCACCAAACGGTACGTCCCGCCACGTCAAGCTCCGGTAGGCTCCCGATATGGTCGAGATGCCCGTGAGTCACGAGCACGTCGGGATATCCGTCATAGTCGCTCCTCCGCGTCTTCACGGAGCTCCCTCGCAGCGGCAGGAACGGGTCGAACAGCAGCTTCGTCTCCCCCGACGTCACGGCAAGAGACGCAGTCCCGTACCATCTCAGTTCCATGTCCGCCCTCCCCCTCTTTGCAGTATGTCTGCATTATATCAGCCCGCAGACGTTCTTACAATCCGTTTTTTACCTCTTGACGCGGAGTGGGCAGGCGTGTATAATCGGAATGTAAGTGGGATTTATATCCCATTAAAGCAAAGGAGGCATCCCCGTGCGCAGTATGAATCCCGAATATTTCGCTCTGATAGAAAAGTGCATAGACCGCTGCCGCGAGGAGACCGGATGCGCGCCGACCGTATACGAGATAGAGCGTGCGACGGGCATCCCGAAGTCCACGGTGTCGCGCTATCTCGCGCACATGCGGGAGCAGGGCATGATAGATTTCTCCGGGCGGCGCAGTCTGATCACGGCCGGCGAGCGCAGATCGCTCGGGCAGACCTGCCGCGTGCCCGTGCTCGGCTCGATAGCCTGCGGCCTGCCGAAGCTTGCCGAGGAGGATATCGAGGAATACGTGCGCCTGCCGCAGTCCCTTTTCGGAAGCGGCGAGCTCTACCTTCTCCGTGCCGACGGCGATTCCATGATAAACGCGGGCATAGGCCGCGGTGACCTCGTGCTGATACGCAGCCAGAATCACGCCGACCCCGGGCAGATAATAGTCGCGCTCGTCGGAGACGATACGGCGACGCTGAAGCGCTACCGCCCCTTCCCCGCCGAGATGCGCGTCGACCTCGTGCCGGAAAACGACGATTTTGAGACGCAGCACGTCGACCTGCGCACCCGGAGCTTCGCGATACAGGGCGTGGCTGTAAAGGTCATAAAGGACCTGGAGTGATGCGTGATGTCCACGTATTTCTGCATAGACATGAAGTCCTTTTACGCATCGGTGGAGTGCGCCGAGCGGGGACTCAATCCCTTTGAGACCAATCTCGTCGTCGCCGACGTGACGCGCGGGAAAAACGCGCTGTGCCTTGCGGTGAGCCCGAAGATGAAGGCGCAGGGCGTGCCCGGGCGGTGCAGGCTCTCGGAGATACCGGGAAACATCAAATATGAGGCCGTGCCGCCGCGCATGAAGCTCTACATCGACTACGCGGCGGACATATATTCGATATACCTCGACTATTTCGACCCGCGCGACATACACGTATACTCCATCGACGAGTCCTTTATCGACGCGACGGCCTACCTCTCCGTCTACCGCACGGCGCCGCGTGAGCTCGCCGTGAAGCTCGTCAACGAAATAGCGGACCGCCTCCATATCCCCTCCACGGCGGGGATAGGCACGAATCTCTACCTCGCGAAGATCGCCCTCGACATCACGGCCAAGCACGCGAAGGACCACATGGGCTATCTCGACGAGGAGCTCTACCGCGAGACGCTCTGGGACCACACGCCGATAACGGATTTCTGGCAGGTGGCGCGTGGGACTGCACGCAGGCTCGCGCAGTTCGGCATAACCACAATGCGCGAGGTGGCGCACGCCGACTCCGCGCTCATGTACAAGACCTTCGGGAAGGACGCGGAGCTGCTGATAGACCATGCGTGGGGGCGCGAAAGCTGCCTCATATCCGACATCAAGAGCTACCGGAGCAAGACCCGCTCCGTCTCCTTCTCGCAGATACTGCCGCGCGACTACGATCTCGACGAAGCGCGCCTCGTCATGCAGGAAATGCTGCTGCACGGCTGTCACGAGCTGATGCGCCGAGGGGTCATAACGAAGAAGATACAGATAGGCGTCTGCTACTCGCACGACGCCCTGCCCGCCGCGCACGGCAGTACGCGCCTCATGAGCGCGACGAACGTCAGCTCGCTCATGCGCGCTCCCGTGCTCGAGCTTTTCGACTCGATAAGCGCGCGCGGCGTGCCGATAAGGCGCCTGCTGATAGACTTCGCCGACGTCTGCGACGAATCCTGCGAGGGCTACGATTTCTTCACGGACGTCGAGGCGGTGGAGCGCGAGAAGCGGCGCGAGCACGCAGTTCTCGAGCTTGCGGACAAATACGGGAAAAACGCCGTCCTGCGCGGCATAAACTACCTCGACGGCGCGACGCAGCGCGAGCGCAACGGGATGATAGGAGGTCACAGAGCCGGATATGATGATGCGTCAGGAGCGGGCTAAGCAGTTCATGCCCTTCGACGCGATGAAGGGCCTGCAGGCGGCTCTGCGCGAGCGCGAGGAACGCCACTCACGGGTGGAGCGCCGCGTGCTCGACGACGAGATCCTCGCCGCAAATTCCGCCGTGCTCGCGCGGATAGACAAAGGCTTCGTCGTCTCCATACGCTGTTACAGCGCGTTTCACGAGGTGACCAAGCGCGGCACGGTCACGGAGCTGAATCCCGCGTTCAAATTTCTGAAGCTCGGCGACGAGAAGATAGCCTTCGACGATATATACGAGATAAACGACGGGCCGTAAAAAAGCAGCAAAAAAGCCGGGATGCTTTTGCATCCCTCCTCTTTTTCAATGTTTCGTTCAGGGCAGTACCGGAGTCCAGTAGTCGTTGTTGTACATATCGGTGATCATGTACATGGCGGAGGCGGCTCCCTCGGTGTTGATGAGGACGTTGCTGATGAGGGGGTTGCCGTCGTACACATACGGCTCGCCGAGGTAGTAGCTGTCGACGTACTCTCCGTCGTAGGTGTAGTAGTCGCATACGAAGTCGATGACGGAGCCGTTTTCTATCGGCACTATCTTGGAGACGGTGTCGGTCTCGCCTTCAACGTAGTTCATGATCGCGCCCGCGATATAGCCGTACGGGTTGGCATCGTCGAACACGATGAGAAGGTCGGCTCTGTTTCCGTTGACGAAGGCAGGCACGCGGCCGGTTATGGTGAGCTGCTGACCGTCGTCGATGGTATCCATGTAGTAGTACGCGACGGGCTGGCTGTTGATGGCGAGCCACGAGCCGTCGTAGCTGCCGAGGAGAGCGCCGTTGTCATTGAACTCGAACACGTTGTCGAGGCCGAGGTCTATGTATCCGGTGCCGTCGTCATAGAACACGTTGAGCTGGATGTCGTGGACCATGGACCACTGCTCCTCGGAGAGGTTCAGGACATAGTCGCTTCCGTCATAGCTCCACATGAGGGCGGCGGGATCAAAGCGGTTGTCCGTGAGGTAAGCGGAGGCGCGGTCGCTGTCTATGCCGGTTCCGAGGAAGGAGCCAAAGCCTCCGAGAAGGCTGCCAAGGTCGCTTCCGGTGGAGGAGGTCATGCTGCCGAGGAGGCCGCCCATGCCGCCGGAGGAGGAGCCTCCGAGCAGGCTGCCGAGAAGGCTGCCGGAGGAAGACGAAGACGATGACGATGACGTCATGCCGCCGAGCAGACCGCTGAAGTCGCCGGAGGACGAGCCGCCGAAGAGGCCGCCGAGAAGGCTGCTCACGTCAGACGAGCCCATCATGCTGCCGCCGGAGGTCGCGCCGAAGACGGAGGACAGCGGGGACGAGGAGCCGTAGGCTATCGTCTGGCCGCCGGCTTCGAGGCTGGCGAACTGCTGGATGCAGCGCGAATACTCGCTTTCGAGGCCGAGCGCATCATAAGCGGCGACGGCGCTGTCGACCTTGGAGAGCTTCTGATACGGGAAGTAGATGGAAACGCCGTAGGCGTTGGACATATTGGCCGAAGTTCTGTTGTACTTGACTGCCGCTCTGAGGGCGTCCATGAGTTCCTTCGCGCCGCCGATTCCGAGATTGGATGCAAGATCGACGATATCGATCTGGTCTATCTTGCTGGACCTTGCGAACTCCATAGTCTCGCTTCTGGCATTCGACACATACTTGTATCCGTCATTTTCGACCATATCGGTGATCGACTCGGAGAACTTGACGAA
>JAZQQE010000015.1:0-8910 GCA_045628845.1 Oscillospiraceae bacterium
TGTTTTTCCTCACGTTCGGCCCGCATGTCCGCGCGCTGTCGGAGCTCATCACACACGGAGCGGAGCTTCTCGCGCTCGCCGCCGCGGATGCCTGCTCCGCGCTCGGCGTGCCGCGGCCGCTCACCGTCATACTGACCGACGGCGTCATCGCGGGCGCCGGCACGGCACTCGGCTTCCTGCCGCCCGTGCTCTGCCTTTTCGCGTGCCTTGCCCTCCTCGAGGACTCGGGCTACATGGCGCGTGCGGCGTTCCTGCTCGACCGCCCGATGCGCCTGCTCGGACTGACGGGCCGCGCGGCGGTACCGCTTCTGACGGGCTTCGGCTGCACCGTACCCGCCGTTATGGCGGCGCGCACGCTCGAAACTCCCCACACGCGCAGGGTCACGGCCCTGCTCGCGCCGCTGATGAGCTGCCCGGCGAAGCTCTCCGTCTACGCGCTGTTTTCCGCCTATTTCCGCGCGCCCGCGGCGTTTTACCTGCTCGGCATCGCGCTGACCGTGCCGGCGTCGCTCGCCCTGCGGCAAAGGGACGGCGGCGATTTTTTCATGCTCGAGCTTCCCGACTACCGTCTGCCGACCCTGCGGGGTACGGCGCGCCTGCTCGGGCGCAGGGCGGGCGACTTCATGCGCCGCGCCTTCACGGCGATACTCGCGGCCTCGGTGCTCGTGAAGCTGCTCGGCAGCTTCGACGCCTCCTTCGGCCCCGTTTCGGACCCCGCGGAGAGCATCCTCGCCCGCTTCGGAGCGGCGGCGGCCCCGCTTTTCGCGCCGCTCGGCTTCGGAGACTGGCGCGCGGTGACGGCGCTCGCGGCGGGCCTCTCGGCAAAGGAGGCCGCGGCGGGAGTCCTGACTGCGCTCGTCCCGTCCGTCACGGCGGTGTTCACGCGGGCCTCCGCAGCATCGTTTTGCACCTTCACGCTGCTCTACACGCCCTGCGCCGCCTCGCTCGCCGCCCTGCGGCGTGAGGTCGGAGCCTCCGCCGCGGCGCTCGCCGCGCTCGGCTACCTCGCGGGGGCGTGGCTCGTCTCGTTCGGAGTGTACCGGGCGGCGCTCCTCTTTTTTTGATTTTTTATCTCCTAACGGGACGCTTTTGGTGCTATAATCAAATTATCATATCCCGGGAGGCAACGATCATGCTCATTTGCGGATTACAAAAGCTCACGCTCCTCGACTGGCCCGGCAGGGTCGCCTGCACGGTCTTCACGGGAGGGTGCAACCTGCGCTGCCCGTACTGCCACAACGCGGGCCTCGTCCTGCGCCCGGCGGAGCAGCCCGTCATCGACCCGCAGGAGGTCTTCGACCTGCTCGAAAAGCGCCGCGGCATACTCGACGGCGTCTGCGTGACGGGCGGAGAGCCGCTTTTGCAGCCCGACCTCGCGGACTTCCTGCGCGCCGTGCGCGCGCTCGGCGTCGGCACGAAGCTCGACACGAACGGACTTCTGCCCGCGAAGCTCGCGGCGCTCCTCGACGCAGGCCTCGTAGATTTCGTCGCCCTGGACATCAAGGGAGCGCCCGCACGCTACGGCGAGCTGACCGGCGTTCCCGGGCTCGACATAGCCCCCGTGCTCGAGAGCATAGAGCTCCTCAAAAACGGCCCCGTGCCCTATGAATTCCGCACGACGATAGCTCCCGAGACGCACTCCCCCGAGGATTTCCATGCCATCGGAGAGCTCATCCGCGGCGCGCGCGCATACTACATCCAGGGCTACCGCGACTCCGGCGACACAGTCGGAGCGCCGCTCACCTCCCCCTCTCCCGCCGAGGCGAGAGCCATCCTCGCCGTCGCGCGCGAGTACGTCCCGTATGCGGAGCTTCGGGGCATAGACTAACAATATATTGTGTTATGCGTCAAAAATCACAACAATATTTTGCGGAATGCTATTGACATAATACTATCCGTATGATAAAGTATCCATGCTGTCGGGGTCTGTTTGGTCTTCGGCACATTTTACTGTCATTATTATTTGCGCATGACGCATTGGAGGATCATCATGTACAGAGTCGTAAAGAGAGACAACAAGGTCGTTGATTTCGAGATCACCAAGATCGCCGCCGCGATCCAGAAGGCCTTTGACGCGACTGATACCAACTACAATCCCAGCGTTATCGATTTTCTCGCCCTCAAGGTCACGGCCGATTTTCAGAGCAAAATAAGAGACGAGCTCATCGCCGTCGAGGACATTCAGGACAGCGTCGAAAACGTGCTCGGCGAGGCCGGCTACGGCGACGTCGCAAGGGCGTACATCCTCTACCGCAAGCAGCACGAGAAGGCGCGCGACATCGCGGGCACCCTGCTCGACTATAAGTCCACCGTCGAGAAGTACCTGCAGATAAACGACTGGCGCGTCAAGGAGAACAGCACCGTCACCTATTCCGTAGGCGGTCTCATCCTCTCCAACTCCGGCAACATCACCGCCAACTACTGGCTCAGCGAGGTCTATGACGAGGAGGTCGCCGCCGCCCACAGGAACGCCGACATCCACCTCCACGACCTCTCCATGCTGACCGGCTACTGCGCCGGCTGGTCCCTCCGCCAGCTCATCACCGAGGGCCTCGGCGGCATCCCCGGCAAGATAACCAGCAAACCCGCCGCGCACCTCGCCACCCTCTGCAACCAGATGGTCAACTTCCTCGGCATCATGCAGAACGAATGGGCCGGCGCGCAGGCCTTCTCATCCTTCGATACCTACCTCGCTCCCTTCGTCAAGGTGGACAACCTCGACTATGAGCAGGTCAAGAAGAGCCTTGAGGCCTTCGTGTTCGGCGTCAACACCCCGAGCCGCTGGGGCACGCAGGCTCCCTTCTCCAACGTCACGCTCGACTGGACCGTCCCCGCCGACATGGCGGAGCTCCCCTGCATAGTCGGCGGCAAGGAGCAGGACTTCTGCTATAAGGACTGCAAGGCCGAGATGGACATGATAAACAAGGCATTCATCGAGATAATGATAGAGGGCGACGCCAACGGCCGCGGCTTCCAGTACCCCATCCCCACCTACTCCATCACCCGCGACTTCGACTGGTCCCCCACGGAGAACAACAAGCTCCTCTTCGAGATGGCCAGCAAGTACGGCACCCCCTACTTCTCCAACTACATCAACAGCGACATGGAGCCCTCCGACGTGCGCAGCATGTGCTGCCGTCTGCGTCTTGACCTGCGCGAGCTTCGCAAGAAGTCCGGCGGCTTCTTCGGAAGCGGCGAGAGCACCGGCTCCATCGGCGTCGTCACGATAAACATGCCCCGCATAGCCTACCTCGCCAAGGACGAGGAGGACTTCTTCCGCCGTCTGGACAAGATGATGGACCTCTCCGCGCGCAGCCTCAAGGACAAGCGCACCGTCATCACCCGTCTGCTCGAAAACGGTCTGTATCCCTACACCAAGCGCTACCTCGGCCACTTCGACAACCACTTCTCCACCATCGGCCTCGTCGGCATGAACGAGACGGGCCTCAACGCCAAGTGGCTCCGCGCCGACATGACCTCCCCCGCGACGCAGGAGTTCACCCGCCGTGTGCTCAACCACATGCGCGACCGCCTCTCCGACTATCAGGAGATGTACGGCGACCTCTACAACCTCGAAGCCACGCCCGCGGAGTCCACGAGCTACCGTCTCGCCCTCCACGACAAGGAGCGCTATCCCGACATCATCACCGCCAATGAGGCGGGCGAGCCCTACTACACCAACAGCTCCAATCTCCCCGTCGGCTTCACCGAGGACATCTTCACCGCCCTCGACATCCAGGACAGCATCCAGACCCTCTACACCTCCGGCACCGTCTTCCACGCCTTCCTCGGCGAGAAGATGCCGAGCTGGGACGCCGCCGCCGCTCTCGTGCGCAAGATAGCCGAGAACTACGAGCTCCCCTACTACACTCTCTCCCCGACGTACAGCGTCTGCCGTACGCACGGCTACCTCACCGGCGAGCAGTTCACCTGCCCGCACTGCGGAAAGCCCACCGAGGTCTACTCCCGCATCACCGGCTACTACCGCCCCGTCCAGAACTGGAACGACGGCAAGGTGCAGGAATACAAGGACAGAAAGGTCTACGACATCGGCCGCTCCGTCATGAAGCCGAGGACGCCGGGCGACAGGCCCGTCGCCGTCACGACCGAGACGGGAGCTCCCGCCGCCGTCGGCGCCGCGCAGATGATACTCTTCGCGCGCGTGACCTGCCCCAACTGCAAGGTCGCCGCGAGCCTTCTCGACAAGGCCGGCGTCGCCTATGAGAAGATCATCGCCGAGGAGAACCTCGACAAGGTCGAGCAGTACGGCGTCAAGCAGGCGCCCACCCTCGTCGTCACGGACGGAAAAACATTTGAGAAATATGCCGGCGTGGCTGACATCAAGGCCTTTCTCGCCGCGAGCAGAGCAGGTTGATAAGTGATGTATGACATTATAGTCGTCGGCGCGGGCGCTGCGGGTCTGACCGCCGCCCTGTACGCCCTCAGAGCAGGCAAGAGCGTTCTTGTCATAGAGAAAAACAGCTTCGGCGGTCAGATAGCCTATTCGCCGAAGGTCGAAAACTGGCCCGGCACGATAGAGATGAGCGGCCTTGAATTTGCCGACGCCATCACGAGTCAGGTCCTGGAGCACGGCGCGGAGCTCGAGCTCGACAAGGTCGTCCGTATCGAGCAGGCCGGAGACGGCTTCCGCGTATTCACGGAGGACGGAGCGCTCTATGAGAGCCGCACCGTCATCGTCGCGGCGGGCGTCAAGCACCGCACCCTCGGCATCGAGGGCGAAAACGAGCTCATAGGAAACGGCATCTCCTTCTGCGCGGTGTGCGACGGCGCTTTCTTCGCCGGGCGCGACGTCGTCGTCGTAGGCGGCGGCAACACGGCCCTGCAGGAGGCCATGCTCCTTGCCGAGACGAGCAAAACAGTCACGATAGTGCAGAATCTGCCGTATCTCACGGGCGAAAAGAAGCTCTCGGACAAGCTCACCGCGCTTCCCAACGTGCGCATCATCCTCGGCGTGACAGTCGAGGGCTACACCTCCGAAAACGGCTCGCTGACCGGCGTGAAGATATGCACGGCGTCCGGCGAGGCGATGACGGTCGCGTGCGACGGAGCGTTCCTCGCGGTCGGTCTCATCCCGGAAAACGACGCCTTCGCATCCCTTCTCAAGCTCGACGCGCAGGGCTACATCGCCGCGGACGAGAGCTGTGAGACCGCGGTACCCGGCCTCTTCACGGCGGGCGACTGCCGCACCAAGCGCATCCGCCAGCTCACCACCGCCAGCGGCGACGGAGCTGTCGCGGCGCTTGCCGCAGTCCGCTACATAGACGATATAAAATAAGCATCTGAAAAAAAGGGGTCTTTCCCGGGCGGGAAAGAGCTCTTTATTATGCTTATTACGTTTATTCTGCCGCAGATCCGGTCTTTTCGACGATGTTGCGAAGCCATATCCCCTTCGATACCATTATCAGGCCGACGACGACCTTGATGAGGTCGAGCGCGCTGAGGATGAGGTACAGCGGGACGATGTGCATATCCGTCAGATGCGCGAGACACCACGCGAGAGGATAGTTCACGCACCAGAGGAACACGCTGTCAAACAAAAATGTTATGAACGTGCGCCCGCCGGAGCGCAGGGTGAAGTAGCAGGCGTGCGTTATGGAGTGCACGGGCGTGAATACCGCGGCGATGCGTATGAAGCTGCACGCGAGGGAGCGCACCTCGTCGGAGGTATTGTACGCCTTCGGGATGACGGACGATACCGCGAACATCACGGCGCCAACGAAAATGCAGCAGACGAAGGAGAAGAATATCAACTTGCGGTCTGCGTCCTTCGCCTCCTCCATCTTGTCCGCTCCGAGAAGCTGGCCGATGATGATGCCGACGGAGTTTCCGAGCGAGATGAAGACGATGTTGAAGAGGTTGGAAATGGTCGAGTTGATGTTCATCGCGGCGACCGTCGAGAGACCGCGCAGGGAGTAGCACTGCATCAGCATGGCCACGCCGAGGCCCCACAGCATCTCGTTTATCATCAGCGGCGTGCCCTTGACGGCTATCTTCTTCACGAGAGGTCCGGGCACACGCATGGACTTATACGCCCCGCGCATGAACGGGCACTTGTCGTGGTGCGTGTGCGTCCATATGACGATGATGGCGAGCTCGGCAAAGCGGGCCATGACCGTCGCTACCGCCGCGCCGCGGACGCCCATCACGGGCGCTCCGAGCTTGCCGAAGATGAGTATGTAGTTGAATACGAGGTTAACGATGACCGCCGCCGCGCCCGAGACCATCGGGAGGACGGTATGGCCCGCCTCGCGCAGCGTGCCGGAGTATACCTGCGACACCGTGAACGGGACGAGACCTATGAGCAGGATGCGCAGGTAATCGCGCCCCTCGCTCAGCGCTTTGGCGGCGTTCGCCTCGTTTTCGTCGTTCATGTACATACGGATGAGCTGCTCGTCCCACAGAAGGAAGACCGCGAGGCAGACTGCGAGCAGAGCCACGCAGATGATGAGCTTGAAGCGGAACGTATGGCGCACGCCGTCGTTGTCACCGCCGCCGTAGAACTGCGCGGTGAAGATGCCGACGCCGGACGTCGCTCCGAATATGCACAGATTGAAGACGAAGATAAGCTGGTTCACGACCGAGATACCGCTCATCGACTCCGTGCCGAGCTGGCCGACCATGATATTGTCGAGCAGGTTGACGAAGTTCGTTATCCCGTTCTGCACCATGATGGGAATGGCGACCGCCAGCAGCATCCTGTAAAAGCGGCGGTCGCCAATGAGTTTTCCTCTGATCCCCGTGGACATTACAGCTTGTCGGCGAGTTCTTCGAGCTCGGGGAAGGTCAGGCTCTCGGCCGCGCCCGCGTCTATCGCGGCGGCGGCGTCGGGTCTCATCGGGAGGCGGGCAAGCACGGGGATGCCGTACTTCGCGGCGACCTCGGAGAGCTTGCTCTGACCGAATATCTCATGCTTCTTCCCGCAGTCGGGGCACTCGAACCAGCTCATGTTCTCGACTATGCCGAGGATGGGGATGTTCATCATCTCGGCCATCTTGACGGCCTTGCCGACTATCATCGACACGAGCTCCTGCGGGCTCGTCACGACGATGATGCCATCGACGGCGAGGGACTGGAACACGGTCAGGGGCACGTCGCCCGTTCCCGGCGGCATGTCGATGAACATATAGTCCACGTCGCCCCAGTACACGTCGGTCCAGAACTGCTTGACGGTATTTCCGATGATGACGCCGCGCCAGATGACGGGATCGTCCTCGTTGTCAAGGAAGAGGTTGATGGAGGTCAGCTTGATGCCCTTGTCAGTCTCGGCGGGCAGTATGCCGTACTCGCAGGCCTTGGCGCGCTCGGTGATGCCGAAGCACTTGGGGATGGAGGGGCCGGTCATGTCGGCGTCGAGGATGGCGGTCGCCTTGCCGCGGCGGTTCATCGTGACGGCGAGCATGGAGGTCACCATGGACTTGCCGACGCCGCCCTTGCCGGACACGACGGCGATGACGTGCTTGACGGAGCTGTTGGCGTTGAGCTCGGCGTGGAGATCGGCGGGCTCGCCGCCTCCGCAGTTGCTGCTGCAGGAGCTGCAGTCGCCGGAGCAGCCCTGTTCCTTTTCGGGCTCGCCGACGTGATCACACTCGGACTTACACTCGGAGCAGTTGCCCGAGCAGGTGTATTCGTTGTCTTTCATTTTCAGTTCCTCGCTTTATATAAATACTTTTGATCCTATCGGTTTTTACAGAAGATGCGCGCGCAGCTCCTCGCCGGAGAGCGGAGAGAGGTACGCGGGCGGGATGTCGAGCATGGTGTGGCAGCCGACGCGGCCCTCGGAGGCGAGCCTCGCGGCGGCGCGGGCGCACGCCGTCAGCACGCCGGCGGTGAACTCGGGGTTCGAGTCGAGCTTCAGGCTGTACTCGATGACGGTGCCGCTGCCGCCCGCGGTGCGTCCGCTGCGGATGACGACGCCGCCGTGGGGGATGCCCTTGTGGTCGCGGTCGAGCTCCTCCTGCGTGATGAAGTTCACGGTCGTATCATACTCGTCGAAATAGTTTTTCATCGTCTTTATCTCGCGCTCGATACGCGCCTTGTCGGCGCCCTCGGCCGCAACGACCCAGCACTCTCTCGTGTGCTTGTCGCGCACCGTCAGCACGGGAGCCTCGCCGCGGCGCACCGCGTCCACCGCCTTCCGGACGGGAACGGTGTACTGCCTCGCATCGAGAACGCCGTCTATGCGGCGTATGGCGTCGGAATGGCCCTGCGAGACGCCGCGGCCCCAGAACGTGTAGTCCGCTCCGTCGGGCAGTATCGCGCCCGCGTAGACGCGGTTGAGCGAGAACATACCGGGGTCCCAGCCCGTGGAGATGACCGCCGTCTTCCCGCCTGCGCGGGCCGCCGCGTCGACCGCGGCGAAGTGCGCGGGGACGTTGGCGTGGGTGTCGAAGCTGTCGATGACGTTGAAGGTCCCGGCGAGCCTCGGAGTCATCTCGGGCAGGTCGAAGGCGCTGCCTCCGCATACGACGAGCACGTCGAGCTCGTCCTTCCACTTCTCGGCATCCGCCGAGGGGGATACTCTGACGTCCGTCGCCGTTTTGAGCGCGGACGGGTCACGCCGCGTGAACACGGTGACCAGCTCCATGTCGGGCGCCGCCGTCACCGCGAGCTCCACGCCGCGGCCGAGATTGCCGTATCCGTATATTCCGACTTTTATTGCCATATACATTCCCTCCGAAAAGAGTTTCTATGTATTTACGGGCGCTGTGCTCCTCCGGGAGCGCCGCCGTTCGGATCAAAACCGCCCTGCGGGTCGAAGCCGCCCTCCGGCGGAGCCTGCATCTCACCGGGCCCGAAGCCCTCCGGCATATCCGGAGGCGTCATGCCGCCCTGCATATCCGGCGGGGTCGTCCCTCCGGGACGGAAGCCGCCGCCGGCGGGGGGTCCGGC
>JAZQQE010000016.1:0-4101 GCA_045628845.1 Oscillospiraceae bacterium
GCCGAGAAGGGCCCGTCGTACACGAGCGAGGGCACCTCGGGGAATTCGCGCTCGATGAGCTGGAAGCCGTCGCCGAAGCCGGGCGCCGCGACGGCCTCAGCGGCCGCGATGCCGTCCATCCCCGACGCGAGCCCCGTCAGCGAGTCCGCGAGGCTCTGCGCCGCCGCGGACATCGAGCGCAGGTCGTCCCTCTCGCCGTCGGTCATCGGGATGCCCGCCGCGGCGTTCTTCGCGAGCACCCACGCCCAGTCTCCGACGTGGGCGATGAAGCCCGCCGTGTTCGTCAGCTCCGTGTCGGAAAACGGGAGCTCGCCGAGTGCCGTCTGTGCCGCCATCGCCTTGCCGAAAACGTCCGTGCACGCGGAGCAGAGCATGGACGGCGAGGTAGAGTACGTCGCCTTGCGAAGCGCCGTGTCAAGCTCGCCGACGCTCGTCACGAGCCCTGTCATCGCGCGCGAATAGACGGCGTCTATGATATAGCCGCGCCTGCGCGACTCTGCGGTCTGCTTTACCAGCGCGCCCGCGAGGATGACTGCGAGCGCCGCCGAGTATATGCACGCGAGCAGCGCGGCCCTTGATCTTTTTTTCATATTCTTCGCCTCCGCGGGTAATATTCCTCTGAGCACCGGTTTTGATACTGTCTAATTTTGCGCAGCACAGCACCGCATTTTTCAAACTTTACAAGGAATTTTATATAAAATGCTTTACAAATTATATAGAAAGTGCTATCGTATTTCGCGGGAGGGTGGAAAATGAAGAAAAATATGTATTCCCTCATGCTGTCTGAAAACGTCGTCGCGGCGGTCGACGCGCTCGCCGTACGCAGCGGGACGAGCCGCTCGGCGATGATAAATTCCATACTTGCCGAGTACGTGTCCTACCGCACGCCCGAGACGCGCGCGAGAGAGCTCCTTGAACGCATGGAGAGCCTGCTCGCGCCGGAGCTCGCGGTGCTGCCGAGCCAGTCGGGGACGCAGATGATGCTCCGCTCGGCGCTCGAATACAAGTACAATCCCGCCGTGAACTACTCCGTGCGCCTTTATCAGCAGGGCGACGCGATAGGCGAGCTCCGCGTGTCGCTGCGTACGCGCAACGCCGCGCTCATCGAGCTGCTCGAGCGGTTCTACCTGCTGTGGAGCACGCTCGAGGGCCCGTCCGGCGGCTGTACCATCGAGGGGGAGCGCTTCACGAAGCTCCTGCGGCCCGCCGCGCCCGGAGGCGGATGGGCGGACGAGGAGGCCCTCGGCGAAGCGGTAGTCGAATATATACGCGCGTTCGACCGCGCGATGAAGGCTTATTTCGACGGCGGCGCGGCGCCCGTGCGGATGATTTACGCGGAGTACAGGCGCTCGGCACCGATAACCGTCTGATCAGGGAGGTTTTTATATGGATCTCGAAAAATTCACACAGAAAAGTCTTGAAGCTCTTGAAAACGCGAAGCGTCTTGCGCAGGAAAACGGAAATCAGGAGCTCCGTCAGGAGCATCTGCTTGCCGCGCTGACCGCCGACGGGCTCATCCCGGAGCTCACTGAAAAGTGCGGCGCGGCCTCGCTCGGAAAGCTCGCGGGAGACGCCGTCGCGGCGCTCCCGAAGGTAGGCGGCAGCTCCTCGGGCGTGTATATGTCGCCGGAGCTCGACGCGGCGCTCGCCGAGGCGGAGAAAGCCGCCGCGCGCATGAGCGACGAGTATATCTCCGTCGAGCACCTCATGCTCGGAATGCTCCGCAAGCCGTCGCGTTCCACTGCGGCGCTCTTTGAACGCGCGGGACTGCGCGAGGACCGCTTCCTCGAGGCCGTGCGCGCCGTGCGCGGCAGCGGCCGCGTGACCTCGGCAAATCCCGAGGACACCTACGACGCGCTCAAAAAGTACGGGCAGGACCTCGTCGCCCTCGCCCGCGCGAACAAGCTCGACCCCGTCATCGGGCGCGACGAGGAGATACGGAGCGTCGTGCGCATCCTTTCGCGCAAGACGAAGAACAACCCCTGCCTCATAGGCGAGCCGGGCGTCGGCAAGACGGCCATCGCCGAGGGCCTCGCTCTGCGCATCGTGCGCGGCGACGTGCCCGAGAGCCTGCGCGACCGGACGATATTCTCCCTCGACATGGGCTCGCTCATCGCGGGCGCGAAGTACCGCGGCGAGTTCGAGGAGCGTCTCAAGGCTGTGCTCGAAGAGATAAAGCAGAGCGACGGGCGCATCATACTGTTCATAGACGAGCTGCACAATATAGTCGGTGCGGGCAAGTCCGACGGCGCGATGGATGCGGGCAACCTGCTCAAGCCCCTGCTCGCGCGCGGCGAGCTCCATTGTATCGGCGCGACGACGCTCAACGAGTACCGTCAGTACATCGAGAAGGACGCCGCGCTCGAGCGCCGCTTCCAGCCGGTGCTCGTCGAGGAGCCGAGCGTCGAGGACACGGTGAGCATACTGCGCGGCCTGAAGGAGCGCTACGAGGTCTTCCACGGCGTGAAGATCCAGGACCGCGCGCTCATCGCCGCCGCGTCGCTCTCCGACAGATATATCTCCGACCGCTTCATGCCCGACAAGGCGATAGACCTCGTCGACGAGGCGTGCGCAATGATACGCACGGAGATGGACTCCATGCCCGCCGAAATGGACGACGAGGCGCGCCGCATCATGCAGCTTGAAATAGAGGAGACGGCGCTCTCCAAGGAGACCGACAAGCTCTCCGCCGACCAGCTCGAAAGGGTGCGCGCCGAGCTCGCGGACCGCCGCGAGAGCCTCAACGGCATGAAGGCCCGCTGGGAAAACGAAAAGCAGGGCGTAGACCGCGTGCGTAAGCTCCGCGAGGAGCTCGAGCAGGCGGGCGCGGAGCTTGAAAAAGCGCAGGGAGCTTACGATCTCGGAAAGGCGGCGGAGCTGTCCTACGGCACGATACCCCGCCTCAAAAAGGAGATAGAGGAGCTCGAATCCGGCAAGCGCGCCACGCTCCTGCACGACCACGTCACCGAAGAGGAGATAGCGCGCGTCGTCTCGCGCTGGACGGGCATCCCCACAGCGCGCCTCATGGAGGGCGAGCGCGAAAAGCTCCTGCACCTCGACGGCATACTTCATCAGCGCGTCATCGGCCAGAACGAGGCGGTAAGCAAGGTGTGCGACGCGATACTGCGCTCGCGCGCCGGCATCGAGGACCCTGACCGTCCGATAGGCTCGTTCCTCTTCCTCGGCCCGACCGGCGTCGGCAAGACGGAGCTTGCCAAGGCGGTCGCGCAGGCGCTGTTCGACGACGAGAGGAACATGATACGCATCGACATGTCCGAATACATGGAGAAATACTCCGTCTCGCGCCTCATCGGCTCGCCTCCGGGCTACGTCGGCTACGAGGAGGGAGGCCAGCTCACCGAGGCCGTGCGCCGCAGACCGTACTCCGTAGTCCTCTTCGACGAGGTGGAAAAGGCGCATCCCGACGTCTTCAACGTCCTCCTGCAGGTGCTCGACGACGGGCGCGTCACCGACAGCCACGGCCGCACCGTGAATTTCAAGAACACCATCATCATCCTGACATCCAACCTCGGCTCGGACATCATCCTCGACGGCATTACGCCCGACGGGGACATCAGCGCCGACGCGCGTGACGCCGTGTCGGAGCTTCTGCGCCGCAGCTTCCGTCCGGAGTTCCTCAACAGACTCGACGAGACCGTGTTCTACCGTCCTCTGACCCGCGACGACCTCGGCAGGATACTCGACCTGCGTCTTTCCGAGCTGCGTGATCGCCTCGCCGAGCGCCGCATCACGCTTACCGTGACGGACGCCGCGCGCGAATACCTTATGGACGCGGGCTACGACCCCGCCTACGGCGCGCGCCCGCTCAAGCGTGTCATCCAGTCCCACGCGGAGACTGCCGCGGCGCGCTGGATGATAGAAAACGACCCCGAGCCCGATACGGAGCTCACTCTCGACGCCGTCGGCGGCGAGCTGACGGTCCGCTGAAAAAGTACGCAAAAGTTCATATTTTGTATTGACAATGCCTCTCCCTTGTGTTAGTATTACCCTTGCCGTGGGGGTGTAGCTCACTTGGGAGAGCGCTTGAATGGCATTCAAGAGGTAAGGGGTTCGATCCCCCTCATCTCCACCACAGAAAAA
>JAZQQE010000017.1:0-3833 GCA_045628845.1 Oscillospiraceae bacterium
AGGCCCGGTCTTCCTGATCGCGGGGATCGCGCTGGCTGTGCTGGCGTGGTGTTTCACCGGGTGCGACCTTGCCCGGTTCTGGTCGCGCCGCTCGCATCTGGCGGACCTGATCGTGCGCATGTTCCCGCCCGACCCGGCCTACTTTACTTCTATTGCCAAACCTTTGCTGGTCACGCTGCGTATGGCGCTGGCCGGTACGGTACTCGGTGCGGCGTTTTCGCTTGATTTCAGAACATGATGGCCATCGGGGGACGGGCAGCGTCGAGCTCAGCCTTGGTGAAGCCGAACTTGTCGCAGTTGTACTTGTCGATCTCGTCGACGAGAGCGGCGTAAGCGCCCGGGAACACGGAGCCGGCTCCCCCCTGGGTGATGCAGGGGATGAAGCTCTCCATGCCGCAGCTTTCCATAGCGCGGACGGCGGCCTTGCGGCAGTCCTCGTTGGTCCAGCCGGAGAAGTCCATGGACTTGTTGTCGATGTCGCCCATGAAGGTGATCTTGCCCTTGTACTTCTTGACGAGCTCGGCGACGTTGTTAGACTGCATGCAGCCCTGCCATACGTCGATGCCCATCTCGATCATGTCGTCAACGAGGTTGACGCAGTAGCTGTCGGCGTGGTGGAAGATCAGCTCGACGCCGTGATCGTGATAGTAGCCGTAGATCTGCTTGTAGGCATCAAGGAAGAAGTCCTCGAACATGCTCGGACGGAGGAAGGAGTTGAGCTCGGAGCCCCAGTCGTCGTGATGGAAGAGAGCTTCGGGATGGAGGTGAGAGCAGATGCCCTCGGCGATCTTCAGCTCATACTCGGTGAGGTACTTGATGAGGTCGTGCATCTCATCGGGGTTGGTCATGTAGTAGGTCAGAGCCTCGACCATGGAGCAGAGATGGTGGGTCATCTCGAACAGACCGGAGACGTAGAGAGTGGTCTTGTAGGACTTCTCGCCGTCCATCGTGTCGTACATCGCGGCCTTGCAGGCGCCCCACAGCTCTTCGGGGAATTCGGTCGTGGGAGCATGTACGTAATCCTGCCAGTGCTCGATGTCCTTTACGACGATGAGCTCGGGAGTGTGGACGGGGAAGGGAGCGGGAGTGTTCGCGGGATAGGAGCGGGTGATGCCCCAGTTGTTGACAACGTTGGGACCGCCCTTTTCGGGGTTGCGGTCGACCATCATCGCGGGATGGATGCCCATGGAGATAGCTTCGAAGTTGTTGACGAAGCGGTCGGGAGCGGCGTCGCCCTTGATGCAGCGGCGCATGATTTCTTTTGCTGTCAGCATGAAATGAGTTCCTCCTTATTCAGACAGAGTTTGTTTCTCTATTTATTGACTTACGGTGAAAGAAAAATAACTTTACAGTATATTTTACATCGTTTGGAGCCGCCCTGCAAGTCTTTTGCGCTTTTCTTTGCGAAACGGAGGCAATTTTTACCCTCTTTTTCGCCCAAAACGGCGCTCAGAGCCCCAAAATCATATCGAGCGGGACATCGTGACCGTCTTTTCGTCCGCATTTTCGCTCTCCGCGGTGAAGCCCTGACTCGTCCAGAACGCGGCGGCATCCGCGTTCGAGACCGGGCATTTGAGGGATATCGCGCCGAAGCCCTGCGCCTTGAGGGAGGCGCGCACGTCGGCAAGTATCTGCGAGCCGATGCCCTCTCTATGCCGCTCTGCGTCGACCATGAACCAGCCGATGAAGACGCTGTCGGGCGTGGGGTGCTCCGTTATGAGGTCAAGCACGGCGATGAGCTCGCCGTCGGAGCAGAAGCCGACGAAGTATTTGCGGGATGCATCCGTCCCCTCGGGCAGCTCGCTGATGACCTCCGTCAGCCGCTGCTTTGAGGGGCGCTCGTGCTGACTGCGGTAGAAGCGTCTGTTGGCGCGGTAGAGGTTGTATACGGATGAAATGTCCGCCTCGTTCAGCCGGCGCACGTCATACTCCGTCGAGAGAGCCTCGATATCGAGGGAGGGCCCGGAGCTCTGCCCGGCCTCATAGTCGAGCGCCGTGCGGAACTGCGTCTCGTAGAGCTCGCGGTACGTCCCGCCGAGGGCGAGGAGCTCCTCGTGCGTGCCCTGCTCGGCGATGACGCCGTCGCGGATGACGAGGATGCGGTCTGCCTTGAGTATGGTCGAGAGGCGGTGCGCGATGACGAGGCTCGTGCGCCCCTCCATCATGACCTCGAGCGCGTCCTGAATGGCGTTTTCGGATATGCTGTCGAGCGCGGAGGTCGCCTCGTCGAGGATGAGTATCTCGGGGTCCTTGAGGATGACGCGGGCTATGGAGATGCGCTGCTTTTCGCCGCCGGAGAGCTTGAGTCCCCGGTTTCCGACCTCGGTATCATACCCCTCGGGGAGCGAGGAAATGAAGTCATGTATGCTCGCGACGCGGCAGGCGTGCTCTATCTCCTCCAAGGTGGCGTCGCTTTTTGCGTATCGGAGGTTATCGAGTATCGTCCCGTTGAAGAGGTACGTGTCCTGCGTGACGATGCCGATGTGCCCTCGCAGATAGCTCAGGTCGAAGTCGCGCACGTCCACGCCGTTTATCGAGACGGTGCCCTTGTCCACGTCGTAGAGGCGCGGGATGAAATTCACGACCGTGGATTTGCCGGAGCCGGACGGGCCGACTATCGCGTACATCTTCCCGCCGGGCACGGTGAAGCTGACGTCGGAGAGTATCTGCTTGTCCGGCGTATAGCTGAAAGCGACGTGGTCGTAGACGATGTCCTTGTTCCTGACCTCGGGCTTCTGCCCGTTTTCGGGCGAGGCGATGTCGTTCTTGCGGTCAAGGTAGTCGAAGATGCGGGTGAAGAGCGCGGGCGAGCGCGTGAAGTCGACGCCGATGTTGAGCAGGGATTCGACGGGGCGGTAGAGCCTGTTTATGAGCGCGACCGTCGCCGTGATGGTACCGACCGTGAGCAGGGGATCCCACTCCCTTATTATCAGCAGACCGCCCGCAAAATATATGAGCAGAGGGCCTATCTGCGTGAACATCCCCATCACGACGCGGAACCAGCTGCCGCTGCGCTGCTCCTTCATCGCCGTCTGCGCGACCTCGTCGTTGATGCGTCGGAAGTTATCGTACTCCGCTTTTTCGCGCGTGAATATCTTGACGAGCATCGAGCCGCTGACGGAGAGCGTCTCGTTGATGACCTGATTCATCTCGTCGCGCTTGGTCTGCCCCTCGGAGAGCAGCTTGTAGCGCGTCTTGCCGACGGACTTCGTCGGGAGTATGAGGAGCGGGATGACGATTATGCCGACTATCGCGAGCTTCCAGCTCATCGTGAAGAGGGCGACGAGCGTCGTCACGACGGTGGCGATATTGGAGACGATGGAGGAGAGCGTGCCGGATATGACGGAGCTGACGCCGGAGATGTCGGTATCCATGCGGGTGATGATATCGCCCTGCTTCTCCGTCGTGAAGAACGAATGCGGCATGTAGAGCAGATGCGAATACATCTGGTTTTTCATGTCGTAGATGATGCGCTGGGATATCCAGGCATTTATGTAGTTTTCCGCGACGCCGATGAGCTGGCTGAACGTGAGCGTGCAGAAGGCCGCGATGAGCAGCTTAATCAGCAGCGTCAGATTCTTGCCGACGAGCGCCTCGTCGACGATCTTTCCCGTTATGATGGAGGGGAAGAGCCCGACCACCGCCGAGAGCAGTATCGTCAGAAACACGAGTATGAACTGCACCGTGTAAGGCTTCAGGTACGCGAGTATCCTCACTATCAGTGACTTCGTGACCTTCGGCATATTTGTCTTTTCCTCGTCGGTCAGAAAACCGCGGGGACCGAATGAACGCATACCACCCGGCATCGTCAGGACTCCTTCCGCCGCGCCCGG
>JAZQQE010000018.1:0-7005 GCA_045628845.1 Oscillospiraceae bacterium
ATCTTTTCCGTGGAAATGCCGAGATCTGCAGACAGAATGGACATTCCGCCCACCAGCGGAATGGATTTCGGGATCTTCAGCGCAGCACGGGCGAACATCTCAAAGAACCAGTCCGTATAGTCCTTACCCACGAGAACGATATAGCCCTGGCCCTCGATCACGCCCTGAAAGAGATTGACGTTGATCGCCGCTTTCAGATCGATGCCCGGATACCATTCCAACCCCAGCTTGATGTTTTCAATCACTTCAATCTCATCGAGGATCTTGATGTCCTCCGCTTCCAGAGAGAAACCGGTGAGGCCCACTTCGATCTTCGATTTTCCCTCAAGGATCTGTACGATGCTGAAGCTCATGGCGACGCACAGCTTGAGCGGCGGGACCGCCTGCGTGAGGAAGATGGTATCATAGAGGTCGGAGAAGCCTCCGCCTCCGCCGGTCAGCCACAAAACGCCGCAGCCGTCCACGTTGATGCCCGGCTTGAAATCGCCGATGAAGAAGTAGATCTCATCGGGGATGGGGATGTCGTCGTGGCTCTTGAAGCTGAGCTTTGCCTCCATGGCGAAGTTCGCCAGTTCCATTTCGCCCTCGAAGCCGAAGGCCCAGTCATTGACGGTGTTGACCTCCAGCTCGCCCTCGATCTTGGGCAGGGGGTCGATCATGTTGGCAACACCGATCTTGACCTTGAAGTGCAGGCCGATGAAGCCCTCGCCGCAGCCGAACAGGATATCCTGCACGTTGACCGCCGTGTTGACGCCGCGCTTGGCTTCCTCATCCGGCTCCTCGTCCACGCTCTTGAAATCAAGCAGCTTGTTGATGCGGCCGGCATTGTAGGCGTACTGATAAAGACTCGGGGTGTCCTCCGTCCAGAGATCCCAAAGGCCCTTGATTTTGTCAAAATAGGTCTGCTTGCTCTCGTCCTTTTCGTAGTCAGGATTTGCCTGCATGAAGCTCAGGCTCAGCTGTGCCGAGAACGAAAGCACACGTCCGATCTCCTCGTCATCATCCATCATCACGCCAAGCTGGGCAAAGGCCATCTTAAACGCCATGCCGAGGAGGCTCTGGGCCGTGCCAAACACGTTCGGCCAGATCAGCGTGATGTGGTTTGCGCTGGAGTCTTCTTCGCTTTCGTCACGCGCGCCGTTTTCGTCATATTTGATCAGGGAGTATTCCTCCCCCTGCTCGATCTTGGTAAAGGCTGCCTTGCCCTTCCAGACGCCGGTGCGCTCGTCGCTCGTATAGAGCTCGCCGTCAAACTCCACACAGATCGCACCGCCCTCATTGTCCCCTTCATAGTACACCGACATGGTGCCGCCCTCGAAGTCCAGGCAGTTGTTGATTGTGATGCAGTTGTCTACGGTGTACTTCCTGGTATCCTCGTCGAGCGTCTTGGTGCTCAGGGCGGTATAGCGGATGCGGCCGACAACCGTGCCGTCTGCATCTTCCACCTCGCCCGCCCCGTCCGGCACCGTGAACTCGCCGCGGATATCCATCAGCGTACCGACAAGTTTCCTGTCTCCGGCATAAGTGCTGCCGGCAGTCTCTTTGAACGCCTTGAGTTCATTTTCGTCCTTGAAGTGCCGGATTTGATAGCAGAAGCTGTCATTCCCCTCGTCAAACTTGGCGACGGCGAGGATGCCGTAGCTGTCGTTTTTATACCTGGGATTGTCTGATACGGTAAAACGCATCGTGCCGGAGGTCTGTGTATTTGCCTCGCTTACGATCCCAGCGCTGACGGCCTCGGCGGTCCATTCCATGCTGATGTGCCAGTTTCCGACTGCAAGGCGAATATCGTCAGTCAGCGCGATATCCATCACGCCGTCCTTTATGGAAATATTCTCGTGCGGGATGGAGACACCGCCGGTCGCAGCTTCGCCCGGATAGGCAAACAGATTCCAGTGGGACTTCTCCGCCAGAAGGTTCTCGTTACTCACCGTGAGGTACAGATGACGCGTCCCGGACGAATAGATGACGTCCGGCGTCATGGAAGCAAAGGTCACGGCAGGAATATTGCCGTTTACACCGGGAACAAGCACGTAAACGGTCTTCTCGCCGAGCAGATTGTTCTCCACGACCTCGTTCGCGTAAACCTCGAGGGTAATGCGCTCATAGGACGCTTCGTCCTTGAGTTTCGCCTTGAAATAGAGCGGCTGATTTTTTGCTTCGCCGACCTTCAGCTCAGCATACGTCACCTCATAGGGATCGGTGGACGTGTAGCTGAAGCCGTTCATGGTTTCGCCGGAGCTGCCAAGCGGCATCAGGCCGGAAGTGCTTCTCACCGAAAGAATCAGATTGCTGAGGTCAGCAGCTGTCTCGCTCTCATAGTTTTCCAGAATGGCGGAAACCGCGAAATCCGCCTCCCCCACGCCGGGTGCGTCAGTGTAGCCGTCCTTGGCGTCGTTCAGATACAGACGCAGCGGTGCGGTCGCATTGACAGCGACTGCATCGGATACGGGTACACTGCTGTTGGAGTATACGCCGTAGCAGCTTGTGAAGCTGCCTGCCGTGCCGGCACCGATGCTGCCGAGGTTAAAGTACATCGCGCAGGCGCTGTCAGCCGTCATGTAGTCGTTGACGGAGTTGGTGAAGTTCAGCGTGCTGTCCGGAGTAAAGTCATACAGCGTGGAGGCAAGTCTGTTCCAGTGGCCGAAGGCGACTTTCTCCGGCATCGTGCTGTTCACGACGTAGGCCTGCACGGTGGGATCGGAGAGATCGTCCACTGCGTAGAAGAGCTGGGGAATGCCGCTGTCGATGACCGTCTCGGAGGTGACCGTGCTGCCGCCGACCTCATAAAAAGCATAGTCGATGTTGTTCAGATAGGTGTCCATCAGCAGGCGGGCGCTGACATTGACGGGCGTACTGCCGTTGTTGGCAACACCTGCGGTAACTGACACCATGCCGTGCTCTGTGGACGACGTATTGGGCAGGGAGATGACCTCGGTGAAGAGCAGATCACCAAGCTTCCACTGCGCAACGATCTCCCCGTCTGCGGCGGTCTGGGAAACAGCAACGCCGCTGCTTTCCGGATAAGTTCCGCCGAAAATGTAGTCTTTTCCGTCGATGCGGAAAGAGAGGAACGACGTATCGAACTCGCTGCTGTGATAGAGCAGCTTTTTATTGTTGTCCGATTTTTTCAGATTGTTGCCCTTGTTCGTCCGGACCGCAAAGCCACCGTTGTCGCCGGACACGTCCACGGTGATATAGCCGTTGTCCAGCGTATATACGGTGGCGGGCTCCGCTGCCAGCGCCGAAAGCGGAAGGCAGCCAAGCAGCAGGACCAGTACCAGAAACAGAGACAGAAACCGTTTTCCGTTTTTCATGTTCATTCCTCCTTACCCTTCCACATCGATCAGGCATCGCAGGCTTTGTCTGCTCTGCGTCTGCAGATAGAGCGTGTAGAATCCTTCCGAGCTGATCGTGAATTTGCCGTCAGCACCGACCGTGACCTGATTTTTCAGATACTTGATCTGTCCGTCGTAATAGATCCCCCGTACAATGACCAGCTTATACGGTTCACCGGCTTCACGGAGATTGGAAACAGTCAGCGTGTGTTCACCTGGCGCGATGCTGATAACACCGCTGCTTTCGAGCTGCTCGCCGTCGATGCAGACCTTCGGCAGATCCTTGCTGATGACCTTGACGAAGCGCTTTGCCGTGGCAGTATTCCCGGCGGCGTCGGTCGCAGTATATGTCACCGTGTAGGTCCCCGGCACGTTGAGATTTACGCTGCTGCTGTCATAGATCAGCGTCGGATCCGTTTTGCCGTTATCGGCGGCAGTCACTTCGTCATCCAGCAGGGCCTTCAGCTCGTCTGCCGCGCAGCCCTGTGTGACCTTGATGGTCGTACTGGTCATGCTGATGACGGGGGCAATGTTGTCAATGGCGTTCACCGTCACGGTGAACTTCGTCTCGTTGCCCGCACCGTCCGTAAAACGGAGCTTCCTCGTTCCGTTGGACGTAAAGGAGATTTCCTGTTCCGTGTTGGCAGTCAACAGGATGTTTTTCCCATCATAAGAAAGCGTGCAGTTTTCATTGCTCTTGAGCGTTGCCGTCACAGTGCCGCCGGATACACTGACCTTGGTGGAGAAATCGCCGTTTGCGGGATCGACGAAGGTGATGACCGGCGCGGCATAATCCGGGGCAGGACAGCCCGGGACAGCGCAATCGCGCTGCGCGTCGAAATCATAAACTCTGTTATTGCCGGCAAGGTCGGTAAAGCTCACGTCTTTTTTGTCCGTGCCGTAGAGGATAAACGTGTAAGGCGGCGTGTATGGATCATAGCGCTTTCCGGCAATGAACACCGTCTCCCATGGCGTCATTGTATAGCGCAGCGCATAGGGTACAGAGCTGCCGCCGCGCATGAGGGGTTCCACATCCACGTTACAGTTCGGTGCCGTCATGTCGACGGCGCCGTACGGCACCTGCAGATAAGCTTCGGCGGTCTGCCCGTTCGGTGCATAGACCGTGGCCTTGATCGTTTCACCGCAGCTGCAATCACTCGCAAACGTCACGGTGATACGCTGGCTGGTCTCATCCCACGAGATATCCCAATAGCTTCCATCCTGCGGCAGTGAGGAATATACTCCGCCGTGATCCTCATACTCGAGTCTTGTGGCAGTGGAAGAGATGTCGATCGGCTTGTCGCTGTAAATGTGCGCCGTAATCGCCGTATTGACCGGGCCGTTCGTAGGCTGCGACGGATCGATCCCGTCCTCCGTCACCAGTCCCGGCGACCATTCGACGGTCAGTGTCGGTGCGCTGTCGTCGACCTCCGTCAGCGGCGACAATTCGCTGAGGATAAAGTTCCCGGCGATATCCATCACCGTAACGGGAACCGCAGTATTGGTATTAAAGATAATGCAGTAGGGGTACTCCGTCTGGCTGTAATGACCTCCGCCCTCGTTTTTGCGAAGAGAGCTTCCGCTGACGGTCAGGCCGTCAGTCACCGTACCGTCATCAGCCATATCGCCGAGTTTCAGATACAGCGTATGCTGATACAGCGAATCTGCGATCTCCTTCTGATCTTCGATCACGGGGCTCACGTTGTCGAACCATTTTGTAAGCTCGCTTTGCGTGATCCTGAACACGGTGAAGTTATCTGAGGCGGCATTCGTCCCATCCCTCGCATTGTCCACGACCGCCACCCAGAAGTCGGCACCGGCGGTCCGGAATTCCTTGCTGATATGGATCGTGTTGCCGGAGAGCGTGACGGAATCGTTGCTGAACGTGCTTGCCGAGTCATAGCTGAGTGTGGTCGGCTCGCTCGTCAGAAGCAGGATGCGGTAAGCGGAGTAATCCGTTACGTTCAGTACAAGGCTGTAATCCTGCACATAGGAGGCATCGTTAAACGCCTTTTTTACCGCGTCTGCGTCGTCGCTCACGGAGAAGAACTCGGTCTTCGCATAGGCCTCGCCCCTCTTCGCGTAGATATCCACGCTGACCGAAGGCTCCTCGGTATCCTTGTAGGGCTCGGGCGGTGCGCCGAGGGTAATGCCGTAATCCGCAAGACTGACCGTCGCGCTGCCGGCATGACCGAAGTCGTCGGTGTAGCGGAAGGTGCAGGTGGTGCTGCCGCCATTGGTAAAGATATGCTCCGTCTCGCCGTCTGCGGTCACATGGCGGGCAGTCTCGTAGCTGACGCGGACAAAATTCGTCGTCGTGACACCATTGGGGAACTCGTTTGCAAGCTCCGCGGGGGTAAAGCTGTTGCCGTACTCCTCAAAGTAGAAGTTCAGCTCCGCCTCCGGCGCGGTCTTTGCTACATTGTCGAGGTAGATGAACGTATAGTCAGCGTATTGTTCCGGGTTGTAGCTATTATATTCGTTCGCAGGGTATCGGCGGAATCCGTAGCAGCCTTCAGAGAAAACAATACGGGTTTTCGCGCTTTCGAGCGTAAGCGGCGACTTGTCTCCGTTGACGTATCCGCCGGTGGTGACCTTTTTTGTACTCGGATCGTAGGAAAAGCTCATGAAGTAGTCTTTTCCGTCGTCCGTCGCGGCACTGATCGTCACGTCTCCGGCGGTGGGCTCCAGCGTGGAGATCGACAAATCGAAACCGTATTCGCCAAAGACGTCAATAAGGGTGATTTGCTCGGTGTAGGTATTGCCGAAGAGGTCGGTGTAGGTGATGTCCCAGTCGCCGTCCTTCGTGATCGGGAAGGCGTCGTACCACGTGGTCTGATAGCCGCTGATATTGCGGTTGATCCAGCTCTTCGCGGGCTGTACCGGTGCGCTGAAGGTCAGGAACAGCGCATTGTCCCACGTAGTCCTGCTGATCTCCGTATACTCTTTATTCGTAATGTACGGCTTCACACCGTAAGCGTTGCTCAAGGTGGGGCTCACCACATCGGAGCGGTTGCCGTACACATCGGACACGGCGAAATTCAGCTTCACATTCAGCGGTGCTTCCGCCGTCACGGCAGGTGAAATAACGCCCTGCACCGTCACATCCAGCGTGCCATCGCTGTTGGTCAGACCTGTATGGACTTGCGTAATACCGATCTTATCTGAGCCGTCGGTTTTCCAATCTGTTTCGCTCGCTAACGACGTTTCCAGCGGCACCTCAATGTCCAGCATCGTACCGGATGCTATGCCGAGCTTCTTGCAGTATGCTTCGTCAAAGCCGATATGGAGCGTGGGGTCGAACGGGCCCGGATAAATAGTCCTACTGACGTAATTATACCGGGAGCTGCGGTACATAAAGGTCGCATCGCTGACGCTGAATTCAGCGGTAAAGGTTCCGGCAGCGCTATCGAACGAAACACCTTTCACGGTGATCACCGGAGCATCCGTGTCGCTGCGGTGGCCGCTTGTCATCATCAGCGGCACCGCGATGCCGTAGGCGTCCTTCATGAAGATGGACGCCCAAGTATCGCCCGACGGCATAGTGTAGCTGTAAACGCGGTTATCCTGCGTGGTGAAGGCTTCGCGCACATCTTCCTGGCCTTCTCTTGCATTATAGAGCGTGCGCTCACCCGGCACGGCAAAAGTCGCTTCGTAACGCACTTTG
>JAZQQE010000019.1:0-5165 GCA_045628845.1 Oscillospiraceae bacterium
ATTGGAAAAGGTTTACACCAATCTGACGACTGGTGGTCCTATTTCCGTGTATGTGGAGGACGGTAAGATCACCCGCGTCCGCCCCATACAGATCCCGGAAGAGGACTATCCGAAGGCGTGGGTCGTGGAGGACCGCAACGGCAAGAAATACTCCCCCCCGAAGGCTATGCGTCTGGCGCAGAACATTCTGGCGGAACGCAACCGTCTTTACTCTGAAGACCGTATTCTCTACCCCCTGAAGCGTGTTGACTGGGATCCCAACGGCGCCCGCAATCAGCACAACCGCGGCAAGTCCGGCTTCGAGCGCATCAGCTGGGACGAGGCTGCCACCATCATCGCAAACGAAATCAACCGTCTGGCCCCTCTGGGCGAGGACGGCAAGCGCGACGGTCATGCCATCACCGCCCTCACCGGCTCCCACCACAACTGGGGCATCGTGGGCTACAAGATGGCGCCCTTCGGCCGTTTCTTCGGCATGATCAACTATACGCCCATCCTCGACAACCCCGACTCCTGGGAAGGCTGGATGTGGGGCGCTCCGCACATGTGGGGCTTCTACTGGCGTCTCGGTCAGCCGGAGCAGTTCGACCTTCTGCCCGACGCTTTCAAGAACACCGACATGATCGTGTTCTGGTCCAACGACCCCGACTCCACCCACGGCATCTACTCCGGTCAGGAGTCCAACATCTGGCGTGTGTGGCTCAAGGAGATGGGCATGAAGTGCGTCTTCATCGACCCGTTCTACAACTACACCAACGCCGTCATGGACGGTACCTGGTTCGCTCCGCGTCCCGGCACCGACACGGCTCTTGCCGCCGCCATCGCCTATCAGTGGATAATCGACGACACCTACGATCACTTCTACATCGAGAACCGCACCGTCGGCTTCGATGAGTTCAAGGATTACATCCTCGGCAAGGAAGACGGAACTCCCAAGACCTGCGAGTGGGCCGCCGAGAAGACCGGCATCCCCGCCCGCCGCATCCGCGCGCTGGCCAAGGAATGGGCCTCCAAGCGCGTCGCCCTCGCCGGCGGCGTCCGCGGCGGTGAAGGCTCTGCCTGCCGTACCGCGTACGGCACCGAGGAAGCCCGCTTCCTCATCGCTCTGGCCGCCATGCAGGGCTTCGGCAAGCCCGGTGTCTCCATCTGGGGCACCACGATGGGCGCGCCCGCGGACTACACCTGGTTCCCCGGCTACGCCGAGCCCGACTCCCAGATGGGCAAGTCCCGCGCCGCGAACACCAAGTACGCCGCCTCCAACGTCAAGCAGCGTCTGTACCGCCTCGACTACCCCGAGCACATCATGAACGGCAAGGGCGAGTTCATAGGCGACGGCTTCTGCGGCCAGTCCATAGCGCAGCAGTTCAATCATCATGAATATCCCATCGAGGGCAAGGTCAAGATGCTGTGGCGCTACGGCGGCTCCTTCATGGGCACCATGACCGAGACCAACCGCTACGTCAAGCTCTACCGTCACGTCGGCGAGAATCAGCTCGACACCGTCATCAACCAGGACTGCTGGTTCGGCGGCGAGGCCAAGTTTGCCGATATCATCCTGCCCGCCTGCACCAACCTCGAGCGCAACGACCTCGGCGAATGGTCCGTCGGCGGCGGCTACACCACCCATGCCGAGATCGGCAACAACTGGCGTGTCATCGTCCGTGAGCAGAAGTGCGTCGAGCCTCTCGGCGAGTCCAAGAGCGACTACGAGATCTTCCAGGAAGTCTGCAAGAAGCTGGGCGTCTGGGAGCAGTACACCGACGGCGGCAAGACCGAGGACGAATGGGCCGAGGCCTACTGGAACATCTCCGAGCTCAGCAAGCGCATGAGCTGGGAGGAGTTCAACAAGAAGGGCTACTACATCGTTCCCGTGCCCGAGGATTACGAGGAGCACCCCGCCTTCCGCTGGTACTATGAGGGCCGCGACTGCGACACGCAGGACTACCTCAACCCGAAGATCAAGGCCGTCAACAACATGAACACCCTCGAGCCCACCGCCAACTCCAAGGAGCTCGGCACCTACTCCGGCAAGCTCGAGTTCGCGTCCCAGAGCCTCAAGGAGCTCTCTCCCGAGGATACCGAGCGCCCGCCCGTGCCTCACTACATCCCCTCCTGGGAAGGCCACGAGACCGAGATATACAACAAGTATCCCCTCCAGATCATCAGCCCGCACCCGCGTTTCAGCTTCCACACCCACTACGATACGCACGCCAGCTGGATGGATGAGATCCCCTGCCACCGCGTGATCATCGACGGTTACGCCTACTGGGTCGCCCGCATCAACCCGAAGGACGCCAAGGAGCGCGGAATCAAGACCGGCGACATCATCGAGCTCTACAACGACCGCGGCAGCGTCCTCTGCGCCGCCGACGTCACCTACCGCGTGCCCGTGGGCGTCATGCACTCCTACGGCTGCTCGGCGAAGTACGATCCGATCACCACCGAGACCGGCGCCACCGACCGCGGCGGCTGCGTCAACATCCTGTCCAGCAAACGCTGGCTGTCCAAGAACGTCCCCGGCATGGCCCCCAACTCCTGCCTCATTGAGTGCAGAAAATGGGAATGCTGAGCGCGTTCGCAGAAAGGAGAAAGAATTATGGCCAAGTATGGTTTCATCATTGATGTCGACCGCTGCAACGGCTGCTACAGCTGCTTCCTCGCCTGCAAGGACGAATGGATAGGCAACGATCACGGCAAGTACGGCGCCGCCACCTGCGAAGGCATGAACCTCATGCGCGTCAAGGAGATTGAGTACGGCACCGACGACAAGGTCAAGGTCGACTACATCGCCATCCCCTGCCAGCACTGCAAGAACGCTCCCTGCGTCGCCAAGCGCCCGGATGCTTTCTACACCCGTCCCGACGGCCTGGTCATCCTCGACCCCGCCAAGAGTGCCGACAAGGCTCTCCTGCAGGCCTGCCCGTACGGCTGCGTGCAGTGGAACGAGAAGGCCGGCATAGCCCAGAAGTGCAACGGCTGCGCCCACATGCTCGACGCCGGTGAGAAGCAGACCCGCTGCTCCGAGTGCTGCCCGAACCAGGCTCTCATCTTCGGCGACCTCGACGATCCCAACAGCGAGATCAGCAAGTTCGCCGCCGAGCACGCCGCCGAGCTCGAGGTCTTCCAGCCTGCCTTCAAGACCGAGCCGGGCGTGAAGTATATGTATCTGCCCAAGCCCTTCATCTGCGGCGAAGTCACCTTTGAGGGTGAAGACGTCAAGGGCGCCAAGGTCACCGTCAAGTGCGACGAGTGCGGCAAGGTCTACGAGACCGAGACCGACTTCCTCGGCGACTTCGAGGTCCAGGGCCTGCCCACCAACAAGCCCTTCACCGCCACCATAGAAGCGTGCGGCTGCAAGCCCGCGGTCCTGAAATGCCGTACCGCCGGAAGCGTCAACTTCGGCGAGATAGCTCTCGAAAAATAAGTCTGTGTTTGCAGCCCCGTCATACTTTGACGGGGCTGCAAAAACGCCTTCACGACCTTAGCGTGACCGCGTAAATTTGGAGGAAGAAATAATGAAAAACGCAGTAATCGTTGAAGCATGCCGCACCGCCGTGGGCAACATGGGCGGAGCCCTCAAGCCCCTGAGCGCGCTCGATCTGGCCGACGTCGTCCTCCGCGGATGCATCGACCGCAGCGGCATCGATCCCAAGGAAATAGACGAGGTCATTCTCGGCCAGTGCCGTCAGACCTCCGATGAGCCCAACATCGCCCGCGTTGCCGCCCTCAAGGCCGGCATCCCCGCCGAGGCTTCCGCTCACACCGTCATGCGTCAGTGCGCCAGCGGCATGACCGCCGTGCACAACGGCGCCATGCAGATCATGTGCGGACTCTCCGACGTCGTCCTCGCCGGCGGCACCGAGAGCATGTCCAACGCCGTGTTCTACGTCCGCAACGCCCGCTGGGGCGTCGGCACCGGCACCACCCAGTTCGTCGATGCTCTCACCGAGGGCCAGTTCAAGTCCCAGCCCGAGGAGACCTACGGCAGCTACAACATGGGCGCCACCGCCGAAAACGTCGCCGAGCAGCTCGGCATCACCCGTGAGGAGCAGGACAAGTTCGCTCTCGCCTCCCAGCAGAAGGCCGTCGCCGCCATCGATGCCGGCCGCTTCAAGGATGAGATAGTTCCCGTCAGCGTTCCTCAGGGCAGGAAGAACCCGCCCCTCATCTTCGACACCGACGAGTTCCCCAGACGTGACACCAGCCTCGAAAAGATGGCGAAGCTGAAGCCCGTCTTCAATATAAAGCACGATGCCGAAGGCCGTCTGTTCAACACCAATGAGCTCACCGGTACCGTCACCGCCGCCTCCTCCTCCGGCCGCAACGACGGCGCCTCCGCCATCCTCCTCATGAGCGAGGAGAAGGCGAAGGAGCTCGGCCTCAAGCCTCTCGCGAAGATCATCGGCATGGGCACCGCCGGCAACGACCCGCGTTCCATGGGCCTCGGCCCCGTGAGCGCCGTTCCCAAGGCACTTGCCAACGCCGGCCTGACCGCTGACGACATCCAGCTCATCGAGCTCAACGAAGCCTTCGCCGCCCAGTCTCTCGGCTGCATCAAGCAGCTCGGCTGGGAGGACAAGATGGACATCATCAACGTCAACGGCGGCGCCATCGCCCTCGGCCATCCCGTCGGCCCCTCCGGCTGCCGCATCATCGTCACCCTCGTGCACGAGATGAAGAAGCGCGGCCTGAAGTACGGCCTCGCCACTCTCTGCATAGCGGGCGGCATGGGGCAGGCTACTGTCGTCGAGATGTGCGACTAAAAAAAGACGCTCGGTAAAATCCCGCCATACTTCCCGTCGCCGCTTGGGAATATCCTCATATTCCCTTCGCGTCTCCGGATCGTCTGTCGAAATTTTCCCTTCGCGTCGCCGGAGAGGTCAAACCGACCTTTTCGGAAAAATCCCGTCATACTTCCCGTGCACGCTCTGAAATATCTGCATATTCCTCGTCGCGCGCCCGGATCGTCTGACGAAATTTTCCCTTCGCGTCGCCGGAGAGGTTAAACCGACCTTTTCGGTTAGATCCCGTCATACTTCCCGTGCACGCTCTGAAATATCTGCATATTCCTCGTTGCGCGCCCGGATCGTCTGACGAAATTTTCCCTTCGCGTCGCCGGAGAGGTCAAACCGACCTTTTCGGTTAGATCCCGTCATTCTTCCCGT
>JAZQQE010000020.1:0-11073 GCA_045628845.1 Oscillospiraceae bacterium
AGAAGGATATGATAACATCCGACGACGTCTTTATAGCTCGAGGGCTTGGAGTCAGAATAGGACGAGGTCCACGTCAGGTACATATTCCTGTCCTTGAGCATGGTTATCTGACTTATATCCGTATACGCGAGCGGGACGAAATTGCGTGAGGAATCGAAATATCCGAACTGGTAACCGGTTCCGTAACGTGGCGCGAGATTGGCGGCACTCAGATCGTTGGAACCATAGTACAGTCCGATCCTGATTATATCAACGTCTGAATTGTAAGCTGTTCCCGTCGGTCTTATGCATAGAACGAGCGCAAGCACGACGACGAGGAGCATAGCTCTTTTTGATAATTTTCTGAGCATTAGTTCTTTCTCCGAAGCAGTAGAAATATTGACAAATTATCTTTGTTATTATACAGTACAGAGTAAGCTGTATGCAAGATGGATTTCTCTCTTTTTACGGCGGAATAATTTGACTGTCGCTGATTTATCAAGTCATAATCACCCGTTCAGTTGAATAAGTTTTTGGGAGGTTATTATGAGAAAATACAAGGTCGGTATTCTCGGAGCCACAGGCATGGTCGGTCAGAGACTCATCACACTTATGGAAAATCACCCCTGGTTTGAGCTCGGCACCGTCGCGGCGAGCGCCCGAAGCGCCGGCAAGACTTACGAGGAAGCTCTCGGTGAGCGTTGGTGCATGACTACTGACCTCCCCGAAAAATATAAGAACTTGGTCATGATGGATGCTGTCGGCGACGCCAAGAAGATAGCCGACGAAAACGATTTCGTTTTCTGTGCCGTCGATATGTCCAAGGACGAGATCCGCGCCTTTGAGGAAGAGTACGCAAAAATGGAATGCCCCGTCATGTCCAATAACAGCGCCCACCGCTGGACTCCGGACGTTCCCATGATCATCCCCGAAGTCAACCCCGACCACATCAAGGTCATCGATTATCAGAAGCAGCGCCTCGGCACCGCGAGAGGCTTCATCTCCGTAAAATCCAACTGCTCCATACAGAGCTACGTGCCCGCTCTTCAGCCTCTCCGCAAGTTCGGCGTCGAGCGCGTCCTCGCCTGCACCTATCAGGCCATCTCCGGCGCGGGCAAGACTTTCAAGCGCTGGCCCGAAATGATAGACAACGTCATCCCCTACATCGGCGGTGAGGAAGAGAAATCCGAGCAGGAGCCGCTCAAAGTCTGGGGACAGATAAAGAACGGTGTCATCGAGAAGGCCGAGGGCATCGCCATCACTGCGCAGTGCCTGCGCGTTCCCGTAAGCGACGGCCACATGGCCGCAGTGTTCGCCTCCTTCAAGAACACTCCGTCTCTCGAAGAAATAAGATATGCGTGGGACAATTTCGAAAATCCCATCGCGCACCTTGCCCTTCCCTCCGCTCCGAAGAAGTTCCTCAACTATTTCGAGGAGCCTGACAGACCGCAGACAAGACTTGACCGTACCCTCGAAAACGGCATGGCCGTCTCCATCGGCCGTCTGCGCGCCGACACACAGTACGACGTCAAATTCGTAAGTCTTTCCCACAATACGCTGCGCGGCGCTGCCGGCGGCAACGTCCTCATGGCTGAGCTTCTTTGCGCGGAGGGTTACATTCAGGCGAAATAAACTGTCAGGGAGGAATTATGAAAAAACCTATCTTTACAGGATCGTCCGTCGCCATGGTCACTCCGTATCTCGAAAACGGTGTTGACTACGATAAGCTTGCCGAGCTGATAGACCTGCAGATAGAGGGCGGCACCTCCGCCGTAGTGATAAACGGCACTACCGGCGAATGCTCCACTCAGAGCATCGACGAGCACATCAAGGTCGTCGACTTCGCCGTAAAGCACGCCGCCGGCAGGATAAAGGTCGTGGCCGGCTCCGGAAGCAACGATACGAATTCCGCCGTCATTATGGGCACCGCGGCCGCTCAGAGCGGCGCCGACGGACTTCTGTGCGTCACTCCTTATTACAACAAGGCTACGCAGAAGGGCCTCATAGCTCATTTCACGCACATAGCGGACCGTGTCGGCGTTCCCATCATCGTCTATCACGTTCCCTCGAGGACCGGTGTCACGATAGCTTCCTCCACTTACATCGAGCTCTCCAAGCATCCGATGATAAACGGAGTCAAGGAAGCGTCGAAGGATGTGAATCTCATCATGCAGACCCGCGCAGTATGCGGCGACGATCTGTATTTCTGGAGCGGCGACGATATCTTCACCGTCCCCTGCATGGCGATGGGCGGCATCGGCGTCGTTTCCGTCCTCGCAAACTTCATGCCGAAAGTCATGACTGACATCTGCGACTTCTGCCTCAAAAAGGATTTTGATTCCGCTACTTCCCTGACGCTGAAATATGCCGCTCTTATGGACGCGATGTTCATGGAGGTCAATCCCATCCCCGTAAAGACTGCGATGAACATGCTCGGAATGAACGTAGGACGCTTCCGTCTCCCGATGACGGAGATGGAGCCTGCCAACGCCGAAAAGCTTAAGGAGATCATGCGCAGGAGCGGGATAGAACTTTAATTAAAGCGAGTGATAAAAATGGTACGAGCGATACTCTCCGGCTGCGGAGGTCAAATGGGACACGTAATCACCTCCATGTGTGCCGACGACCACGATATCTCCATCGTTGCCGGAATCGACAGAATGGGCGCAGACGCATCCTATCCGGTCTACAAGGCTTTTGCCGACGTCAAGGAGGAAGCCGACGTTCTCATTGACTTCTCCTCGGCCTCCGCACTTGAAGACCTCCTCGCCTTCTGCAAGGCGAAGCGTCTTCCCGCGGTGATATGCTCTACCGGTTATTCCGATGATCAGCTTGCGGAAATCAAGAAAGCTGCGGATGTGCTGCCGATATTCAAATCCGGCAATATGTCTCTCGGAATAAATCTTCTGTGCGACATCATCCGTCAGTCTGCTGCCGTGCTTGGGCTCGATTATGATATCGAGATAATCGAGAAGCATCACAACCGCAAGATCGATGCTCCGAGCGGGACCGCGTACATGCTTGCAGACGCTGCGAAGGCCGGCCTCGAGCAGGACATGAAGCTCGTTTACGACAGGCAGAGCATCCGCGAGCGCAGAGAAAAGGATTCCATCGGGATATCTTCCGTTCGCGGGGGTACTATCCCCGGCGAGCATTCAATAATATTTGCCGGAAAAGATGAAGTGATAGAATTCAAGCACACGATATATTCCCGCGAAGTATTCGCGGTCG
This sequence comes from Oscillospiraceae bacterium, assembly GCA_045628845.1. Taxonomy (GTDB): domain Bacteria; phylum Bacillota; class Clostridia; order Oscillospirales; family Oscillospiraceae; genus RGIG7949. The sequence goes on from JAZQQE010000020.1 coordinate 3,211, forward strand.
GAGCCATCCGCGCCGCCAAATATATCGCCGGAAAGACCGAGCCCGGTATGTACGACATGGGCAACGTCATAACGAATATCTGACTGTAAGCCACACGAAAAGCCGTAATGCTTCTGCATTACGGCTTTTTTCATGCACAGAATCTGTGCTTCCCTATCGTCACTATAAGCGGTCTCGACCAAATCCATTTACTCGTCGCGGTCGACGGGTTGAAATAGTATATCGCTCCGCCTGATGGGTCCCATCCGTTCAACGCATCGCGAGCTGCGCTGTAAGCACTGTCTGCGACGGGTTTATTCCATTGTCCGTCCGTCACGCATGTGAACGCTCCCGATTGGAATATGACTCCAGACATTGTATTCGGGAACGACGGGTGCTCCATTCTGTTCAGAACTACCGCGCCTACCGCGACCTGACCTACGTAGGGCTCGCCTCTTGCCTCGGCGGAAATAAGCCTCGCGAGCATATCTACACTGCCGCTGTTTTGAGACGTACCGGATGACAGACCGAGTGCGTTTAGCGTTTTAGTTCCGCATATCCCGTCCGCTGTCAGACCGTTATTCTGCTGAAATCTCTTCACGGCGGAAACGGTCTTGCTTCCGTATATCCCGTCGATGCTCCCGGTATAGTAACCCCAGCTTTTCAGCTTCGTCTGTATCTGCGTGACAGTACTTCCGGTCGACCCCTGCTTATATACGGCGGCTCTTGCCGGCAGGGACTGTGCGAACATTATCACGATCACGTTTACCGCAAAGAGCAGCGCAAGAGACCAGGAGAGCTTTTTTCTGTCCATAATAAAACTCCTCCGTACAAGCTTCTGCAGATATTGTACGAAGGAGTTTTTTATTTATGAATTGAAATTTAAGGCTCAGCTGTTTGCTTTTGTATCTCTTTCCTCGGTTATCTTTGCGATGAAATCATCAAGCGTAAAGGCACCGAGGTCTCCGCCGCTTCTGCTGCGGACCGTGATCTGACCGTTCTCAACTTCCTTGTCGCCGAGGACTATCATGTAGGGGATCTTGAGAGACTGCGCTTCGCGGATCTTATACCCTATCTTCTCGTTGCGAAGGTCGGTCTCGGCACGGAAGCCGCGGGCCTTGAGCTCGGAGGTTATCTTTTCGGCGTAATCGCCGACACGGTCGGTTATGGGCATTACCTTGATCTGCACGGGAGCGAGCCAGAGCGGGAACGCACCGGCTGTGTGCTCGGTAAGAACGCCGATGAATCTCTCTATTGAGCCGTAAACGACGCGGTGGATCATAACGGGCCTGTGCTTCAGACCGTCGGCTCCGGTGTACTCGAGGTCGAATCTCTCGGGCATCTGGAAGTCGAGCTGAATGGTGCCGCACTGCCAGGTACGGCCAAGGCAGTCTTCAAGATGGAAGTCTATCTTCGGGCCGTAGAAAGCTCCGTCGCCGGGATTGAGCTCATAGGGCATACCGCGCTTTTCGAGAACACTCTTGAGAGTGTTTTCGGAGAATGCGCGCATTTCCTCGGAGCCTATGAAGTCCTCAGGGCAGGTCGAAAGCTCGACGTGATATTTGAATCCGAACTGCTTGTAGACCTTGTCGATAAGCTCGATGACGTTGTTGATCTCGGACTCCATCTGCTCTTCGGTCATGAAGATGTGAGCATCATCCTGCGTGAAGCAGCGTACGCGGAACAGACCGTGGAGCGCACCGGAGAGCTCGTGACGGTGCACGAGGCCGAGCTCGCCCGTCCTGAGGGGAAGGTCGCGGTAGCTCCAGCTCTTTCTCTTGTACGCAAGCATTCCGCCCGGGCAGTTCATCGGCTTGATGGCATAATCTTCACCGTCGATCTTGGTGAAGTACATATTCTCCTGGTAGTGATCCCAGTGACCGGAACGGTGCCAGAGCTCCTCGTTGAGGATCATCGGGGAGCGGATCTCCTCGTAGCCTGCTTCGGCATGGATCTGACGCCAGTAATTCTCAAGCTCATTGCGGAGTATCATGCCCTTGGGAAGGAAGAACGGGAAGCCGGTGCCTTCGTCGGCGAGCATGAAGAGGTCGAGCTCCTTGCCTATTTTTCTGTGGTCGCGCTTTTTCGCCTCTTCAATGCGGGCGAGGTACTCGTCGAGCTCCTCCTTCTTCTGGAAGCAGGTGCCGTAAATGCGCTGAAGCATCTTTTTGTTCGAGTCGCCGCGCCAGTAAGCGCCGGTAACGCTCGTCAGCTTGAAGGCGTTGCCCTTGACACGGCCGGTATTGTCGAGGTGAGGTCCGGCGCAGAGGTCGGTGAAGTCGCCCTGCTTATAGAAGGAGATGACGGCATCCTCGGGAAGGTCCTGAATGAGCTCGACCTTGTAGGGCTCGTCCCTGTCCTCCATGAATTTGAGCGCCTTTTCTCTGGGAAGCTCAAAACGCTCGAGAGGTATCTTTTCCTTGCAGATCTTCTTCATTTCGGCTTCAAGCTCAGTAAGGACCTCCGGAGTGAACGGAGTCGGGCTGTCAAAATCATAATAGAAGCCGTCCTCGATGGCGGGTCCGATCGCAAGCTTCACCTCGGGGTGAAGGCGCTTCATGGCCTGAGCGAGAACGTGACTCGTTGTATGACGGTAGGTGTTTTTGAATTCTTTGTTGGCGAAGGTGTATTTGTTCTCTTCCATATTGATCCTCCAAAATAAATAACCCCTGCCGCCATGATAGCGGCAGGGGTGCATTATGCACGGTTCCACCCTGCGATTTAACTCTTTTCCCGCTTTAACGCGCGGACACGTCCCCGATTAAGGGGCAGCTCCGGGACGGTGACTGCACACTCCCCTGCCTGAAACGCTTTCAGCCGCGGCGCTTCTCTCTGTGAGGCGGAAAATGCCGTGATCCTTTCACAGCCTTTAACGAAAATCGATTATAGCATCAGCCCTCTGCTCTGTCAACTCACATTTTTCCATTTGAGGAAATGAGCCGGATAAGCATCACTATTCCGTACAGAATGGGCTGATGGGCAAGATAAATGATGAATGCTTTTCTTCCGATTGCGGGTAGCACCGGAGGCGAAAAAGTGTAAACCCACTTCGGCATATATCCGTCGCGGATAAATCTGCCCGCCCACGTTCCGAGCAGGAATACGAATATCCACGGAATTATCGGGAAATAGTCCGACGAATAAAAGGAAACGGTACGGAATCCGAACATCCACAGCCAGTTCACTTTGACGTAGCCCGTTTTAGCTATCCAGATCGCGGAGAGCACGATGAGCGCGATGAAAAGGTACGGGGCGATATAGTCCGGGATCTTCTGCCAAAGCTTTGCCGTCACGCCGTAAAATATCATAGCGAAGCCGAGGAAATGCAGTATACCGAATATGACCGGCATCTGCAGAAACCACGTCACAGCCGTTATAACGAGGGCGGCGAGGACGACCTTTATCCCTCGCTTAACGTTGCTTCTCGAAAAACGCGACGATACGCCGGACAGGAATATGAACATACCGGCAAAGAAGTAGTGCGCGACGTCGAGAATGGGATTCGTGAAAAGCCATTCAGGCGCTCCGAGAAATTCGACAAGGTCGAACATCAAATGATGGAGCACCATGAGGACGACGCACAGACCGCGCAGTGCGTCTATAAGCTGTATTCTCTTCGGGACTTCGCTGATCATACGTTGAACAGGAAGTGAACGATATCACCGTCCTGCATGATATAATCCTTGCCCTCAGCGCGAACGAGGCCCTTTTCACGCGCTGCGTTCATGCTGCCGCAAGCCTTGAGGTCGTCAAAGGAAACAATCTCGGCGCGTATGAAGCCGCGCTCGATATCGCTGTGGATCTTGCCCGCGGCCTGAGGCGCCTTCGTGCCTGTCTTTATAGTCCAAGCTCGGCACTCGTCCGGTCCGCAGGTAAGGAAGGACATGAGTCCGAGAAGGCTGTACGAGCATTTTATGAGCCGCGAAAGGCCGCCCTCGGTCATCCCGAGCTCTTCCATGAACATGGCTCTGTCCTCATCGTCGAGCTGGGCCATCTCCTCTTCGAACTTCGCGCAGACGGGAAGCACCTGACTTCCCTCTTTGTCGGCAAGCTCGCGGACCTGCATGAAATACTTGTTATCGGCATAGGAAGAGAAGCCGTCCTCGTCCATATTGCACGCGTAAATGACGGGCTTCGTCGTAAGCAGGTCGCTGTTTTTCAGAAGCTCCATATCATCGTCGGAGCAGTCAAAAGTCCTTGCGGACTTGCCCGTATTCAGATGCACGAGGAGCTTTTCGAAGACGTCCGCCTCATGCAGGAAGGACTTGTCTCCGCCCTTCCCTGCTTTGCGCGCTTTGTCGGCGCGGCGTTCCGTTATCTCGATATCGGACATGATGAGCTCGAGGTCGATTATCTCGATGTCGCGGAGCGGGTCCGTGCTGCCCTCGACGTGGATTACGTTCTCATCGTCGAAGCAGCGGACGACGTGGACTATAGCGTCGGTGCGGCGGATATTTTCGAGGAACTTGTTGCCAAGCCCCTCGCCCTTGCTCGCGCCCTTGACAAGGCCTGCGATATCGACAAACTCTATGACTGCGGGCGTGTGTTTTTTCGGAGAGTACATTTCCGAGAGATAATCAAGTCTCTCGTCGGGTACGGTGACTACGCCGACGTTGGGATCTATGGTGCAGAACGGATAATTCGCGCTTTCTGCGCCCGCATTAGTGAGTGCGTTAAACAGAGTGGACTTGCCTACGTTAGGCAGTCCTACGATACCGAGCTTCATGAGTCAGTCTCCTTTATATGTATGGATTTAGGCGGGAACTCCCGCCTAAATCGTTCAATCTTCCGTATTCTCTTCGCCGGACTCTTCTTCGTACTCCGGCGTCACTTCCGACGCTTCGGATTCCTCTTCCTGCACGAATATAGGATTGGCGGCAGAGCCTTTTTCGGGAGGCTCGGGCATCTCGCGGTTTTTGCAGAGAGTCGCAAAGGTCTCGCCGTCCATAGTCTCGTGTGCGAGCAGATACTCGGCGGTGATGGTAAGAAGGTCCATATTTTCCGTCAGGATCTTTTCGCAGCGGGCGTAAGAATCGTCGATGATGCCCTTGACTTCGTCGTCTATTATGGCGGCTATTTTTTCTGAATAGGACTTCGTCTGCGCGAAATCGCGGCCAAGGAACACTTCGCCGGAATCGGACTCGAAGGAAATGGGGCCGAGCACGTCGCTCATACCGTACTTTGTGACCATAGCACGGGCTATACCGCTTGCCCTCTGGATATCGTTGGAGGCGCCGGTCGAGATGTCGTTCAATACGAGCTTCTCGGCAGTTCTGCCGCCGAGGAGGGACACTATCTCGTCCTTCATCTCAAGGCGGGAATTATAGCTCTTATCTTCCTGCGGAAGGTGTATCGTCATGCCGCCGGCCATTCCGCGCGGCACGATGGATATCTGATGCACGGGGTCGCAGTATTCAAGCGAATTCATGACGACCGCATGGCCTGCCTCGTGGAACGCCGTGAGCTTTCTGTCCTTTTCGGAAACGACTCTGCTCCTCTTTTCCGGGCCCGCGATGACCTTTATCATCGCTTCCTCAACTTCGTCCATCGTTATAAAGCGCTTTTTCCTGCGTGCGGCAAGAAGCGCGGATTCATTGAGGAGATTTTCGAGGTCGGCGCCGGTGAAGCCAATCGTTCCCTTGGCAATAGTCTCGAGATCAACATCCTCCGCAAGAGGTTTTTTCTTGACGTGGACTTTCAGAATGGCCTCGCGGCCCTTGACATCGGGAAGTCCGACGTAGACCTGACGGTCGAAACGGCCGGGACGAAGGAGCGCGCGGTCAAGGATGTCGGGTCTGTTCGTAGCTGCCATGACGATGACGCCCTCGTTCGAGCCGAAGCCGTCCATTTCAACGAGCAGCTGATTGAGGGTCTGCTCGCGCTCGTCGTGTCCGCCGCCGAGTCCGGCGCCGCGCTGCCTGCCGACAGCGTCTATCTCATCGATGAAAATGATCGAGGGAGCAGCTTTCTTCGCCTGGTCAAAGAGGTCTCTTACGCGGGAAGCGCCGACACCGACGTAGAGCTCAACGAAGTCAGAGCCGGAAATGGAGAGGAACTGCACGCCGGACTCACCGGCGACAGCCTTCGCAAGAAGGGTCTTACCTGTTCCCGGAGGGCCTACGAGAAGCACGCCCTTGGGAATTCGGGCACCGATCTCGATGAATCTGCGCGGGTCACGCAGGAACTCGACTATCTCTTCGAGCTCCGCCTTCTCTTCATCCGCACCGGCAACGTCCTTGAACGTCACCTTGTTTTTATCGGCTGAGGCGACACGGGTGCGCGCCTTGCCGAAGCGCATGGCGCTTTTGTCCCCGCCGCCGCGGTTCATCAAGACTATCCAGACGATGATAAAGACAACGAGCAGCAGAAGATACGGCGCAAAGGTAAGCCACCACGGCATCTCCCAGCCGGGACCGTAATCATAATATTCAAGGATGCCGCTTGCATACTGCTCCTCAACGAGATCGTTGAGGTCCGTATAGAACATCTCGAAGCTGTACAGGTCGTAGGAAAGGACCATCCTGCCATCCACAGGCTCGCGAAGGTTCATGGTAAGCGTTCGGTCTTCTATGACGAAGCTGCTTACCTGCTCATTCGTAAACAGATCACGGATCTCGGAATACTTCTTCCTGTCCGAATCCTTTGAGGAAAACAGCATGAAGATTACGGCGATCAGTATAACAAAGATAAGGATATAAAATCCTATGTCTCTCGGTTTGTTCTTTTTAGTATTCAAGCGTAGTTTACTTCCTTTCCGCGGCGTCCGCGCCGCAGGATTGTAAAGGGAAAATCAAGAGTATATCTCTGGTTTAAGGACGCCTATATAAGGCAGATTCCTGTATTTTTGATTGAAGTCGAGCCCGTATCCGACGACGTAGGCATCCGGTATTGTGAAGCCGACGAAGTCTGCATCCATGCTCACACGCCTGCGGCCCTCCTTGTCGAGTAGGACTGCAACGGCCAATGACGCGGCTTTCCTCGATTTGAGATGATCTTTTAGGCGCTCGAGCGTCAGTCCGCTGTCGAGTATATCCTCTATTATCACCACATGACGCCCGGCTATGTCGATATTGAGGTCCTTGCTTATCCTGACGTCTCCGGAGGATTCCGAACCGGCGCCGTATGAAGAGACAGCCATGAAATCCATTTCGCAGTATATGTTCATGGCACGCATGAGGTCAGCCATGAAGATGAACGATCCTTTAAGGATACCCACAAAAACGGGGTTTTTATCCTCGTAGCGCGATGCGATCTGCCTTGCGAGCGTATCCACGCGCTCTTTGATCTGTTCTTCGGTGTAAAGAACGTATTCTATGTCCTTATCCATTATCCCTCCGGCCTCAACAGAGGTCCGTCTAATTTATCTTTTTTATTGCGACGCGGACAGCTTCGTCGCCTGCGTCACATTTAGCGCGCAAATCCGTTCCGATACCGTTTACCATGAGGACGCCTTCGTCATCTGCAATAACGAAGATGCGTTCACGTTCATCGGCGGGGATCTTCTTTTCAATAAACAGTTTCTTCAGCGTTTTGGTCACTCCGCGAGGTGAAGTTCTGATGCTGTCACCTGTTTTTCGCGGTCTGACCAGCATTTTACCACACACAGACGACTTTTTGAAGCAGAATATATTGAACTCACCGTTAATTTTTGCTTCATCGGCGTCTCCGAGCAGGAGAAATGAGTAACCTGCGATATCTGACGTCACCCACTCGCCTTCCGTAAGGAAGAAGGACTCAAATGATCTTTCGGCTCTAGGACCGGCGTAAATGACGAGCTCACCGTATCTCCTCTTTGCAGTCAGCCCGCCCGGAAGCGATAATTCTGCAGAAGGAGAAGAGCTTGACGCAAGTGCGAATATCTTATCGACGTGAAGCGTGTTCAGG
>JAZQQE010000021.1:0-5886 GCA_045628845.1 Oscillospiraceae bacterium
GGTGGGGATAGATTTGAAGATCGGAAAGACAGCGTCGTAGGGGAGGGGCTTGCCCCTCCCGCCGTGCAAAAAAAGCCTCCCCTTGTGCTCAAGGGGAGGTGCCGAGCAAAGCGAGGCGGTGGGGATAGAAATGCGGAGATGCTCCGTGCATCAAATCCCCTCAGTCAGCTTCGCTGACAGGTCTCGCTGCGGCTCGGTCACGTCGCGGGTCTGACCTGCCCCCGGCAGGTCATTCAATACCGCGACGCCGCTTCGCTACCCCTTGCATCCTCAAGGGGAGCCGATGGTGCGGCAAAAATCAAAGGCCCCCTTGTGTAAAGGGGGCTCCGCCGCAGGCGGTGGGGGATTGATTTGAAGATCGGAAAGACAGCGTCGTAGGGGAGGGGCTTGCCCCTCCCGCCGTATTCCGGCAGCCCTCCTGCGGAACGCGGTTTTCCCGCTTGCCGGGTGCCGTAATTAAAACCAGTTTCCGAGGACTTTTATGACGTATTCGAGGCCGGGGCGGAGCGTGGAGGCATCGAGGGTCTCCTCGCGCGTGTGGCTGCCCTCGGAATCGCACCCGCCTATGCACACGGCGGGGATGCCGAGGGAGAGCGGGTAGTTCGCGTCTGTCGAGCCGACGCTCTCGCGGAGGGTAAGCCCCGTCGTCTCCGCGGCGGCGCGGCGCATGACCTCCTTGAGCCGTTCGTGCTCCGCGGGGTCGACGGCGCCGCTGCAGGGGCGCTCGCCGATGAGCTCCGCCTCAATTTCCATCCCGCGCGCGCGGAAGTCCCCGATGATGCCGAGGAAAATGCCGCGCATCGCGGCGAGGCACTCCGCGTCGTCCGAGCGGTACTCATAGAGCATCTCCGCCTCCTGCGCTATCGTGTTGACGGACGTGCCGCCCTCGATGGTGCCGACGTTGTAGGTCGTCACCGCGCCCTCCTTTTCCGGGACGCGGACGGCGTAGAGCGCGCATATTATTTCCGCGAGCTGCGCGGCGGCGTTCGGCGCGCCGAAGTCGTGGAAGGAGTGCCCGCCCGCGGTGCGGACGGTCACGCGGTATCTGTGCGAGCCGACGGCGCCCGTCACGAGCGTGTCGAGGTCTCCGTCGACGGTAACGAGCTCGCGCACCTTATACGTATCGATGATCCTGCGGCAGCCCTTGAGGTTGCCGAGGCCCTCCTCGCAGGAATTGGCAACGATGAGCAGCGGCTTTTTCGGCGTGCGGCCCATGAAGCTGCGCGCGGCGAAGAGAAGTACGGCGAGATTCGCCGTATCGTCGCCCACGCCGGGCGCGCGGAAGACGTCTCCGTCCTCGGAGAAGGGGAGCGGCTCCGTGTCGGGGAAGACAACGTCGGTGTGCGCCATGAAGACGCTCCGTTCCTCGCCCTCGCCCCGGGGCCAGACGACATTGAGCGCCTCGTCGATAAAGACGCCGCGCGCGCCCCAGCTCTCGAGCGTATCCCTGATAAAAGCCGCGCGCCTGCCCTCGTCGCCGGACGGGGCGGGGATGACCGCGAGGTCGCGCACGAACTGTTTAAGTTCCTCTTCATGCTCTGCCGCAAAGCTCATTTTCCGTGCCTCCATGGATTTTTTCCTATCGTATCACGCACCTCCGCGCGGCGCAAGGCGCAAAAATCTTTGTATTTTGTAAAATTTCCTGTTGTAATTTATGAATATCTATGCTACAATCCGTTTATTATAAATAAATACCCACTGATGCAATCAGGATCCCGCTCGGGAAACTGGCTGCGGAGGGACTCTGGAGAAGCTCATTTTATGAGTGCCGAAGGTGCAAGGCGGCTCGCCGCCGAATCTCTCAGGCAAAAGGACAGGGCCGGTCGTCTTAAAAGACTGTCTGTTTATCGGGCTTTTTCCATCTGCGAAAGGGTCCCTTTTTTTATCTGTGGAATAGGAGGAGATCGCATGACACTCAGCGAATTCATCACAAAGCTTGACGACATAGCATGGGGCTCCGTAGTCCTCTGTCTGCTCGTCGGCGTCGGCCTCGTGCTCAGTATCTGCACGCGCTTCGTGCAGTTCCGCCGCTTCGGCCACGCCATGAAGAACACCCTCGGCAAGGTCTTCAAGAAGACCGAGGCCAAGGCCGGTGAGGTAACGCCGCTTCAGGCCCTCTGCACCGCCCTCGCGGGTACCGTCGGTACCGGCAACATCGCGGGCGTCACGGGCGCCATCGTCATCGGCGGCCCCGGCGCCGTCTTCTGGATGTGGATATCCGCGCTCGTCGGCATGCTGACGAAGTTCAGCGAGGTCACGCTCTCGGTCAAATACCGTGAGCGCAACGCCAAGGGCGACTGGGTCGGCGGCCCGATGTACTACATAAAGAACGGCCTCGGAAAGGGTTGGGGCTGGCTCGGCGTTCTGTTCTGCATCTTCGGCGCTCTCGCCGCCTTCGGTATCGGCAACGCCACGCAGGTGCAGTCCATCGCCTCCTCCATCAACTCCGTGATCGACTCCTTCGGCGGCAACACCGGAGCCACGATGATCACCTTCCTCGGCTCGACCTTCCCGCTCAGCAACCTCATAGTCGGTATCGTCATCGCCGTCATCGTCGCGCTCGTCCTCTTCGGCGGCATCAAGCGCATCGGCTCCGTCACCGAAAAGGTCGTCCCCGTCATGGCCGTCGTCTACATCATCGCCTCCCTGATCATCATCTTCGCCAACATCTCCCACATCGGAAATGCCTTCGGCATGATCTTCAAGGGCGCCTTCTCCGCCGAAGCCGCGCTCGGCGCCGCGTTCGGCATCACCATCAAGACCTCCATCACCAAGGGCATCGCCCGCGGCTGCTTCTCCAATGAGGCCGGCCTCGGCTCCGCCCCCATCGCCCACGCCGCCACCAGCGAGACCGATCCCGTCAAGCAGGGCCTGTTCGGCATCTTCGAGGTCTTCATGGACACCATCGTCATCTGCACCCTGACCTCCCTCGTCGTGCTCACCAGCGTCAGCGCCGGCGGCATCGACATCGCCTGGGGCACCAGCGGTGACGCGACCCTCGTCGGCAACGCCATCGGCGCCATCCTCGGCAAGGGCGCCGGCTCCATCATCATCGCCGTCTGCCTGACCCTCTTCGCCTTCTCGACCATCCTCAGCTGGTCCCTCTACGGCACCCGCTGCTTCGAGTACCTCTTCGGCACCAAGGCCAGCAAGGTCTATCAGGTCATCTTCGTCCTCTTCGCCATCGTCGGCGCGACCATGTCCCTCACCGACGCCTGGAACCTCGCCGACGCGCTCAACGGCTTCATGGCCATCCCGAACCTCATCTCCATCCTCGCGCTGAGCCCCGTCGTCATCAAGCTCACCCGCGAGTACTTCGAAAAAGTCAAGCAGGGCCGTCTCTCCGACTGAGCTTTTTGACTTAACACCCGTACTGAAAAAGATTCCCGCCCGAAAGGGCGGGAATCTTTATATGAATTGCCGTATTCTGTTGAAATCCGCATAAAAATGCATTATTATAGGATAACGAAGAACACATGAAAGGAGTCCCCCCTGATATGAGTTTCTGCATAAACTGCGGAGCCCGGCTCCCCGACGGAGCCGCCTTCTGCATAAACTGCGGAGCCCGCGTCGCCGCCGTGCCCGCCGCTCCCGTCTTTACCGCACCCGAAGCCCCCGCTGTCGAGGCTCCCGTCTTTACCGCGCCCGAAGCTCCCGCAGCCGAGGCGCCCGCCTACACCGCGCCCGAAGCCCCCGCTGTCGAGGCTCCCATCTTCACCAAGCCCGCTCGTGCCTACACCGCGCCCGAACCCGAGCCCGCACCCGCATACGCCGCACCCGCGCCCGAGCCTGCTCCCGCCTACACGGCACCCGCATACACCGCGCCCACACGCGAGCCCGTTTACGCACAGCAGCCCGCCGCCGCGCCCGCCGCGCAGCAGGCGCCCGTGTACGCGCCCGTATACCAGCAGAACAACTACTACGCCGCGCCCGCCGCGCCCGCGTATCAGGCGAAGACGAACCGCTCGCTGACCAAGTATTTCTGGCTCAGCCTCATCACCCTCGGCATCTACTCCATCGTCTTCTACTCCAAGCTCTCCACCGACTGCAACGTCATCATGAGCCGCTACGACGGGAAGAAGACCATGCACTACTGCCTCGTCTACTTCATCTTCTCCTGGCTGACGCTCGGCATCGTGCCTCTCGTCTGGGGCTCGAAGATCTCCTCCCGCATCGGCAGAGAGGTGCAGCGCCGCGGCATAGACTACGGCTTCGGCGCCGGTACGTTCTGGGGCTGGAACATCTTCGGCGCGCTCATCCTCGTCGGCCCGTTCATCTACATGCACAAGCTCTGCAAGGCGATGAACTACGTCTGCGCCGACTACAATTACAGAGGCTGATATCATTACAAGCAAAAGCAAAGACCGCTCAACACATCGTTGAGCGGTCTTTTTTTATCTTTTCCTCAGCCGAGGATGGGACTCATCGGGAAGCCCAGCTCCGCGGCGATCGCCATGCCGAAATCGTCCGGGACAAGGGCGAACTTCTCCGCCACCGCACGGACCTCTCCGCTCCTGATGAGGGAGCTTATCGCGCCGTTCACGGCGTCGCGCAGGTCTGTGTCCTCCTTGCGGAAGCCGACGCAGAAGTACGATCGCATGACACATTCAAGCTCCGCCGTATCGAAGGCAAAGCCGTCCTCCGCCAGCATCGTGAGTATCTCAATTATCTTCGTCAGAGGGGCGATGACGGCGTTCATGTCCCCGCATTCCAGCATCAGCGCCAGCATCATGCTGTCCCCGCCGTTGTCGGGGAAGGAGTAGACGTTCGCGTCCGGGATATCGCCCGCGGCGAACTCACCCGCGTAGTCGACGACGGCGATATTGTACTCGGGCTCGTCTCCCGTACGGGGCGCGAGAGTTATCATGTACTCGCCCGCGTCGAAATAATCCTCGGTGAAGCAGTAGACGTCCTCGCGCTCCGGCGTGTGCTCAAGGCCCGTCCACACGCAGTCGATGTCGCCCACTTCGAGCATGATCTCCTTATGATCCCATTCTATCGGCACGAAGACCGGCATCATGCCGAGCTTATCGCAGACGCTCCGCGCAAGCTCCGCCTCAAAGCCCGTGACCTTGCCGTTCTCCCCGTCATACGTGAAGGGAGCGAAATCGGGGTCGTAGCCTATGTACAGCGTCGATCCGGTGAACTCCGGAGCTGCCTCTACCGCGGGTGCGGCGGGCGCGGCGGTGGTATTCGGATCCTTTTTGCCGTGCTTCGGCGTCTTGCCCGGCGCCGCGGGAGTCTCCGGCCTTGCCGGCTCTTCGACGGCGGGCGTCGTCACGGTCGTCTTTTCCTTTTTCGGCTCGGGGGTCTCGGCCTCCACGGTCTCCGTGACGGCGTCCCTTATCTTTTCGGCTATCGCACAGCCCGAAAAAAGCGTGAGCAGCATTATCAGCGCGAGGACGAGCGCGAGTATCCTTTTCATCGTGACACTTCCTTTTCCGGAATCTCTATGCCGTGATTGTAAGCCCGCGCGCCGCCCGTTGTCAACGCAAAAAGGCAGCGGAAACATCTTTCCGCTGCCTTTTATCCGTAGGCACGGGAGGGGCAGGCCCCTCCCGTGTGACTCCGACGATCACATGAACCACCACGACGCGAGGTCCGTGACGGGCATCGCCTCGAACTGCGCCGCAGTCGCGGTGAAGCGGACGACGGACGGGAACATCTCGCCCCACGAGCCCGTCTCCGCGGGCATGCCCGCCGCCGAAAGAGCCTCCGCGGCGCGTGCGGTGCGGTACTCGACGTAGGCTCCGACGACCTCGGCGTACGTCGCTTCCGCGCGGCCGCCGCAGGCCTCGTAGTCCGCCCTGAGCTCGTCGGCGAGCAGCTCGCCGCCGACTATATACCGCGCGGGAATGTCCTCGCCGGTGTAGCCGACCTCGAAAT
>JAZQQE010000022.1:0-15173 GCA_045628845.1 Oscillospiraceae bacterium
GGGATCGTGAATACGGTCAGCAGGCGGAGCGGCTTGCCGACCGTCATGTCCCGTGAGGAGGCTTTCATCTCATCTCTGTCTCCATTCTCATTTCTTTTCTTGATGGTACAGCATACGCGGCACGTTGTCAACAAATGAATAGTCCCGCATAACAACAAATCCGGACTTCAAAAGAAGTCCGGATAGGTATCGGCAAAATGGTGGAGACTGCGCGACTCGAACGCGCGACCTCATGCGTGTGAAGCATGCGCTCTAACCTGCTGAGCTAAGCCTCCGTTGTGGTGACCCGTACGGGATTCGAACCCATGTTACCGCCGTGAAAGGGCGGTGTCTTAACCGCTTGACCAACGGGCCACAAGGAACCAGTCTGCTTTGCAGGCCTTTACGGGATGAGTTCCCCATAGGCCCGGAGGCCTATGGGGAATGGTAGCGGCGACTGGATTCGAACCGGTGACACTGCGGGTATGAACCGCATGCTCTAGCCAACTGAGCTACGCCGCCATTCGGATAGCTTGTGTATTATACAATCCCTATCTCCGCTTGTCAAGTGAAATATTTACGAAAAATCCTCCGGGAACAAATATTGCGAGCAGAGGCAGCGCGATGAGCGAATAGCGGCCCGCCGCCTCGCTGAGCATGAACATGCAGACGTACCCGAGAACGGCGAGCATCGCCGTCTTTTCAGGCGCCGCGCAGGCCTTTTTCACTCCGCGCACCGCGGCGGCCGCCGCAAGAAGCAAAAGCGCCGCGCCGTACCCGCTGCAGAGCCACGCGGTGAGGCTGAATATCCGCCCGCGCAGGAGCGCGTTGTCCCCCGCGGAATACTGCACGAGGTAGTCGAGCACGGAGCTCTGGCCGCCCCAGGTATGCGCCGATTTGACGGCAAAGAGACGTACCGTACCGACTACTCCGAGAGCCTTGTAGCGCGAGAGCACCTCGCGGCGCACGGCGGCGTCGCCCGCCTTGTAGTCGTATTCGGCGACGGCGGCACGGAAAAAGTCCGAATCCTCCTGATTCCACGAGCCCTCGTACACGGCGTTCGAGCCCGCGAGCAGGGTAAACGAGGTCGACGAGTGCGCGACGGGCTTGCCGAGGGCGGCCTCCGCCCCGAAGAGCGCGGCCTCGCGGCCTCCGATGAACACGGCGGCGAGCGCGAGCAGCAGAGCGCCCGCACGGGCAAACGGGAGCTTCCTCTTCCCCCTGCGCATGGCGCACCACGTCAGCACGAGAGCGATGACCGGCACTATCGAGACCGGACGCACGAGCTCGAGCGCGAGCAGCGCAAGGCCGAGCAGGACGCCCCACACCACGGCGCTCCACACGTGCTCCGGGCGTTTTTTCGATATGCGCGCGAGCAGGTAGAAGAAGAGCGCGAGCAGAGCCATGGCGAGGTGCTCCCCGCAGCAGAGCGGAGCGTACAGCACGGCGGCGGGGCTGAGCGCGAAGATGAGGGCGGCGAGCATCGCGGCCTTCCCACCGCGCAGCATCCGCGCGGTCATGTATATCAGCACGGCCGTCACTACGCTGAGGACGAGGCCGCATATCTGATAGGCGGCGACGGACGCTCCGAACACCGAAAACGGCACGGAGAGCGCCGAGGCGAAAAAGAATATGTGCGGGAACAGATGCCCGGAGTTCTTCACGAGCTCCGTGCCCTGCGCGAGGCACTCGGCGACGCGGTAATACGTTCCGAAGTCATGGACGGGGTCGGTCACGACCGGATACGCTATGAGCGCCGCGGCGCGCGGGATGAACGCGACGACGGCGACTATCGCCATTCCTGCGGCAAAGCGCGGCTCCGGAGCGCGCCTTATGAGGAGCGCGATGACGACGAGGACGGCAGTGCACGCGGCCGTCGCGGCGAGCACGCCCCAGCCTCCCGAAACACAGGCGGCGACCGCGAGGGCGAGCCCCGCGGCGGCGGCTATGGCGCAGAATATCTTACTCAGGGCAGTATCCATGTTTCCTCCCGTATCTGCAAGGAGGCCCGCCGCATTTTCAGCGGCGCGCCCTCTGTCATATCAGGTATCGTACAACAGCGCGAGGTCTCTGTCGTCCATCAGGCGCGTGAACGCGTCCGTGATGTTCTCGAGATTCGACCGGTATATGTAGAAGCGCTGCTCGCCGTCGACGACGGCGCAGTACTGGCGGTCATTGAGCTTATACATTTTCAGCTCGCGCGTGCCGCCCTCGCGCAGATTCAGCGTCACGGTGACCTCGGCATTTCCGAGCGCCACGTCGTCGGCTACCGTGCCGACCTCGCGCAGGTTCAGCGTACGCGCGTACAGACGCTTCGTGTTCGTCTCGCCGATGTCCTTGCCGTTAAGATCGCCAAAGACGTGCTCGGCCTCGGTGTTGGCGTCGGTGATATAGTCCTCGAAGGAGAATTCGAGGTGGTACTTCTCGCCTCTGACGTCGTAGTCGATTGACTGTACGCTATGGATATCCTGCACCCAGACGGTGCGGTTGAGGAGCGTCATGTAGTCGATGTCGAGGGGCTCGAAGCCGGCGACGGAGTATTCGAGGACGGTCAGCTTATCTATCTTGCCGGCCATGAAGTCCTCATACTGCGTGGTGAAGGCGCAGAAGAAGACGTTGGAGTCCGTCGCGCCGACCATGATGTCGGATTTGTTGCCCTGCACGTCCTCAAGGGCGAGGCGGGCGGGCTTGTCGAGTCCGAAATCGGCGAGGCGGTCAGCCTCTATGTCGCCGTAGACCTTGGAGAAGGCGACCGTCGCGACGAGGTCGAGAACGTCCTCGCGCACGGTGATGTCGGAGCAGGAGGAGACGACCGGCCGGAGGAGCATGTACGTCGACATGGCGTCGTTGCCCTCCATCTCGTAGGCCGGGTCGGTCACTATCTCGATGGCGGTACCGTCGCGCTTTTCCATGTAGACGCGGCAGATGTTGTCGTAGATCTCGTCGCCCTCATAGACGGGGAAGGAATCTATCTGACGGTACTCGACGATGTCGCGGGAGATGAGCGCGGCGAGGTAGGAGCCGACCATGTGGATCCTGTTGTCGCCCGTCACCATTGCGTAGGCGTAGTTCTGTATCGTCGGGTTGCCGAGCTTGAGCTCGAGCGTCTTGTCCGCGAAGCCGAGCTCGATGACAAAGTACGGATCGTCGAGACCGTATACCGAGAGGTCCTTCGGATCCTCCTCGACTATGCCCATCGAGGCGAGGGAGGTCATCGTGAACATCATGCTGCGGAACTTACTCGTGTTCCAGTCGAAGTAGTATGATTCGGGCTCTGCTTCATAGGTGAGCTTGCCGTCCGCGTCGCGGACAAAGCGCACGTTCAGCTCTTCGCCGTTTTTCCAGTGCCAGCTCATGCTTGTGAGGGAGTTGCCGTCCTCATTGATGACGTAGATGACCGGCTGCTCCGACGGAGCCTCCGTCACTGTCGGGTCGACGTCATCCTTCGGGAAGATAAGGACAAAGGCAACAAGCAGCAGCGCAAGCACGACGACGATGCCGCCGGCGATTACGACGCGCTTAAGACCTTTTGTCATTACAGGTGCCTCCTCCTTGCCCATACGATGACGCCGGCAGCGATGATGATGACGGGTATCGCGACGATGACGAGCCAGAAGATGAGGTTGCCCTGCCACGTGAGAATGGTCAGTGCCTTGGAGTCGAAGTCCTTATCCGGGATGATGACCGCGTCGGTGTACTCGCTGACGTAGTTGAGCGCCGCGGTGAGCCAGGTCGCGTTGAGGAATTCGGGCGCGGAGAGGATGGAGTCGGTCATCATGCCGGTGCTGCAGAACAGTATGTCGGCACGGGTGTAGTTGAGGTTTTTGTCCGTCGCTATCTTCTCGGCGAGGACGCACATGTTGAAGGGTCCGACGGTATCGCCCTCGGCCTGATCGGTGCCGGCGATGACGTCCTCGACGCTCTTGGCGTAGCTCGTCGCGGAGCTCGTGAGGAGGGGATGGACGTCGATGCCGCTTCTCTGCGTGCCGGTTATCTCGATGGGCTTGCAGGCGGGGATCATGGCGAAGTGGTTCTGGATGTTGATGGAGTCGGAGATGCCCTCGAAGTACTGCGTGTCGGGCACGACGTACATCGGGTAGCCGGACAGCGACTGCTGGGAGTCGAGGATGATCCTGTCGTCATATCTGATGCCCCACTCCTCGAAGAGCAGGGAGAGGTTCGTCATCGGATCGAGGGTGTTCGGATCCATCGAGACGACGAGCTTGCCGCCGTTATCCAGGAAGTCAGCGAGCTTGTCGACCTCCTCGGGACTGTAATCGTTGAGCGGCGAGGAGATTATCAGCATGGTGCAGTCTTCGGGGATGTCCTCGCGGGCGAGGATCAGGTTGTCGACCTCGTAGTTGGAGTAGGTCAGCAGCTGGGTGAGCTCGTCGAGGCCGTAGTCCTCGCTGTGGCCGCGGATGTAGAGCGCCTTGTCGAGCGTGTCGGCGGTGACGTAGAGGAGGGCGCTGGTGAGCTTCTGCTCGGCGCGCAGGCCGACGTAGTAGGTGATGCCGTCCTCGCCGGTCTGGTGGTTATAAAGTGAGGTCGGCTGCAGGCGCTTGAAGCGGCGCTCCGTCGCGACGACGATGTCATCGGGCTGGAGGTCGTTGAGCGCGTTGTACTTCTCGACCACGCCGGGGTTGAGGTTCGGGTCTATGTAGGTGACCTTTATCATGCCGCCGGCGAGGGACTGGTAGCGCTGAAGGGTCTCGTAGATGTTGCTGTAAAGCTCGGTGGAGTCTTTGTAATGAGTCTCATCGGCGAAGACGATGATGTCCACGGGCTCGTTGAGGTCCGCTATGACTTCTTTGGTATCCTCGGAGATCTCGAAGAGCTTTTCGCTCGTGAGGTCGACCTCGAGGACGAAGCGGTCGGTCAGGTATCCGACGAAGACGTTGATTAGGATGACCGCGACGATGAATATCACGGTGAAGAGGGTGGCGAGCGTCCCGTACTTGAACTTGCGGGACTTTATCTCTTCCTGTTCGGCGGCGAGCTCGACGTCGAATATGCCCTGGTCCAGAAGATCCTTGTTCTTTTTCATTGTCGTTCCCTCCTCAGCTCCAGCGTTTCTTCTCGAGCATGCGGACCGTCAGGAACAGGAAGGTGGCCGTCACGCTGATGTAGTACACGAAGTCGGCAAGGGAGAACACTCCCATGATGAAGGTGTTGTAGCGGCGGTAGATGCTCAGCCAGTACAGCACGGACTTTATCCACGCGGTATTGACGAGGCTGTAGCACAGGTCGAGTATCAGCAGCAGGGCGAAGACCGCGAGGGTCGCGATGGCGCTGATGAGCTGGTTTTCCGTCAGCGACGAGATGAAGCAGCCGATGGACACGTACACGGCGGCGACACCGAGGATGGCGATGTAGTTGCCGACGACGGAGGCCATGTTGACCTTGCCGAACGCCTGGCAGATGATGACGTACACTATCGTCAGCACGAGGCCGAACACGAACACGAGGTACGCCGCGAGGAACTTGCCCATGACGATGCCCGACGGGGAGACGGGGCTCGTCAGAAGGAGCTGGTCCGTCTTCTGCTTGTAGTCCTCGGAGAAGGTGCGCATCGTCAGGATGGGCACGATGATCGCGAGGGAGTACAGCATGACGGAGAATACCGTATTGAGCGCGTTGGTGGAGGTCATGATGCTCGAAATGTAGAACGTGGCATTCATTATAACTATGTATGCCGCCACGAACACGTATCCGAGGGGGGAGGTGAAGTACCCCTTCAGGTCTCTTTTAAGTATGGCAGTCAATTAAAACTCCTCCTTGCTTTCCGCTTCGGGCGCGGCCTTCTTCGGAGTCTTCGCGTGCGGCTCGGTATTGCCGCGCTTGGCCTCGACGAGCTTTACGAAGATGTCCTCGAGGGAGAGGTCCATGCTCTTGAGCTGGAGAATGGGGTAGCCCGCCTGGGCGAGGGCCGTGAACATCGGCTTTCTGACGTCGACGTTCGGACGCGCCTCGACGAGGAAGTCGTAGCTCCCCTGCTCGGCCTGCACGGTCGCGTCGGCGTACTGCACGCCCTCGACGCTGCGCAGGATGCGGCGAACGCTCTCGCGCGGGCCCGCGACACGGACGGTGAGCTTCCTGTCGCCGGTGATGAGGGCGGAGAGGTTGTCGGGCCTGTCGTCGGCGACGATCTGGCCGTTATTGATGACGAGCACGCGCTCGCATATCGCGGAGACCTCCTGCAGGATATGCGTGGAGAGGATTATCGTCCTGTCCTTCCCGAGGCCCTTGATGACGTTGCGTATCTCGATTATCTGCTTCGGGTCGAGGCCGACGGTGGGCTCGTCGAGGATGAGCACCTCGGGGTTGCCGACGAGCGCCTGCGCCATGCCGACACGCTGCTTATAGCCCTTCGACAGGTTGCGGATGAGGCGCTTATACTGGTCGGTCAGTCCGACGAGGCTCACTATCTCATCGAGGTGCGCCGAGCGCTTGACGCCGCTGACGCGCTTGATATCATATATGAAGCTGAGGTATTCCTCGACGGTCATGTCAAGGTAGAGCGGGGGCTGCTCGGGCAGATAGCCGATATGGCGTTTTGCCTCGACGGGATTCTCCAGAACGTCGAGCCCGGCGATGCGCGCCGCGCCGGAGTTCGCGGAGAGGTAGCCCGTGATGATATTCATGGTGGTCGATTTGCCTGCGCCGTTCGGCCCGAGGAAGCCGACGATCTCGCCTTCATTCACCGTGAAGGAGAGCCTGTCTATGCCCCTCTTTTTGCCGTAGGTCTTTGTCAGGCCAGATACTTCGATCATTATCTCAGTCCTCCTGATTGCGCCCCCGCCCGCCGCAGGCGGACAAGGGCCCAGCTTTCTATTATGGGTTTAGTCATTATAGCACAATAAACATTTATTTTACAAGCCTCGACTATCATATTTTACGAAGCGGACATATTCTTCCTCAGCGCAAAACGGATGCGCGGAAAAATGATGAAAAAAGCTCTTGCTTTTTGCAAATAGGTATGATATTATCACATTTGCCGCGCAAGGCGCGGTGTACTTTGGGCAGAAAGAGGTGAAACAAATGAAGGAAGGTATCCATCCCAAATACGAACAGACCACCATCAGGTGCGCGTGCGGCGAGGTCATCGAGACCGGCTCCACGAAGAAGGATATCAGGGTTGAAATCTGCTCGAAGTGCCATCCGTTCTTCACGGGCAAGCAGAAGCTGGTCGATACCAGCGGCCGTGTTGACAAGTTCAACAAGAAATTCGGTCTCTCCAACTGAGTTTTCCTTCCTATGCGCTTAACGCGGGTCACATACATGACCCGCGTATTTTTTTACTGCGGGCGCCGGACTGCGGCGTCCACGGAGGAACGCTTATGGATAACGCGAAGAAAACTGAACGCGCGGTGCTCGTAGGGCTCGTCGCGGCGAGCATGGCCGAGGACGAGCGCTCCGACGAGACGAGCATGGCGGAGCTCGAGGCCCTGCTCGAGACGGCCGGAGGCGAGGCCGCGGCGACCGTCCTGCAATCGCGCCCGACGCCCGACCCGCGCACCTTCATAGGCTCGGGCAAGGCCGCCGAGATAAAGGAGATAATCGACGCCGAGGGCCTTGACCTCGTCGTCTTCGACAACGAGCTCTCGCCCTCGCAGGCGCAGGCGCTGACCGAGGAGCTCGGAGTGCGCGTGCTCGACAGGAGCGGACTCATACTCGACATCTTCGCCGGCCGCGCGAGGAGCCGCGAGGGCCGCCTGCAGGTCGAGCTCGCGCAGTACAAATATCTGCTCCCGAGGCTGACCGGCATGTGGACGCACCTCGTGCGCCAGACGGCGTCCGGCGGCTCCTCCCCCATAGGCACGCGCGGACCCGGCGAGACGCAGCTCGAGACAGACCGCCGCCACATCCGCCGCCGCATCCAGAAGCTTGAGGAGGAGCTCGAGGACGTGCGCCGCGTCCGCAGTACGCAGCGCAGAGTGCGCGAAAAGCGCGAAACTCCCGTCGTCGCCCTCATAGGCTACACCAACGCCGGAAAATCCACGCTTCTCAACGCCCTCACGGGCGACAGCATACAGACGGGCGACCGTCTCTTCGACACGCTCGACACGACGACCCGGCGCTTCTCGCCCGACGGCGTGAGCGAGGTGCTCGTCAGCGACACGGTCGGCTTCATACGCCGCCTGCCGACGCAGCTCGTCGAGGCCTTCAAGGCGACGCTCGAGGAGCTCGTCGAGGCCGAGGTCCTGCTCCACGTCATCGACGTGTCGAACCCCGACTGGCGCAGTCAGGCGCGCGTCGTGGAGAGTCTCGTCGCCTCGCTCGGCGCGGGCGAGATACCCCGCATCGACGTCTACAACAAATGCGACCGCACACGCGACTACCCCGCCCCGCGCGAGGACGCCGTTTGCGTCAGCGCGCTGACGGGCAGGGGGCTCGACGAGCTCAATGCCCGCATAGCGGACGTGCTCAACGCCGGAGTAAAGCACGTGCAGCTCCTCATCCCCTACTCCGACGCACGCATCGTCGACACCCTGCACGGCGAGTGCGTCATAGGCGAGCTCAGCTACACCGACGACGGCATCTCCGCCGACGTGAAGTGCCCCGCGGCGGTCTTCCCACGCATCAAGAAATATGTAGTGTGACAGGAGGCGCGCCATGGCATTCGTCCCACTCGGAACGGGTGAAGCGGAGCTCATCGAGAAGCGCTCCCGCTTCCTCGCGCGCGTCGTGCCCTGCACGGAGGAGAGCGAAGCTCTCGACGTGCTGCGCGACTGCCGAAAAAAATACTCCGACGCGACCCACAACGTCTACGCCTATATCGTCCGCGCCAACGGCGCCATGCGCTACTCCGACGACGGAGAGCCCTCCGGCACGGCGGGAATGCCGGTGCTGGACGTCTTCCGCAAGAGCGGGGTCGGCGACTTCTGCTGCGTCGTCACCCGCTGGTTCGGCGGGACGCTTCTCGGCACGGGCGGGCTCGTGCGCGCCTATTCGGAGGCGGCGCGGCTCGCGCTCGAGGCCGCCGGCATAGGCGAGCTCGCGGAGTTTTCCGCCTACTCCCTCCCCTGCCCCTATCCGCTCGCGGACAGGCTCCGCTACGCCGTCGAGGCCTCGGCGGAGATAACCGATACCGACTACGGCGAGCTCGTGACCTTCTCCGTGCTCGTCCGCGCGGGCGGCGAGGCCGCCTTCGAGCGCCTCGTCGCGGAGACGACCTCCGGCGGCGTGACCCCCGTCCCGCTCGGGGCAAGGCTGCGCGCCCTGCCCGTTAAATAGCTTACAGACGCCGCACGTTCGACGTGATGCCGGCAAGCGCCGCGCCCGCCCCGGCGGCGAGTCTGCCCTCGCGCGCCATGTCGCCGAGCGACACGATGCCGACGAGCGTCCCGTCCTCGCAGACGGGCATGCGCCGCACTCCCGCGCGGAGCATCGTGCGCACCGCCTCCTCCGCGTCGTCTGACGGCGAGGCGCAGACCGTATTGCGGCTCATCACCTCGCGCACCGCCGTCTGTCTCGCGTCCTCCCCCGCCGCGACGCACCGAATGACGATGTCGCGGTCGGTCACGACGCCGCGCAGGCGTCCGTACGAGTCCGTGACGGGCAGCATGCCCACGTTGTAGCGGTTGAGCAGCAGCGCCGCGTGCGCCGCCGTATCCTCCGGCGAGCACGTCACCGCGCCGCCGCGCATTATTTCGCTTATCTTCATCTTCATCGCTCCCTTCACTAAATACTGACATCCGATCAAACGCTTTAATTCATCTCGGCATATTTTCCGTCATACAGCGTTCTCGTCTGACAAAAAATCTGCTCGCGCTGCTTTTACAGTGCTTGACCGGATGTCAGTATCAAATCTTCCCCGTTTTTCCGTTTCAGTATTCGGGAGGTGTGTCTGAATGCCCGACGAAAAGTTCATGCGCCGCGCGCTCGAGCTCGCGGAGAGCGCCGCCGCCGCGGGAGAATCCCCCGTCGGCTGTGTCATCGTGAAGGACGGCGTCATCGTCGCGGAGGGCGAAAACCGCCGCGAGCGCGGCAGGAACGCACTCGCCCACGCGGAAGTCATCGCCATAGACGCCGCCTGCCGCGCGCTCGGCTCGTGGCGGCTCGAGGGGTGCGAGATGTACGTCACGCTCGAGCCCTGCCCCATGTGCGCGGGCGCAATAATAAACGCGCGCATCCCCGTCCTCGTCTACGGCGCGCGCGACGAAAAGGGCGGTGCGGCGGGCGGCGTGCTCGATCTCTTCTGGGAGCGCTTCAACCACCGTCCCCACGTCTACGCGGGGATGCTCGAGGCGGAATGCTCCGCGGTCCTGCGCGACTTCTTCGCCTCTCTGCGCGAGTGAAAGGAAAATTTCCCCCGTCCACGGCCGGACGGGGGCTTTTTTATGTCTCCGCAGGCGTGCGCGGGGGCGGCGCGGCGCTTGAAAAATCCGGCGCGGCGTGATAAAATGATTTGTTTAATAATGATAAGTGCGGAGGTCAGTATGGAGAGCAGCTTTTTCGCGCTCATGGCGCGCGCAAGATACATCAAGAGATGGGGCCTCATGCGCAGCACCGTCGAGGAGAGCATATCCGAGCATTCCTTCATGACGGCCCTGCTCGCGCACTCGCTCGCCGTCATCAGGCGCGACGTCTTCGGCGGCGAAGCCGACCCCGAGCGCTGCGCGGCCGCGGCCCTCTTCCACGACGCCTCCGAGATAATCACCGGAGACCTGCCGACCCCCGTCAAGTACGCCAACCCCGAGATACTCGACGCCTACAAGAAGATAGAGGGGCTCGCCTCCGAGCGCCTCGGAGCGATGCTCCCGGCGGAGCTCCGCGCCTCCTACACGGAGGTGCTCGACGAGGGGCCCGAGGGAGTGCGCGAGCTCGTCAAGGCGGCGGACAAGCTCTCGGCGTACATAAAGTGCGTCGAGGAGCTCACGGCGGGAAACGGCGAGTTCCGCAGCGCCGAAAAGCAGATACGCGGAGCGCTCGACGCGCTCGGCATGCCTGAGATAGATTACTTTTTGGAGACGTTCATGCCGGCCTTCGGCATGACGCTCGATGAACTTACGATGGGAGACGGCAAATGAGAGCAATAGTCACGGTCATAGGCAAGGACCGCGTCGGCATCATCGCGGACGTGTGCTCGCTGCTCGCGAAGAACAGCGTCAACATCCTCGACATCAGCCAAACGGTCATGCGCGATTACTTCACGATGATAATGCTCGTCGAGGCACCGGAAGGCACCGATTTCGCGGCGCTCTCCGCCCTGCTCGGCGACGAGGGAGAAAAGACGGGGCTCTCCGTGCGCATGCAGCGCGAGGAGATCTTCGAGGCCATGCACAGGATATAACGCCATGCTCAACAGTAAAGAAATACTCCAGACCATAGAGATGATAGACCAGCAGCACCTCGACATCCGCACGGTCACGATGGGCATTAGCCTGCTCGACTGCGCCGATCCCGACATAAGGGCGTGCTGCCGCAAGGTCTACGACAAAATAACCGCGCGCGCGAAGGACCTCGTCAGAGTCTGCGAGGACATCGAGCGTGAATTCGGCATCCCCATAGTCAACAAGCGCATCTCGGTCACGCCGATGGCGCTTGTCGCCGCCGCATGCGCCGAGCACGACCTCGCCCCGCTCGCGAGGGCGATGGACGAGGCCGCCAAGGCCGTCGGCGCGAGCTTCATAGGAGGCTTCTCGGCGCTCGTCAGCAAGGGCTTCACGGACGCTGACCGCAGCCTCATAGCGAGCATCCCCGAGGCGCTCGCGACGACCGACATAGTCTGCTCGAGCGTCAACGTCGCGACGACGCGCGCCGGCATCAACATGGACGCCGTGCGCCTCATGGGAGAGACCGTCAAAGCCGCCGCGGAGCTTACCGCCGATAACGGCGGCATGGCCTGCGCCAAGCTCGTCACCTTCGCAAACGCCGTCGAGGATAACCCCTTCATGGCGGGTGCCTTCCACGGCACCGGCGAGCCCGAGACGGTCATCAACGTCGGCGTATCCGGGCCCGGCGTCGTCCACCATGCGCTGCAGGGCATGAAGGGCAGGCCCTTCGACGAGGTCTCCGAGACGATAAAGAAGACTGCCTTCCGCATCACGAGGATGGGCCAACTCGTCGCCCGCGAGGCGGCGCAGAGGCTCGGAGTGCCCTTCGGCATAGTCGACCTCTCCCTCGCGCCGACCGCCGACATAGGCGACAGCGTCGCGGACATCCTCGAGGAGATGGGCCTTGAAAGCGTCGGCACGCACGGCGCGACCGCGGCCCTCGCCCTGCTCAACGACGCCGTCAAAAAGGGCGGCGTGATGGCCTCCGGCCACGTCGGAGGTCTCTCGGGCGCCTTCATCCCCGTCAGCGAGGACGCAGGGATGATAAGGGCCGTCGCGGACGGACACCTCTGCATAGACCAGCTCACCGCGATGACCTGCGTGTGCTCCGTCGGACTCGACATGATAGCCGTTCCCGGCGACACGCCCGCGACGACCATCGCCGCGATAATAGCCGACGAGGCCGCGATAGGCGTCGTCAACAGCAAGACGACCGCAGTGCGCGTCATCCCCGCGCCGGGCAAGGTCGTCGGCGATACGATAGACTTCGGAGGCCTGCTCGGCAGCGCCCCCGTCATGCCCGTACACCCGCTCAGCTCCGCCGAATTCATCGCCCGCGGCGGGCGCATCCCCGCCCCGCTGGGCAGCCTGCGCAACTGATGAGCCGCGGCGTGCTCGTCCTAACGGGGCCGACGGCGACCGGCAAGACCAAGCTCGGCGTGATGCTCGCGCAGAGCCTCGGCGGCGAGGTCGTCTCGGCCGACTCCATGCAGATATACAGGGGCATGGAGATAGGCTCCGCCGCGCCCACGCGCGAGGAGATGCAGGGCGTACCGCACCATCTGATAGGCTTCCTCGACCCCTCCGAGCCGTACAGCGCCGGGCTCTACGTCGCCGACGCGGCGCGCGCCGTCGAGGACATAATGAGCCGCGGGAAGCTGCCGATAATCGTCGGCGGGACGCTGCTCTACATCGAATCTCTGCTCGCGGGCCGCGCCTTCACGGGAAGTGACCCCGACCTGCGCGCCGCGCTCGACGCGGAGTACGGCTCCCTCGGCGGCGAGGCGATGCTCGAAAAGCTCCGCGCGTGCGACGCCGCGAGCGCCGCGGCGCTCCACCCGAACGACCGCAAGCGCATCGTCCGCGCGCTCGAAATTTTCAAGCTCACCGGGAAGACGAAATCGGAGCTCGACGAGGCCTCGCGCGCCGTCCCGCCCCGGTGGAAGTACGTCAAGCTCGCGCTCGGATATGCCGACAGAGCCGACCTCTATTCGCGCATCGACGCGCGCGTCGACGACATGCTCGCGCGCGGCCTCGCCGCGGAGACGCAGGCCCTGCTCGACGCGGGAGTGAGCGCGGACGCGACCTCCATGCAGGCGATAGGCTACAAGGAGCTCATCCCCGCCCTGCGCGGCGAGGTCCCGATGGAGACTGCCGCGGAGGACATACGCCGTGCCTCTCGTCGCTACGCGAAGCGCCAGCTCTCATGGCTCCGCGGCGACGCGGAAATAAACGAGATCCTCTTTGACAAAACTCCCGACTTCGCGCGCGCCCTGCGCGTTTCGACGGATTTCGCGCTCGCGGGAGATATAATGTAAGTATCCAAAAACAAGAAAGGATGCTTACTTATGCAGAAGACAGCCATCAACATTCAGGACGTTTTTCTCAACTGCGCGAGGCGTGAACGTACGCCGATGACCATGTTCCTCATGAACGGATTCCAGATGCGCGGCACGGTGACGGCGTTCGACAGCTTCACCGTCGTCCTCGAAACGGACGGAAAACAGCAGCTCATCTACAAGCATGCGATATCCACGATGATCCCGGCAAGGCCCGTGGAGCTTCGGGAGGACTGACACCTCACAGGAGGCGAAGACCGTGAAAAAGACCAACCTCATAATGCGCATCGTCCCCATAGTCGTGTTCGCCGCGATAGTCGTATATCTCGCGGTGTACATCATCCGCGCCGTGGACGACCCGTTCACGACCGCGACGGCGACGCTCTATACCGTCTATGACAGCACGGAGACGCGCGGAGTCGCGGTGCGCGACGAGGAATGGCTCATCTATCCGGGAGGCATGGTCTCCATCACGGCCGAGGACGGCGCGCGCGTCGCCGCCGGCGGCGAGATAGCCGCAGTATACTCCTCCGACGAGGACATAAGGAAGGCGGAACGCGCCGCGTTCCTCGTTTCGCAGGCGGAATACCTCGAGGCCTACGCCACCGGGCGCGACGCCGAGGACCCCGTGGACTATGACGCGAGGATAAAGACCCTCGTCCGCACCCTGCGCTCGCAGACCGACAGGCGGAGCGCCGACGACATCTCCGACGCCGCGCTCGAGCTCCAGACCCTCGTCTTCAACTCCGGCGAGGACGTCAGCCTCGAAGAGCGCATCACCGCGCTCAACGACGAGCTCGAGGAGCTCGGCAATCCCTCGTCCCTGCGCATGACGACGATATTCGCAGGCCGCTCCGGCATCTTCCAGTCCGCCGTCGACGGCTGGGAATCCCTGACGCCGGAATACGCCGCGAATCTCAGCCCGTCACAGACGGAGACCCTGCTCAAAGAATCGCACACCGTCCCCGCCACGGCGGTCGGCAAGCTCATCTACGGCGAGAAGTGGTACTTCCTGACCCTGCTCCCGGAAGCCGACGCCGAGCTCTACGCCAAGGGCGACTACATCACGCTCTCCTTCGGGCGCTGGATGCCCGATACGGTCAGCATGAAGATAGAATCCAAGTCCGCACCCGAGGACGGGCAGGTCGTGCTCTTCCTCTCGTCGACGCGCGCCCTTTCCGACGCGACGACGCTCCGCGTGCAGACGGCGGAGATAATCCGCAATTCCTACGACGGGATACGCATCCCGCGCCGCGCCCTGCATACCGACGGCACGGAGGACTTCGTCTACGTCATGACGGGCCTTCAGGCAGAGCGCAAGACCGTCGAGATACTTCTCGACGCGGGTGATTTCTATATTATCCGGTCCGAGGCCGCAAGGGTCGACGCCGTCCACGCGGGCGACGTCGTCATCGTGACGGGCAAGGGCCTTTACGACGGAAAGGTCGTGGGTTGACATGACGGTCGCAGAGGGCGTGCGCAGCGTGCGTGAGGGCATGGCGGCAGCCGCGGCCCGCGCCGGCGCCGCGGAAGGGAGCATACTCCTCGTCGCCGCGACGAAGATGAATCACGCCTC
>JAZQQE010000023.1:0-18161 GCA_045628845.1 Oscillospiraceae bacterium
AACCTATGAAATCTCTTGCGGAGCAAGTCCTTGCTCATAAAAACAGTAAACCCGGGATAGAAGTTTTCGCTTCTGTCCCGGGCTTTTTATATTGTTTTTTGCTGTTCCGGCAAGAAAAAATCCTTAGATGGCTGTCCCGAACCGCGCCTTTTCTTTTTCTCCGGCATGATGCTCGCCCGTTCGTGCGCCGGTGTTTCCATATTCAGGCATATTGAGTGCCAAAGAGGCACACCATAATATGGGTTTTCGGTTTGCATCCATCCATTTGCTGACATATAATATTTGTATCGGAGCCAACATGTCCGTTTTTATGAAAGGAGATCGTCAAAGTGAAAAAGATCCTCGCCTTGGTAATGGCCGTCGTCCTCGTGCTGGCCCTCTTTGCCGCCTGCGGCACGAACACCGGCACCCCGACGCCTGCCCCCGCGGATCCGTCTGCCGTACCCTCCGGCACGGATGCTCCCGGCACGCCCGACGCTCCCGACACTCCCGATACTCCGGAAGGGCCGTTCGCAGTCGACGACGTCGGCATAGCCACCGAGCCCTACGACTGGCCGCTCCCCCTCACGGATGACCCCTCCACCATCCTAACCTACTGGTGGACGACAAGCTCCCCGCAGTACATACCCGCCGATAAGGAATACGCCGACACCGACCTTCCCGTCGAGATCGAAAAGCGCACCGGCGTCAAGATCGAGTACGTCTACACGCCCTCGACGAGCCGCAAGGAGACCTTCTCCGTGCTCCTCGCCTCCGACGACCTCTGCGATATCATGACCTACACCACCGCCTACTATCCCGGCACCCCGCTCCAGATGGTCGAGGACGGCTACTTCGTCAACATCTACGACTACAAGGAATACATGCCGAACTACCTCTATCAGTCCAAATGGCTCGATCCCGACGACAAAGCGACGTACGAATCCGTCTTCTACGAGGATGAGCTCGTTCCCGTCTGCTGGGTGCTCTGGGAGGGCGATATCGTGACGGATACCGGCTACTGCGTCCGTCAGGACTTCCTTGACAAGCTCGGCATGAAGGCAGAAGAGCTCATCACCTGGGATGACTATATAGAGACCTGCCGGGCCGTCAAGAGCGCGGTCGACACCGTCGAGTTCCCGCTCTGGCTCAGCGCCATGATAGAGACCAACAACTACTGGGAGTTCAATTCCTTCGAGAACGTCTCCGTCATCACCACCATCGCTCTTCCCCCTGTGTACTTCCGTGACGGCGAGCTCGTTCTCGGCTGCACCTCCGAAGGTGACAGACAGTTCGCTGAGTACATGTGCGGCCTCTTCGCCGACGGTCCTGTCCACCCCGACTAGCAGGGCTACTTCTTCTCCCAGGCCTTCACTCCGAAGACCCTGAACAGCGAGACCTTCTGGCAGGGCATCACCACCACCTACAAGGACACCGAAGCTCAGACCGCTGATCCTAACTGCGCTTGGGCTCCTGTCGGCAAGCCCCTCGTCACTGCTGACCAGGTCGTTCACGCCGGCACCGTCCGCAGCCGTACCGCCACCGGTAACATCTGCTTCGCTGCCAAGAACACCGACCTCGAGCTCTCCCTCAAGTGGGTCGACTTCCGCTTCGCTCCCAATGGTTGGGAACTCTTCAACTACGGTCCCGAAGGCCTTGTCTGCGAGACTCTTCCTGACGGCACCCGCCAGAACACCGAGTTCGCTCTTCACAATCCCGACGGCATCGAG
The DNA here is from genome assembly GCA_045628845.1 of Oscillospiraceae bacterium. Lineage (GTDB taxonomy): Bacteria > Bacillota > Clostridia > Oscillospirales > Oscillospiraceae > RGIG7949. The sequence continues at coordinate 1,710 of JAZQQE010000023.1, forward strand.
CTCTCCGGCCTCATGAGCCTCTACTGCGGCAGCCGCATGGTCGAAGCTCTCCTCTGCACCGTTGACGTTCAGTTCCTCAACCCCAATGGTCACTTCGCTCTCGAAGCCATTGACTATTGGACCAAGTTCGACGAAGCTCACTACGACAGAGCCGGCGCGCTGCCTCTCGGCGTGCGTCTGACCACCGAGCAGAGTGAAGAAGTCGGCAAGTATCGTGCTGACATCATCACCTACATCGCTGAGTCCTTTGCCGGATTCGTCGACGGCTCCAACCCGATGAGCAACTGGGATACCTACCAGGCCACCCTCGATCAGATGGGCCTCCAGGAGATCCTTGCCATCTACGAAGAAGCTTACGAGGATTACCTCAACGCATAAGCTCTGACCTAATTGAAGAAAAGGCGCAGGAAACTGCGCCTTTTCTTTTTGTTTTTTTATGAGAAAGGCCGGAGTCCGCTTCGGGCTCCGGCCTTTCTCTGACGCTTTTTTGAAACTGCGTTAGCAGGGTCACTTGATGTTCTTCTCGTAGGAGTCGATCATCTTTTTGACCATCTGGCCGCCGACGGAGCCGGCTTCTCTGCTGGTGAGGTCGCCGTTATAACCCTTCTTGAGATTGACGCCGACTTCGTTGGCGGACTCCATCTTGAAGCGGTCCATGGCCTCGCGGGCATCGGGATTCATGATGTTGTTGCTGTTATTGTTGGACATTGTTCTATCTCCCTCAATGAACTTCGGGCTTTTTTGCCCGTCGCTATTTTGACCCGCTGCTCGGCGCTTATGCCGTGTAATTATTCGCATTTGTTGTTTTTTTCGGAAGACAAAAAAACGCCCCGGCTGCTATGGCAAGCAGACGGGACGCTTTCTTTTTTCATTTTAAACGGTCATCACACACCGAAGAACTTCTGGTGTACCGCCTTCATGGCGATATCGGCGTCGGCCTCGTCGATGAGGACGCTGACCTTGATCTCGCTGGTGGAGATCATGTGGATATTGACCTTCGCGTCGTACAGAGCCTCGAACATCATCGCAGCGATTCCGGGGCTGTTTATCATGCCGGCACCGACGATGCTCAGCTTGCAGACGGTATCGTCCATGGAGAGGTTCTGGAAGCCGATGGATTCGCGGTTCTCCATGAGGGTGCGGACGGCGGCGTCCACGTCGTTCTTGGCGACGGTGAAGCTGATGTCCTTGGTATTGTCTCTGCCGATGGACTGGAGAATGATGTCGACGTTGATCTTGACCTTCGCCATATCGCGGAATATCTTGAACGCGACGCCCGGCTCATCCTTGAGGCCCACAAGGGCTATACGCGCGATGTTGCTGTCCTTCGCAATGCCGCTTATCTTGGTTTCTTCCATTTTAACGACCTCCTTGACTTTTGTTCCGGGTTTGCGCTCGTAGCTGGAGAGGACCTCCATGTTCACTCCGTAGCGCCTTGCCATCTCAACGCTGCGGTTGTGCAGGACCTGCGCGCCGAGGGACGCGAGCTCGAGCATCTCGTCGTACGTTATCTCGCTGAGCTGCAGCGCAGTCGGTACGCGGCGCGGGTCGGCGGTGAACACGCCGGTCACGTCGGTGTAAATCTGGCAGAGGTCGGCGTGCATCGTCGCTGCGATGGCGACGGCGGTCGTATCGGAGCCGCCGCGGCCGAGCGTCGTCACGTCGTCATACTTGTTTATCCCCTGGAAGCCCGCAACGAGGACGACACGCTTGCGGTCGAGCTCGGCACGGATCCTTTCGGTCGCGACGGTCTTTATCCTGGCGGAGCTGTAATTGCTGTCGGTATGCATACCGATCTGCCAGCCTGTCAGCGACACGACGGGCACGTTCATGCGCTCGAGCGCCATGGCGCAGAGCGCTATGGATATCTGCTCGCCGGTGCTCAGGAGCATGTCCATCTCACGCTTGGACGCGGAGGGATTTATCTCCTCGGCCTTGGCGATGAGGTCATCGGTCGTATCTCCCTGAGCGGAGAGGACGACGATGACGCTGTTGCCCGCGTCGTAGGTATCCTTGATTATTCCCGCTACTCTGTTGATCTTCTCGGCGTCCGCAACGGAGGAGCCGCCGAACTTCTGAACTATAAGTGCCACAAAAACACCCCTCTTTCGGGTTTATTCGAGAACTCTGTATCTGACGGCGGCCGCGCCGGCTTTCGCCTCAATTTCGGCCGCGGTGTACTCGCCGTTGGTGATGAAGGCGTCGTCTGCGAGCTTCTGCGCGTCGTCGGTGACGCAGCCGCGGACGTACCAGCGGCTCTTCAGGAGCTCGTGCGGGGTAACGGCGTCGTCTCCGCCGTCAGCCCAGTCTACGTACTTTCTCGCGGTGAAGTGCTTGGCCGCGTCGATGACGTCGGCGACGACGGCGCTCGCAGTCGGCATCTTGCCGGCGCCGCGCCCGTAGAACATGGTCTCGCCCGTCGCGTTGCCGCGGACTATGATGCCGTTGAAAACTCCGCGGACTCCGCTCAGGAGATTCGTCGGCATGATGACGAACGGCTCGACGCAGATGGCGGCCTGAGCCTTGCCGGTCCTGACGGCTCGTCCGATGAGCTTGATGACGGCGTTCGCCCCGCTGAGGACGGCGACGTCCTTCGCGTCGACCTCCGTGATGCCGCGGGTCGGGACCTGCGCGGGGTCTATCTGGCGGCCGAAGGCGAGGTCGGAAAGGATGCAGATCTTGCGGCAGGTGTCGAGACCCTCGATGTCGCTGGCGGGATTGGCCTCGGCGTAACCGTTCGCCTGAGCCTCGTGCAGCGCATCGTCAAACTGCGCGCCGCCCTCGTACATACGGGTGAGTATGTAGTTGGTGGTGCCGTTGAGGATGCCGTATATCTCCTCTATCTCGTTGGCGGCGAGGCACTGGCTGAGCGGGCGGAGAATGGGGATACCGCCGCCGTCGCTCGCCTCGAACAGATAGTTGAGGTTGCGCTCCTTCGCGATGCCGATGAGCTCGTGACCGTACGTCGCGACGAGCTCCTTGTTGGAGGTCACGACGCTCTTGCCCGCGAGCAGGGCACGGCGGGTGAAGTTGAGGGCAGCCCCCGTCCCGCCTATGGTCTCGACGACGACCTTCACGTCGGGATCGTTCTCGATGATCGCGAAGTCATGGATCACAAGGTCTTTGTACGGGCTGTCGGGGAAATCGCGCGTGTCAAGGATGTACTTGACGCCGATCTCCTGCGCGGCGGCGCCCGCGATCTTGTCGTGGTTGGTGTTGATGAGTTCGACAACGCCGGAGCCGACCGTGCCGAATCCGAGGACCGCTATATTTGTCATATCCAGTAACCCTCCATCGCTTTCCGAATCCGGAATGCGAACATGATCTAATGAATAAATATACTATCACACATTTATTGCTACTGCAAGGGCGAATTATAGCTTTTTCAGCAGCTTTTGCGCAGCTTCTTCAAGACAGCAGCAGAAATACTCCGCTTCCTCCTGCGTATTGAACTCCGAAAAGCTGACGCGGATGCTTCCGTCCACGACCTCGGGCGGCAGGTGCATGGCTGTCAGCACGTGGCTGCGCCTGCCCTTCGCGCACGCGCTCCCGCGCGAGACGTACACTCCGCGCGAGCTGAGGTAGTTCATGACGACCTCGGCGCGGTATCCAGGCAGGGAGAGGCAGAGTATGTGCGGCGCGCCGCCTCCTATGATGACGGAGCCCGGTACGGACGCGGTTATCCGCCCGGCGATATATTCGCGCAGCTGCCCCGCGGCCTCCGCGTGCTTCGTGATGTTACCCGCGGCCTTTACCGCCGCGGCGAAGCCCGCTATCGCGGGTACGGGTTCGGTCCCGCTGCGAAGACCGCGCTCCTGACCGCCTCCGTATATTATCGGCTTTATATTCAGGCCTTTTTTTACATACAGCGCGCCTATCCCCTTCGGCCCGTGGACCTTGTGGGCGCTCATGCTGACGAGGTCGGCGCCGAGCGTGCGGACCTTGATGGGCTGTTTGAGGAAGGCCTGCACGGCGTCGGTGTGAAGAAGAGCCCGCGAGCCGCCCGCCTTCAGAAGGCGCGCGACCTCGGCGACCGGGAAAACGCACCCCGTCTCGTTGTTGACGCTCATGACGGAGACCAGCGCGGTATCCTCGCGCACGGCGTCCGCTATCTTCTGCGCGGGTATGCTCCCGTCGCGCTCGGGCTCGACGAGAGTCACCTCCCAGCCGCGGTCCTCCATCGCCTTGAGCGTCTCGAGCACAGCCTCGTGCTCGACGGCGGTCGATACGATGTGCCTGCCTCGGCGCAGAGCGGCGGCGGAAAGCGCCCAGTTGTCGGCCTCCGTGCCGCCGGAGACGAACACTATCTCGCCCGCCTCGGCGCCTATCGCGGCGGCTATCGCCGCGCGCGAGGACTCCACGAGCTCATGCGCGTCAAGGCCCGCGGAATGCGAGGAGGACGGGTTGCCGTAGACTCCGGTCATGGCCTGCATGGCGGCCTCCGCCGCCTCCGGCCTTACCTGCGTAGTCGCGGCGTTATCAAGATATGCTTTCATTCTTTGACCACTACTCTCTCCACGGCGTGATGTCGCTGCTCCCGGCGTCCTCTGCGGACGCAGGACGACGAAGGGCTTATCCATAGTCATGCCGTGGCTTCTTTTCCTTTTAATAATATATTCGGTCGAGGCGCGTTAGTCAATAAATAAAACCCGCCCGGGCAGGCGATATATTTCAGCTCCGCGGGCATACAATAGAAGCATCATCAGTTGAGAGCGGTCCCCCTCAATCGTTGACAAATCCGGGGCTTATGGTACACTATCCCTATCACGCGGAGGCCGAAGAGCCGCCGCGAACGGGGTGACCTGCTTTGAGATTCCATTTCGTTACGCTTGGCTGCAAGGTCAACCAATGCGAGAGTGCTTCAATGACGGAGCTTCTGCGCCGCGCGGGGCATACGCCCTGCGATACGGACGCGGACGTCGTCATCATCAACTCCTGCGCCGTGACGGCCGAGAGCGTGCGCAAATCGAGGCAGGCGGTGCGCCGCGCCGCCAAGGACTTCCCCGGCGCGATGATAGCCGTCTGCGGCTGTGCCGCGCAGACGGACGCCGCGGAGATGGCGGAGCTCGGCGTGACGCTCGTCGGCGGGAGCGGCGACAGAGCCGCCTTCGTCGAAAAGCTCTGTGAGCTGTATGAGGACCGTCCGGCCTCCCCGGTGCTCGCCGAGGGCGATCCGAGGCAGAGGCATACCTTCGAGGTACTGCCCGCGAAGGCAGCCGAGGGGCGCACGCGCGCCCTTCTCAAGGTCGAGGACGGATGCCGCAACTACTGCGCCTACTGCATAATCCCCTACGCGCGCGGTCCCGTGCGCTCCCTTCCCGCCGACGAGGCGGCGGAGCAGGCGCGCTCACTTGCCGCGGAGGGCTTCGGCGAGATAGTCCTGACCGGGATAGAGCTCGCCTCGTGGGGCATCGACCTCCCCGGAAAGCCGGGGCTCGCCGAGCTTATATGCGCGGTCGCGGACGCGGTGCCCGGCCTGCGCATACGCCTCGGATCACTCGAGCCGCGCGTAGTGACCCCGGAATTCATCGAAAAGGTCTCCGCGCTGCCGGAGCTCGCTCCGCATTTCCATCTCTCGCTCCAATCCGGCTGCGACGCCACGCTCGCGCGCATGAAGCGGCGCTATCTGACGGACAGATTCTACGAATCCGTTACGCTGCTGCGCGGCGCGTTCCCCGGCTGCGGGCTCACCGCCGACCTCATCTGCGGCTTCCCCGGAGAGACGGACGCGGACGCGGAGGAAACGCTCCGCTTCCTCCGCCGCTGCGCTTTTTCGGACATGCATATTTTCCCATTCTCCCCGAGACCCGGGACTCCCGCCGCGGTCATGGAGGGCCAGCTCACGAACGCCGTAAAAAAAGCGCGGTGTGATGCCGCCTCCGCGGTCGCCTCGGAAATGAAGGCGGGATTTCTCGCCTCTCTCACCGGCACCGTGCAGGACGTGATATTTGAAAGCGGCGGCGTGGGCCACACGGGAAACTACTGCGTCGTTTCCGTGCCCGGATCGCAGGCGGGGTGCAGATGCCCCGTTCTCATCACCGGAAACGACGGAGAGGTCCTTTTGGGGCAAATAATGATTTAATTCGTTAAAACATCAAAAAATTGCCGTCATCATTCACGGTTTTTGTATAAAAAACAGCATAAAGATGTTTGACAAGCCCAAATAACGATACTATAATACTCTATTATAATATTCATTCGCGAAAAAATTTCTATTACGGAGGTCTTGTAAAATGGAACGTGTATACAACTTTTCCGCCGGTCCGTCCATGCTGCCGCTCGAAGTGCTCGAGAAGGCAGGCTCTGAGATAACCAGTTTCGGTGGAAGCGGCCAGTCCGTCATGGAAATGAGTCATCGCAGTAAGATATACCTTGAAATATTCGAAGAGACAAAGGCCAACTTCAAGAAACTTTTCAAGATCCCCGACAACTACGAGCTGCTCTTCCTTCAGGGCGGAGCGACCCTGCAGTTCGCCATGGCTGCGATGAACCTCATGCCCCGTACCGGCAAAGCCGACTACGCCGTGACCGGTTCTTTCTCTGAGAAAGCTCTCAAAGAGGCCAAGAAGTACGGCACGATAAACATCGCCGCCGACACCTCTGACGCCAACCACACCTACATACCCCAGCAGAACGAGCTCAAGCTCGATCCCGAGGCGTCCTACTTCTATTACTGTGACAACAACACCATCTACGGCACCGAGTGGAACTACGTCCCCGACGTCGGCGACGTGCCCATCGTCTGCGATATGTCCTCCAACATCATGTCCCGCCCCGTCGACGTTTCCAAATACGGCATCATCATCGCGGGCGCGCAGAAGAACCTCGCCCCCGCCGGCGTGACCGTCGCCATAGTCCGCAACGACCTGCCCGGCAACGCCTTCCCCTACACCCCTGTCATGATGGACTACGCCGCCATGATCAAGGGCGACTCCATGCACAACACTCCTCCCTGCTACTCCATCTACATGCTCGGTCTCGTCCTCAAGTGGGTCGAGCAGATGGGCGGCGTCGAGGCCATGCAGGCCCGCCGCATCGAGCGCAGCTCCATGCTCTATGATTATCTCGACAATTCCAAGCTCTTCAAGGGCTGTGCCCGCCCCGAAGCCCGCAGCTGCATGAACGTCACCTTCGTCACCGGCGATACCGCCCTCGACAAGGAGTTCGTCGCCGAGGCCGAGAAGAACGGCTTCGTCAACATCGCGGGTCACCGCAGCGTCGGCGGCATGCGCGCCTCCATCTACAACGCCATGCCCATGGAGGGCGTAAAGAAGCTCGTCGATTTCATGGCCGCCTTCGAAAAGGCGCACAAATAAAGAGGTGTATCGAATGTTTACCGTAAAAACGCTCAATATGATCGCCGCTATCGGCACCGACAGACTCGACAGAAAATACTTCACCATCGACGACGCCTCCGAGGCGCCAGAGGCTATAATAGTCCGTTCCGCCAAGATGGCCGACTACCCCTTCAACAAGGAGCTCAAGTGCATCGCCCGTGCCGGTGCCGGATACAACAACATCCCCGTCGACGTCTGCGCCGAAAAGGGCATCGTCGTCTTCAACACCCCCGGCGCCAACTCCAACGGCGTCAAGGAGCTCGTCATCTGCGCGCTGATGCTCGCCTCCCGCGACGTCATCGGCGGCATCGACTGGGTCCGCTCCGTTCCCGAAGGTGAGGACGTCGCCGCCCTTGTCGAGAAGGAGAAGAGCCGCTTCGTCGGTCCCGAGATCCTCGGCAAGACTCTCGGTGTCGTCGGCCTCGGCGCCGTCGGCGCGAAGGTCGCCATCGCCGCGCACGCGATGGGTATGGAGATAATCGGCTACGACCCGTTCCTTAATCCCGCCGTCGCCGATATGCTCAAGGGCATCGCCACCTTCGTCGATGATCTCGACGAGCTGTACGCCGCCTCCGACTACGTCACCCTGCATCTCCCGATGAACGACGAGACCAAGGGCTGCATAAACGCCGCTGCGATCGGCAAGATGAAGAAGGGCGTCCGCATCATCAATATCGCCCGCGGTGAGCTCGTCAACGACGACGACATGGCCGCCGCCATCGCCGACGGGCAGGTCGCGAGATACGTCACCGACTTCCCCAACGACAAGACTGCCCGCATGGCCGGTACCATCGCCATCCCGCACCTCGGAGCTTCCACTCCCGAGAGCGAGGACAACTGCGCCATCATGGCCGCCGACCAGATCAGCGAGTACCTGCTCCGCGGCAACATAGTCAACTCCGTCAACCTCCCGAACATCTCCCTGGAGCGCACCGGCGCCGTCCGTGCGACCGTCATCCGCCGCGCGGGTGACTCTGCCGCCCTGCTCGCCGCCGCCGGCAAGGTCCTTGCCAGCGCCGACCGCACCCGCGGAGCCTATGCCGCCACCATCATCGACATGGAGACCGCTCCTGCCGGACTCGAAAACGTCGAGGGCGTTCTCAGCGTTCACATCAGCTGATGAGCTTCATCGAGCTGCTGCTGACGGGCATCGCGCTCGCCATGGATGCGTTCGCCGTGTCCATGTGCAAGGGTCTGGCGATGAAAAAGCTGGACATAAAGCGCGGAGTCATCATAGCGCTGTTCTTCGGCGTGGCACAGGGCGTCATGCCCGTGATAGGATGGCTGCTCGGCACACAGTTCGAGAAGTACATAACGAGCTTCGACCATTGGATCGCCTTCGGCCTGCTCACGATACTCGGAGCGAAGATGCTCTGGGACGTGTTCAAGGGCGAGGAGGACGATCCGGAGAAGGACGCGCGGATGGATTTCCGCGAGCTCTTCATCCTCGCGATAGCGACGAGCATCGACGCTCTCGCCGTCGGAGTCACGTTCGCGTTCCTCTCGACGAGCATAGCTCCCGCCGCGGCGCTGATAGCGGGCGTCACCTTCGTGATATGCCTCGCGGGCGTCGTCATAGGAAATCACTTCGGCGTGCGCTACAAGACGCGCGCGCAGATAGCGGGCGGCATCGTGCTGATACTCGTCGGCGTGAAGATACTCCTGGAGCATCTCGGAGTCATCAATTTCTGATAAGGATCTTTTCTTGCCGGAACTGCAAAAAGCAAATGAAAAGGCCCGGGACAGAGGCGAAAGCTTCTATCCCGGGTTTACTTTATCTTGATAATAAGGACTTGCTTTTCAAGGCTTATATGTCTGCGACTGCATCGGCAAGCGCCTCCGCGTCGGACGGCGTGTTGAAGACGGAGAAGCTCGCGCGTACCGTGCCGTCCGAGCCTGCGCTCTCATGCGCGAGCGGCGCGCAGTGCAGGCCCGCGCGGACGGCTATCCCGCGCTCCGCGAGGCGCTCGGCCGCGGTGTGGCAGTCCATGCCCGTCACGGTGAAGGAGAGTACCCCACTCTGCGCTTCGGCGTCACGCGCGGCGTAGACGCGGGCGCGGCCCGTCTTTTCCAGAAGCTCCGCCGCCCTGCGGGCAAGGCCTCGCTCATGGGCGAGTATCTTATCCGTGCCGCGCCCTGAGACGAAGCGCAAGCCCTCGCAGAGGCCCGCTATGCCGGCGACGTTGTGCGTGCCGGCCTCGAGGGCGTCCGGCAGGAATTCCGGCATATCCAAAGAGCGTGAAATGCTCCCAGTACCGCCGCGCAGAAGCGGGCGCACCGGCGCATTCTCTCCGCACAGCAGGATGCCCGTGCCCTGCGGGCCGTAAAGGCTCTTGTGGCCCGGCATGGCGATGAACGCCGCGCCGAGCTCCCGCAGGCTCACCGGGCACACTCCCGCAGACTGCGAGGCATCGACCACGAGCGGTATGCCGCGTGCGCGGCAGAGGTCCGCTATCTCCCCGACGGGCAGTATGAAGCCGAAGACGTTGGAGACGTGACAGACTATGCAGAGCGCGGTGTCCCGCGTCAGCTCCCTTTCGAAGGCGCGCAGGTTCGCGGCACGATCGAAAAGCGCGCCGTACGCCGCCGCCGTGACGGCGCCCGACGCCGCGAGCGGGCGCATGACGCTGTTGTGCTCCCAGCCGGACGTCACGACGCGCCGTCCGCGAAGATCGAACGAGGCTATGGCAATATTCAGGGCGTGCGTCGCGTTTGAGGTGAAGACGACACGCTCCGCGCCGCCCGCGTCGAAGAGCTCCGACGCCTGCTCACGCGCCTCGTATACGAGCGCGGAGGCGAGCGCCGCCGGTCTGTGCGCGCCGCGGCCGACCGACGCGGCGTTTTTCATCGCGCGCAGAGCCGCCGCACCGACGGCGTAGGGCTTTATGAGCGTCGTCGCCGCGTTGTCAAGGTATATCACCTCATGACCTCGGACGGATGGCCGTCCATGTCCATCATATATATTTTGCCCGACGGCACGCCCGCGTTTTTGAGCACGACGAGGGCCGCCGGCAGACTTCGCTCGGATACTTTTACCGAGTACGTGCAGCCCTCTCCGCTCACTTCGGCGGGCGGACGCGACACCGTCGCGGTCATCCCCGCCCGTTCGAGCGCCTTTGCGGCCTTCTGAGCGTAAGTCAGAGACCTGCACATTATCAAATAATTCAGCATACTCACACCTCGTGTCATCTTATGCCGAAAGGGCGCGCAGCGTTACCGTATACATTGAATTTTCCGGCGCGATTTGATATACTGATTAAATCTGATACAGGGCGGTGTTTGCATGAAGCTGATGCTCATCGACGGCAACAGTATTATAAACCGTGCGTTTTTCGGCATACGCGAGCTGACCAATTCCGCCGGTCTGCACACGAACGGCGTATACGGATTCATGACGATACTCAAAAAGCTCCTCGACGAAGAGGAGCCGGACTCCGTGTGCGTCGCGTTCGACCTCTCCGCGCCCACGTTCCGCCACAGGCGCTACGACGGCTACAAGGCCAACCGCAAGGGGATGCCCGACGAGCTCGCCGAGCAGATGGCCCCCCTGAAAGAGGCGCTCGACGCGATGGGGATACGCCGCGCGGAGCTCGAGGGCTACGAGGCCGACGATATCATCGGCACGCTGTCGGCACGCTGTGAGGCCGAGGGCGGCGAGTGCGTCATCGTCACGGGGGACCGCGACAGCTTCCAGCTCATCTCCGGCACTACGAGCGTACTGCACGTCAGGAGCCGCATGGGGCAGACCGAGAGCATACGCTATGACAAGGAGACCTTCGCCGCCGAATACGGCTTCGAGGCTCCGCACATAATCGACCTCAAGGCGCTCATGGGCGACTCCTCCGACAACATACCCGGCGTGCGCGGAGTCGGCGAAAAGACCGCCATGGACCTCATACAGCGCTATACCACGCTCGCCGGCGTGTATGAACATATCTCCGAGCTCAAGCCCGCCGTCGCAAACAAGCTCGGGGCGGGGCGCGAGAGCGCTGAGCTCTCCTACGAGCTCGCGACGATAGACCGCAGCGTGCCGCTCGCGCTCACGGCGTCTGACTGCGCCTTCGGCGGCATCGCGAAGGCGCCGCTCTTCGAGGTCTTCAAAAAACTCGAATTCTTCAAGCTTATAGACAAATGGGAGCTCCGCTCGGAGCAGTCCGAGGCTCCCGCCGTGCGGAGCGAGGTGGCTTTCGAGGTCGCCTCCGGCGATACGGACGCGCTTGCCGCACGCTGGCGCGCGGCCGACTTCGTCTGCGTGACGGCGCTCGACGGGCTCGACGGCGTCGCCGCCGGGTGCGGCGGCACGGTGACTCTGCTGCTGCGTGACGGGCTCGGCGCAGAGTACGACGGCGCCCTGCGCGCGCTGTTTGCGCCCGACGTTAAAAAGATAACGCACGACCTGAAAAGGCTCGCTCATCTGCTGCTCGCGGAGGGCCTCCCCTGCGAGGGCTTCATATTCGACACCATGCTCGCGGCGTATCTGCTGAGTCCGACGGACTCCGACTACGCCGTCGCCCAGCTCGCTCTGCGCGCGGGTATCGAGCTCCCGCCGGAGAGCGTATACGCCTCCGAGGGCGCGCTCTCGCCCCTCGGCGACAGGTCTGTCGCGCTCACGGCGTGGGCGGAGCACACGGCGGCTCTCGGCGAGCTGTATGCGCTCCTCGCGCCCCAGCTCCGCGATCATGGCATGACGGAGCTCCTTGAAAGGATAGAGCTTCCGCTCGCCCCCGTGCTCGCGGAGATGGAGGACTGCGGCTTCCTCGTCGACAGGAAGGCGCTCGGCGCCTTCGGCGAGATGCTCGCGGCGCGCATTTCGGAGCTTGAGGAGAGCATCTACTCCCACGCGGGCGAGCGCTTCAACATCAACTCCACCAAGCAGCTCGGCGAAGTCCTCTTCGGCAAGCTGATGCTCCCCTATTCGAAGAAGACGAAGACCGGCTACTCCACGAATATCGACGTGCTCGAAAAGCTGCGCGGCAAGCACCCCATCATAGGCGATATCATCGAATACCGTGCCGTTTCTAAGCTGAAATCCACCTACGTAGACGGGCTTCTGAAGGTCATCGCGCCCGACGGACGCATACACACCAACTTCACCATGACCGTCACGGCGACGGGCCGCCTCTCCTCGACGGAGCCGAACCTGCAGAACATCCCCGTGCGCACGGAGCTCGGGCGCGAGATGCGCCGCGTCTTCGTCGCGCCCGCGGGGCACGTCCTCGTCGACGCGGACTATTCGCAGATAGAGCTCCGCCTCCTCGCGCACATCTCCGGCGACGAGCGCATGAAGCAGGCCTTCATCTCCGGAGGCGATATCCACCGCCAGACCGCCTCGCAGGTCTTCGGAATAGCGCCGGAGGAGGTCACCTCCGTCATGCGTAGCCGCGCGAAGGCCGTCAACTTCGGCATAGTCTACGGCATATCGGCGTTCTCGCTCTCGGAGGACATCGGAGTGCCCGTAAGCGAGGCGAAGGCGTACATGGACAGCTACCTCGAAAAGTACAGCGGGGTGCGCGAATACATGAAGGACATCGTCGAGCGCGCAAAGCGCGACGGCTTCGTCTCCACGATAATGGGCCGCCGCCGCGAGATACCCGACCTCGCCTCCTCGAACTTCAACCGCCGCGCCTTCGGCGAGCGCGTCGCGCTCAACACCCCTATCCAGGGCAGCGCCGCGGACATAATCAAGCTCGCAATGATAAACGTCGCCGCGCGCCTCAAAGCGGAGGGGCTCGCCGCGAAGCTCATAATGCAGGTGCACGACGAGCTCATCGTCGAGGCGCCCGAGGCCGAGGCAGAGCGCGTCAGCGCCCTGCTGACGGAGGAGATGGAGCGCGTCGTGTCACTCTCCGTCCCGCTGACGGCAGAGGCGAAATCCGCCGCGACGTGGTTTGACGCGAAATGACGATACGAAAAATGACCGTCGCGGACGTTCCCGCCGCGGCTGAAATAGAAAAAGTCTGCTTCTCCGTCCCATGGACGGAGGGGATGCTCCTCAGCGAGATCGGAGACGACTCCTGCATCTATCCCGGCATCTTCGACGGAGACATCCTCGTCGGCTACGCGGGAATGCGTACCGTGCTCGACGAGGGGTATATAAACAACGTCGCGGTGCTCCCCGCCTACCGCAGGCAGGGGCTCGCCCGCGCGCTACTTGCGGAGCTCGAGAAGGAAGCGACGGCGCGCGCCCTCAGCTTTCTCACGCTCGAGGTGCGCGAGAGCAACCTGCCCGCGCACAGTCTCTACGCCTCGCTCGGCTACGTCCCGGTCGGGCGCCGTCCGCGCTACTACGAGCGTCCCGTCGAGGATGCGGTACTGATGACAAAATTCTTCACGGAGCGGTGAATGCCATGCTAATCCTCTCATTTGAATCCTCCTGCGACGAAACTGCCGTCGCGGTCACGGAAAACGGGCGGCGCGTCCTCTCGGACGCGATAGATTCGCAGGTCGCCCTGCACGCCGTATACGGCGGTGTGGTGCCGGAGCTCGCCTCGCGCCGTCACGCGGAGATGATAGCTCCGCTTGCCGAGCGCGCCCTTGCGGACGCGGGCGTAGCGCGCTCGGATATAGACGCCGTTGCCGTGACTGCCGCACCGGGACTCATAGGCGCGCTCCTCGTCGGCGTGAACTTCGCCAAGTCTGCCGCGCTCGCCCTCGACGTTCCCATTATCCCCGTCCACCACGTGCGCGGGCACATCGCTGCCAACTACATCGCGCATCCCGATCTTGAGCCGCCCTTCACCGCCCTCGCGGTCTCCGGCGGCAACACGCTCCTCGTCGACGTGCGCGGGTATACTGATATGCGCATACTCGGCTCGACGCGCGACGACGCGGCGGGCGAATGCTTCGACAAGACGGCCCGCGTGCTCGGACTCCCCTATCCCGGCGGCGCGCAGCTCGAGGCTCTCGCGCGCGGCGGTGACGCATCGAAGTACATTCTTCCGCGCTCGCACGTCGCCTCAAATCCGCTCGACATGTCGTTCTCCGGGCTCAAGACCGCCGTCGTGAACATCGCGCACAACGCAGATCAGAAGGGCGAGGAGCTCGACCGCGCCTCACTCGCCGCAGCCGTATGCTCCGCGGTCTGCGACACGATAGTCCCGCGCGCCATGGCAGCCCTCGACGCTACCGGAAACGGCACGCTTGCCGTCGGCGGCGGCGTCGCGGCGAACTCCTACCTGCGCGCCGCTCTTGAGGAGGCCTGCCGCAAACGCGGCGCGAGGCTCTTCATCGCGCCGCTCTCTCTTTGCGGCGACAACGCCGCGATGATAGGCTGTCAGGGCTACTACGAGTACCTCGCGGGCGTCCGCGCGGACCTCTCGCTCAACGCCTACGCGACGATGGATATAGACTCGCTGACCTTCTGAAATGAAGGACGGTGGGCGTGCTCCTTCATTGGCATTTTGTGGTCGTGGCTGCATGTGTTATGTAAATCATTTTCTGTGTTCACAAATTCTGATATTTTAACTTGCGGGTCTTCCTTTTTATCCCATTTTATGCTGTAAGCCGCATAGCACAAGACTTTCGGAGTCGTTGATAACTCTGTTGATAATGTTAATAACTGTACGTAATTGTTTTCTTGCTAATGATTATGTCAACTATATTCGGCAGTATTTCCACCCCACAAACGGTCCGTCCGACAGAGTATCGGCGGCGCCGAGTGCACTTCGATAAACATAATGCAGGTTACCCGAAATTATCCGCGAAGTTTTTACTGCAAATATCCGGGCGCTTCCGCGGCGTCACGCACGAAGCGCAGCGCGCCGCAGGCTTGATGACAAATAGTAATCAAGCATTTTGTAACCCGCACTTGACAAAACCGTTTTGTGTGTTTATAATTAGCGTGCTTTGCTAGTGTAGCTCAGTCGGTAGAGCAGCTGATTCGTAATCAGCAGGTCGTGTGTTCAAGTCACATCACTAGCTCCATAGAAAAAACCTTGGAATCGTTCATGTTCCAAGGTTTTTTCATACTCAAAAACCTTAAGCTTATCATAAAGACATCGAGAAGACATTGGGCACAAAGTAACCATGAGCAAACCTTTTGCATGGAGCAAGCCGACAGCGCTTTTTGAACTACTGACTCATAATCAGTATTTTTGCTTATATAAAATGAGGAGATAAATAATGGAAACGGTAAAATGCGGGGGAGACATTTACGCAATCAGATTTGAGTGTGGAATCGGCGATTTTAGATATAAAAAAGCAGAAAATGCCTTTTCGGCGAAAGCCCTGGAGGCATTTGCAGATTCGAATCTTTATCCGATAGTTTTTCTATACGGACCTTCAGGGTGCGGAAAAACACATTTGGCAAAAGGGATTTACGGGGATTGGCTGATGAATCATCCGAGCACGACATCAAAGATGATTACGACCGAGAGTTTTATCGATGAGCTTATAAATTCGATGAATACAAAAACAGAGGATACTTTTTATGCGGAATACGGAAGCCTTGATCTTCTCATTCTTGACGATGCCTTTACTTTAAAAGGAAAACAGGCAACACAGGAAGCTGTATATAAAGTCGGCAAAAGCATATACGACAACGGCGGAAAAATGCTGATCATATATGACGGTGAACTTGACGGGGTCAAAACTATGCTCCAGCATATCAAGTACGGTATAGATAATGGGCTGTTTGTAGATATGGTATTACCAAGCAAAGAGTGCTTTATGTAGCAAGCAGATGCCTGTGTAATTATTGTCCGTAATCAGCAGGTCGTGTGTTCAAGTCACATCACTAGCTCCATTAAAAAAAGAAGGCTCCTTCGGGACGGCCATCTAAGGATTTTTTCTTGCCGGAGCGGCAAAAAGCTATAAAAAAACCCGGGACAGAAGCAATTCTTCTATCCCGGGTTTATTGTTTCTATGAGCAAGGATCTTACAAGGCTTTTTTGCCTATTTCCGTTTTCTCACTTGACGTATCGGCATACGCCTTCGTTCAAAAACGTAAATTCCGGCTATGCCTCTCTTCTTATCTGGCTGTCCCGTTATCCTGAGTCTTCTTTTTTTATTTTGCCTATTAGGCGTCTTTTTTTATTTTTGCCGTTTCGGGGGTGCGGGCGGGGGCGGATTGCGGGACGGACTCAAAGTCCTGCGGGGGGGCGAAGGGCTGATTTTG
>JAZQQE010000024.1:0-13796 GCA_045628845.1 Oscillospiraceae bacterium
TTGACAGTATACCTGAAATCTGCAGGAAGCTGTCCATGGGCGAAAGCAAGGTGAAGATGACGCTCTTCCGAATCCGCAACGATCTCCGGGAGTATCTGATCAAGGAGGGATACACACTATGAAAAAGGCCAGTGCATTAGATTATATCGGATACGTCGATGCGGATCTGATCGAGAAGTCCGAAAACTGCACCGCAATAAAAAAACGTCATAGCTGGATCAAATGGGGCGCTATTGCCGCTTGTCTGTGCCTTGTTATATGTGCTGCCGCAGTATTTCCGAAATATATTCACGAACAGGGTACCGGCAAAACCGCTCTCAGTGGCGGACCACAGCCTGTAGGAATCAACGGAAACGCGATGTATAGCGTTGCCATTTTCCCGGCTGAACGGACGACCGAGGAAGTGAAGGATGCTTACACTCAAAAAATCTATGAAGCCGAAGCCCGGAACGAACAGGGATTGGGTGAATACCTGCCGACAGAGCTGCCGAACGGTTATCATTTCGGCAATGCGATCATTTATGTAACAACGATGAACGACGGAACGGTCTACAAGATGCTCAGAGTTACCTACCGCACGGGAGAAGAACCCGGACCGGTGACTGATGCTGACGGAGCGCAGGCGGTTCCCGCTCCCAATGACTTGGGAAATGAATTCAGACTTTCCATTTGGGGCTTCAAGCCGGATACAAGTGTAAATATCTACCGTCCGGAGGAACTTAATGAAGCAGCATTATCTGATCGGGGCAACGGCTTATTCTACGTTCAATTCGAGAATGTTTATATCGGAATCGAACCTCTCTCTCTCCACGCCGACGAAACGATCGGATTGGTCAATAGCATTATGAGATAAAACGGTAATTCGGCAACTGCTCCCCCATCATCTGCACTGATGATGCTCAACATTCGGGGAATCCCTCCGAACGAGATCATTTTATCCCCGAAACTTCTTAAGAAGTTGTCTCCGAGTATCCAAAATATGAATATATACCAAATGCTTTCAGGGGTGGGATTTGCCTTTACAAATGATAAACGGCAATTTCACCTCCGGAAGTATTTTGCCTTTTTGCGGGAATATGGCGCCAAAAGCCCGCATTTTTCGCTGATTTCGGGCCTGCGAATGGCGTGACCGGCAATTTGTCTTATTTAATTCCACACCATAGAGGTCAGGTGTGGAATGTAAACTTACAATGTGGAATTTACTGCTCAGCCTTTTTCCCTGCTTGAAAAGCACGGATAATGTGCTATAATTCGACTCGCAGTATTTCTTCCGTCAGGAGGCGTCCCCGCTTTGGTAAAGACCCGGCGTAAACTCAATGATATCCTCGACTCAAGGCCGTTTCTTTCAACGGTCGTGCTCGCAGTCGTGCTGACCCTTGTCACGGAGCTTCTGAACAGGCGCTCCGCGGCGGGGCTTTTTCAATTTATCGCGCAGCGCCCGCTCGCATTTCTCGCGAATTTCGCCATCATCCTTCTGACGCTTGCCGTAGCACTCTTTTTCAGGCGGCGCATCTTCGTCCTCAGTCTCGTCTGCGTAATATGGATCTGCTTCGGGCTGACGGACTTCTTTACGCTCATCTTCCGTGGCACACCCTTCTCCGCGCGAGACTTTGCGCTGATAGTTTCCTTCCTTGAGGTCGCCGACGTCTACTTCAAGGTCTGGCAGATGATACTGATGGCGCTCTTCGTCGCCGGGCTCGTGTTCGCCTTCATCGTAATATTCAGGAAGGCTCCGAAGTGCAGGGCTCTTGCTCCCGTGCGCTCCGTGCTCGGCTTCGCGGCAGCGCTCTGCATCGCGGCGGGTGGCTGCGTCTATATGCAGCTCACGTACGATCTCAACGCTGATTTCCTCTTCATAAACGACGCATACGACACCTGCGGCTTCCCCTACTGCTTCTCATGCAGCATATTCCAGAACGGCATCGCCTGCCCCGACGAATACTCCGAGGAGGAGGTCGAGGACATCCTCGAGACCATCGACCCCGAGCCCGACGGCCTGCTTCCGAACATCATTTTCGTTCAGCTCGAATCCTTCATCGACCCGAAGGGCATAAAGGACGCGGTGTTCGAAGAGGACCCTGTCCCGAATTTCACGAAGCTCAAGGAGGACTGCCCCTCCGGCTACCTCACCGTGCCGACGATAGGCGGCGCTACGGTCAACACCGAGTTCGAGGTGCTGACGGGAATGAATATCGACTACTTCGGCATAGGCGAATATCCGTATGAGTCGATACTCAAGGAAACGACCTGCGAGTCCATCCCCTACATACTCGACTCCCTTACCTCGCACGCAATACACGACCACAACGGCAGCTTCTACGACCGCAACGTCGTCTATTCCAATCTCGGCTTCGACACCTTTACGGCGCTCGAATACATGAACGATGTGCCAATCAATCCCTCCGGCTGGGCCGAGGACAGCATTCTTACGGGCTGCATCAGCGACTGCCTAACCTCCACCGAGGGGCGCGACTTTATCTTCACGGTGACCGTGCAGGCGCACGGGCGCTATCCCGACGACGATGACCCCGACTCTGTCGAGACGGAGAACGACTACCCGGGATTTGATTATTATGTAAACCAGCTTTCCGGAACGGACGCTTTCATAGGAGACCTGCTCGAATATCTGAAAAGCTATCCCGAGCCCGTCGTTGCCGTTTTCTACGGAGACCATCTCCCCTCCATCGGGCTTGAGCCCGAGGACCTCGAATCGGGTACGCTCTACGAGACGGAGTACGCGATATGGTACAACAGAGGCGCTCTGAAGGCCGCAGACCGTGATATCGAGACGTACAGGCTGAGCTCCCTCGTTTTTGACGTCACGAGCATCGGCGGCGGCATCCTGCCGGAGTATCACCGAGCCTACTACGGCACGGAGGAGTACGCGGAAGGTCTCGAGCTTTTGCAGTACGATATGCTCTACGGCGAACGCGCGGCCTACGAGGGCGACGTTCCGCAGCCGACAGAGCTCCGCATGGGACTTCACGACATAAAAATATCTTCCGCGGAGAAGAGCTCCGGGAAGATATTCGTGTACGGAGAAAACTTCACGCCGTACAGCGTGATATACATTGACGGCCACAGACGCGGCACGGAATTCATCGACTCCGGCTGTATCGCGACCAAGGCGGGCGCGCGGCCCGGCGACCTGATAACCGTCGCACAGCTCGCTAACGACAGAGTCCTCCTCAGCGAGACCGAGCCTTATATCTTCGGATAGGGTCAGCCGAGATTCCCCGTCAGCAGCATGACGGCGGCAAGCGCCACGGGAGGCGCCGTCTCACAACGCAGGATGCGGTTTCCGAGCGTCGCGGGGACGGGTCCGCTTGCCTTGGCAAGCTCCGTTTCGGAGGGCTCAAAGCCCCCCTCAGGGCCCGTCACTATCGCGACGGACGAGGGCTTTGACTCTGCGAAGATATCGCGGAGCGACTCGCCGCCTCCCTCGTAGAAAAAGAGGCGCATTTCGCTCTTCGAGGCCTCCGCGAGCATCGAGGAAAAGGAATCCGTGCACGCGACGCACGGCAGTATGCCGCGCCCGCACTGCTTGGCTGCCTCCTCGGCTATCTTATTGAGCCTCGAGCACTTCTTCATCGCGGAATCGGAGTCAGGGCGGCTCACGCAGCGCTCCGACGGGAAAAAGACTATCTTCGCCGCGCCGAGCTCGACGGATTTCTGCACTATCGTCTCCGCCTTGTCGCCCTTCGGCCACGCGGCAAATACAGTACATTCGACGTCAGGCTCGCCCGCGGAACGGCCCTCGGAGACTATCTCCGCCGTCACCTCCTGGGGTGTCGAGCTCTTTATCCGGCAGGAATACTCGTTGCCGTTGCCGTCGCATACTACGACGACCTCACCTTCGCGCAGTCTCAGGACGCGGGCATGCTCCGCGTCCTTTCCTTTTATATAGGCTATGCCGCCGAAAATATTGCTCGCGGCAACGAAAAATCTTGCCATGTCTCCCCTGCCCTTTCTGCCGTGCGCCGGCACAACGCGGTGCGCCGCGCATAGGATGTACGGGTGATCGATTTGAATAATGAAAACGACGTTTTCCGCTCCGTGTGGGAGCGGGTCTCGACTCCGGAAGTAAACGCAGATACGACTTTCCCGTCTGAACGCGCGGAAATGGAGGCGTTCATAGGCGGCGAAGCCGCAGACGCGGCCTTGTATTCGGCGCTCGCCTCGATGACCGCGGGCTCCGCCGCGGCACGGGTACTCCGGTCGATCGCGTCAGACGAACGGATGCACGCAAAAAAGCTCAGGACGCGGTACTATCTCATGTACGGCGAATGCGCCCCGCCCGCACACACGCAGCCTGTCACGCCGGGAAATCTGCTCACGGCCCTCCGTGCCCGCTACTGGGCGGAGACAGAGGGCGAAAAGCGGTACCGCGAGGCCGCGGAACGCACCGGCTGCGCGCTTTACGCTTCTCTCGCCGATGAGGAAGCCGGGCACGCGGAGCTTGTTTCCTCGCTCGTAGCGAGGCTTGTCAGCTGTTGAGCGCCTCGAACGGATGCGGCAGCAGCGCACTGAGACGGTAGCTCGTATATCTGCCGTCGCCCCTCGCGCTCAGTATCTCGATGTCCGTCGTGAACTCGGACATGAACTGCCTGCACATTCCACATGGCATACAGTAGGTATCGCTGTCGGCGGCGACGGCCAATGCGACGAATCCGTTGCGGCGGCCGTCGCTGACTGCTTTGCAGAACGCCACCCTCTCGGCGCATATAGTCGCGCCGAAGGAGGAATTTTCCACGTTGCAGCCCGTGTACACCGTCCCGTCCGAGCAGAGGAGCGCCGCTCCTACCTTGAAGCCCGAATAGGGCGCCCATGCGTTTTCAGATGCGGCGAACGCCGCGTTGATAAGCTCTCTGTCGGTCACTTCTCACCCTTCTTTTCCGTTGTCTCCCGGACCGCGTCTTCCGTTTCAGGAAGAGTTTCAATAAGAGGCAGCGGTTCCGGCGCGGCTTCGGTCTTCTCTTTTCTGAACACGAAGAATTTATAGCCGAAGAAATTGATAAGGACGACTATCACCGTGACGAGTATCTTGGCGATATATTCGTTCATTCCCGCTTCTTTGAGCAGGTGGATAAGCAGCGTGCTTACGCCGAGGGACACGAGGTTCACGAGCGCAAAGCGCACGACCTGACCGACCAGGCCCTTTGCCCCTTCCTTCTTGAAGGTTATGTTGCGATTGAAGATAAACCCGGATATGAAGCCCGCCAGATATCCGAATACCTGACACAGCTCCGCCGGAAAATGCAGGAGCTCATTAGTTCCGGTGAATACAAGGAAGTCAATAAGCGTGTTGATGCATCCGAAGATCGCATAGAGGATGAATTCCCTGTACTTTTTCAGCATACGAAGAATAAAATTCCACATGAAAACTTTGCCTCCGTCTATGCCGCATTTTGCGTGATCTTATTTGAAGTAGGACACTCCGCCTTCGAATATGGGCTGGAACAGGGTCCCGGTAATGTTGCGCGCGACATTCGCTCCGCTTCTCTCGGTATGCGCCATTTTTCCGAGCACTCTGCCGTCGGCACTCATTATACCCTCGACAGCCATGACCGAACCGTTCGGGTTGACGGAGGTATCCATGGAAGGCACTCCGTTTTCGTCGCAGTACTGTGTGGCTATCTGACCGTTGGCGATGAGGGTGCGCATGAGCTCCTCCGACGCTATGAAGCGGCCTTCGCCGTGAGACACGGGAACGGAATGCAGCTCGCCCGGAACGCACTTGGAGAGCCACGGGGAGGCCGTGGAGCATATCCTCGTCGTCACGTAGCGCGACTGGTGGCGTCCGATAAGGTTGAAAGTGAGCGTCGGGCTGTCGGGTCTCATGTCGCAGATCTCACCGTACGGGACGAGCCCGAGCTTGATGAGGGCCTGGAAGCCGTTGCATATACCGAGCATGAGGCCGTCGCGCTTTTTCAGCAGCTCCGTGACGGCGTCGGTCAGCCTCGGGTCACGGAAGAACGAGGTTATGAACTTGCCGGAGCCCTCGGGCTCGTCGCCGCCGGAGAAGCCACCGGGCAGAACTATCATGTTGCTCCTGCCTATGGCCTTGACGAATTCGGTCGCGGACTCGCTGAGCGCCGCGGACGTGATGTTTTTGAGAACGAGTATCTCGGCTTCACCGCCTGCACGCTCGATAGCCGCCGCGGTGTCATATTCACAGTTGGTGCCGGGGAAAACCGGGATGAGCGCGCGGGGTCTGAGCTTCAGCACGGCGTGCGCGGAAACGGGCTTTTTGTCGCTCGTTATCTTCTCGACGGTGCTGCTGCCGGGCGTCCTCGTCGCGAACACGGATTCGAGCGGGGCCTCCCACTTCGCGATGAGGTCGGCAAGCGCGAGCTCTCTTCCCCCTACCTTGATAACGGGGGCCTCGGCGGTCTTTCCGAGAAGGACCGCGCCCTCAGCGGGCTTTACGCATTCGGCGACGATGGCGCCGGGGATGGAGCACATGAGGTCTGCTCCCTGCACTTCCTCGAAGCCGATGAGATTGCCTGTCGCCATATTGAATATCGCACCGATGGCCGCGCCGTTATCGATGGCGCGGGCGGAGACGATCGTCCCGTCGAGCACGAGGGCGCGCACGCGCTCCCAGCAGGCCTGGATACCGTCGTATCCGGGGGCCGGGACGAACAGGCACACGCTGCTTCCCGCCTTCTTGAATTCGGGCGAGATGACGTTTTTCGCATCCTCGGGCGCTATCGCGAAGGACACGAGCGTAGGCGGAACGTCCATGTCATTGAAGGAGCCGGACATGCTGTCCTTGCCGCCGATGGCGGCGATGCCGAGACCGAGCTGGGCATCGAGCGCGCCGAGCAGGGCCGAAAGCGGCTTGCCCCAGCGCTCGGGCTCCCTGCGGAGCTTCTCGAAATACTCCTGGAAGGTCAGATATATCTTCTTATAGTCGCAGCCGGAGGCGACGAGCTTCGCCGCGGAGATTATAACGGAGCGCCTTGCGGCAGCCATGGGGTTTTTCTCGGAAAGGAACGGATCGAAGCCCCACGCCATGACGGAGCAGGTCTCGGAATGACCGCCTCTCACGGGAAGCAGGGCCGCCATCGCCTGCGCGGGCGAGAGCTGTGTCTTTCCGCCGAACGGCATGAGCACGCTTCCGGCGCCTATCGAGCCGTCAAATCTCTCTCCGAGGCCTCTCTGCGAGCAGAAGTTGAGGTCGGAGACGAGCGTTTCGAGGTATTCGGCAGGATCTCCGTCGGTCTTCCCGGAGATATCTGCAAGCGTGGGCACCTCGGCGGTGCAGTGCTTCTCAGCGCCGTTGGACTCGAGGAAATCGGCGGAGATATCGACTATCACGCGGCCCTCGAGCTTGATGACCATACGCCTTTCGTCGGTGACCTTCGCGACCTCGGTCGCCTCAAGGTTCTCGGTCGAGGCGAGCTCGATGAAGTGAGCGGCATTTTCCGCCGCCACGACGACGGCCATGCGCTCCTGCGATTCGGAGATGGCGAGCTCGGTGCCGTCAAGGCCCACGTATTTTTTCTTTACCTTGTCGAGCTCGATGACGAGGCCCTCGGCGAGCTCGCCGATCGCGACGGAGACACCGCCCGCGCCGAAGTCGTTGCAGCGCTTGATGAGTTTCGCCGCCTCGGGATTCCTGAACAGGCGCCGGGGCTTGCGCTCCTCGGGCGGGTTGCCCTTCTGCACCTCTGCGGCGCACTCGGTGAGCGAATCGAGGTTGTGGGTCTTGGATGAGCCGGTCGCACCGCCGCAGCCGTCGCGGCCGGTACGCCCGCCGAGAAGGATTATCACGTCGCCCGGCGCGGGAGTCTCGCGGACTACGTTGGCGTAGGGTACGGCACCGACGACGGCGCCTATCTCAAGCCTCTTCGCGGCGTAGCTCGGATGATAGAGCTCGTGGACGAGGCCGGTGGCAAGGCCTATCTGGTTGCCGTAGGAGCTGTATCCCGCGGCGGCGGAGGTCGTCAGCTTGCGCTGAGGGAGCTTGCCCTTTATCGTCTCGGAAACGGGCACGGTCGGGTCGGCGGCGCCGGGGATGCGCATCGCCTGATATACGTACGCTCTTCCGGAGAGCGGGTCGCGGATGGCGCCGCCTATGCAGGTCGCGGCACCGCCGAACGGCTCGATCTCGGTCGGGTGGTTGTGCGTCTCGTTCTTGAACATGAGGAGCCAGTCCTCTGTCCTGCCGTCTATCTTCGCGTCGACGTGGATGCTGCACGCGTTTATCTCCTCGGAAACGTCGAGTTCTTTAAGCAGTCCGCGCTTTTTGAGAGCCTTCGCGCCTATCGTCGCGACGTCCATAAGCGTCACGGGGCGCTGCTCTGCCTTTTCCGCGTAGACCTCACGGCGCGCGGCGAGATACTTCTCGAAGGCGGCCTTCGTCTCCTCGTCGTGGATGCAGACCTCGTCGAGGTGCGTGGAGAATGTCGTGTGGCGGCAGTGGTCGGACCAGTAGGTGTCGATGACCTTGAGCTCGGTCACAGTCGGGTCGCGGCCCACCTCGTCGGCATAATGGCGCTGCATGAAGCGCAGATCGTCCATATCCATGGCGAGACCGAAGGCGTCGAGAATGTCGGCAAGACCCGCGTCATCAGCCTTGAGGAAGCCTTCGACGTTCGCTACGGGAGCGGCGGAGGGGTACTTTCTGATGATGGTATCGGGCTTTTCCGCGCTCGCGGCTCGGGAATCGACCGGGTTTATGAGCCACGAGGTGACGCGGGAGAATTCCTCGTCCGTCATGCTTCCGACGAAAACGAAGACCTTCGCGTATGCAACGGCCGGGCGCTCGCCGCAGGTCATGAGCTGCAGGCACTGCGCGCAGGAGTCGGCACGCTGGTCATACTGACCGGGAAGCGCCTCGGATATGAGGATCCGGCAGTTCGCCGGGAGCTCGGGGAGCTCCTCCTCATAGCAATAATCGCAGGGCGGCTCGGAAAACACCGAGAGCATCGCTCTGGCAAAGACGTCGGCGTCTATGCCCTCGGCGTCGTATCTGTTGAAAATCCGCACCGATTCGAGACCGGTGAGCCCGAGATTCTCGGTCAGGTCGCGCAGAAGACTGCCCGCCTCGACGTCAAATCCGCTCTTCTTCGTTGCATAACATCTGAATACCATATTAACCTCCGGTGTGCTCTTTGCACGATCTATTTATCCGATTCCGCCGCGTGCGGGAACGTTACCGTCCACGATGCGACGTTCGCGAAGATGTTGTGGTTTGTCGGGTACATATTGGAGACTGCCCCGCGCTTTGTGTATACCGAGGTGCGCTCGAAAAACAGAGGCGCGATATAGCAGTTGTCCGCCTGATAAACGAGAAGGTCCGTCATCGCCTGGAGCTTGTTCTCCTCAGAGGCGCCGTTGAAGGCGTAGACGTAGTTTTGCAGGTCCGGGTCGTAGAAGCCCCGGCAGCCTCCCCCTCCGTAGCAGAAAAGCGGTGAGAGGTCAAAATTCGCACCGTACTGGAGCTCGCCGTAGTACATATCGTACTCGCCCATGTTGAGCAGAGTGATGTACGTGTTCCAGTCGACCTCTTTGAGCTTGACGTCGAAGCCCATCTCATTGAGCTCCGCAGTTATCCTCCGTGCCGCCGCGACCTTCTGCATGTTGTCGTTGTTGACGAGGAATTCAAGCGCAAAATCCCACACGACGTTATCCTCGATATACTCGATGAATCCGTCCTGATCGAAATCCTCGACGAAGGTGCGTATCATCATGGCCTCCATGTTCTCGGGCTTGACGAGAGCATTTTCGGCAACGGGATCTATATACCAGCGGCTGCCCGGGGTCACGGGAAGCACGGTCGGCACGGTACCGGCGACGACAGTTCCGGACAAGCCTTCACGGTCAATGGCGGAGGCGAGGATGAGCCTCCGGAGCGCGGACGAGCAGTACCCTCTCCCCGAGTTGAAACCAATATAGTGGAGTACCGTCGTCGGGCAGAAATGGACCTCGCAGTCGCCGCTGTAATCGACGTAGCTTATATTGCTCTGCTGTGATACGGCAAGGTCTATATCCGCCGTCTCGAACGCGCTTATGAGCTCGCTACGGTCGTACGCGGCAAGGCCGATGCAGTCTATGGGCAGGGTGTCGAAGGTCCTGTATCCGTCAAAGGCGTTGAAGCACACTTTCTCGGGATCGAACACGTACGGCCCGCAGCCGACGGGCACTCTGTCATAGCCTGTCCCGTCCTTAACGATGGGGATATCGAGCAGAGCGCAGAAATCCGTGTCCGGATTGTTCAGTTTTATGTAAACCATTCCGTCGTCCACTCCGACGCTTCTGACGTTCTTGAAGCGCGCGGAGTAGCGCTCGGATTCCTTGGCGAGCCGGACGGAATATACGACGTCGAAAATGCCGAGGTCGGAGCCGTCGTGCATTTTGACTCCGCTTTTTACGTCGATGATATGCGTATAACCGCCGTCGGACATCTCGTAATACGAGCAGAGCATAGGCTCATAGGAAAGATCGTCTTTTAACACGAAGAGGCTCTCGTACATAAGGCCGGTGAGCCAGAAATTCGTCGCGCTCTCAACGGAGTACGGATTAAGGCTCGCATCCGGATTATAGGCAAGAGTGAACTTATCGTCGGCCGTAACGGTCGGGACGGGGGTCGGCGTCGGCGACGGCGCGGCGGAGGCGTCAGGGTCCGTCACGGTCGGCTCCTCTATGCCCTGCGGCAGCTCGTAGAGCCCGCAGGAGGAGGCGCCCGCGACGAGTACGCAGACGAGCAGTATCGCAGTTATCTTCTTGAAAAGCTTCATTCTCATTTCCTACTTCATGCAGATGATGCAGGCCTGAACGCCCCTGTGACCGTTCGTGCGTCTGTGGGACCAGTATTTATCGGGAAGGCACATCGTACATTCGGGACAGACGGAGATATCCGTCACTCCCGCGCGGCGCAGGAGCGCGGAGTTGATGCTCTTGAGGTCTATCCTCGCATGACCCTCCCGCGTGGGGACGATATAGCTTTCCGTATCGATCGGGAGGGCTCGCACGGCGGAGATGACCTCCTCGCCTACCTCATAGCAGCAGACGCTCGCGCAGGGTGCGAGCGCAGCAGATATATCGGAGGGGTCGCAGCCGTAGCGCTCCGTCATGGCGCGCACGGCTTTTCCCGCTATGTCGGCGACGGTGCCGCGCCATCCGGCGTGTACCGCGCCTATCGCCGCGGGGCGGCGGCAGTACAGAAGGATGCCCTCGCAGTCGGCGATGTGGATTATCAGAGGCAGGCCGCGCTCATTCGTGATGAGTCCGTCGGCCTCGTACGGCACGGGCGCAAATATGTCGCCCTTACTGTCGGCTCCCGTGACGGCGCGCACGGTGTCACCATGCACCTGACGGGAAAAAACGAGCTTTTCCGGCGATATCCCGAGGGCCGAGCAGATGATGTCATAATTCCTGCGGACGCACTCGGGCGAATCGCCGCGGGAGACGGCGAGGTCGAGGCTCTCGAATTCGCCGGTGCTCACGCCGCCGTATCTCGTCGTGAAGGCGTTGACGACTCCCGCTCCGTCGAGCGCGTCGCTTGAAAGCCAGCGCAGGGCGCCGGCGCTTTTTTCGGTAAAGCCGCTCATGATCACGCGTCTCTGCCGCAGCAGTGCTTGTATTTCTTTCCGCTGCCGCAGGGGCAGGGATCGTTTCTGCCTATCTTCGTGACCTTGACGGGCTTTTTCTTGACAGGTGCGTCGCCGCCGACATTTTCAACGCTCGTCTTCGCGACGCTCTTGCGCTCGAGCGCCGACTCGCGTCGGAGCTCGACCGTGAACAGTCTCCGGACGACCTCGTCCTTTATGCTGTTTACCATGGCCTCGAACATGTCGAAGCTCTCGCGCTTATATTCGTCGAGCGGGTTCACGTTGCCGTACGCGCGTATGCCGATGCCGCGGCGCAGCTCGTGCATGGCGTCGATATGGTCCATCCAGTTCTCGTCAACAACGCGGAGCAGTATCACGCGCTCAAGCTCGCGCATGATTGGCTGATCTGTCTCCGGAATGAGTCCGAAACGAGCCTCACGGGCGGAATAGGCCGCCTCCGCCGCTTCTTCGACGTATTCGGTAAGCTTCCCGCTGTCGAAATCGGAGAGCTCGTCGTGCGTCACCTGCGGGCGCTTGCCGCCGAGGAAGAGCTTGTCGAAGGGGCTGAGCACCTCGTTGAGCTGGTCGGCGCTCTCTACAAAGCCGTCCTTGCCGATGACGGAACAGACTCCCGAGGAGATGACGTCATGGATCATGCTGCGGACAGAGCTGCTGACGTCCTCCCCGTCGAGCACCTGACGGCGCTGGGTATAGATTATCTCGCGCTGCTTGTTCATTACGTCGTCGTATTCAAGCACGCTCTTTCGGGACTGGAAGTTGCGCGACTCGACGCGCTTCTGCGCGTTTTCTATCGCGTTGGAAAGTACCTTCTGGTCTATGGGAGTATCCTCGTCAACTCCGAGGGTGTCCATCATTCCCTGGATGCGCTCGGAGCCGAAAAGGCGCATGATATCGTCCGTCATGGCGATATAGAAGCGCGTCTCGCCCGGGTCGCCCTGACGACCGGCGCGGCCGCGGAGCTGATTGTCTATACGGCGGCTCTCGTGGCGCTCCGTGCCGAGGATGAAGAGGCCGCCCGCCTCGCGCACTCTGACTGCTTCCGCGTCGACCTCCGTCTTGTGCCTGCCGAGAGCCTCGGCGAAGGCGCGCCTCGCCTCGAGGATCTCCTCATTGTCCGTCTCTGCGTAGCCGGTGGCCTCGTTGATGAGCTCCTCGCTCATGCCCGCCTTGCGCAGGTCGTTCTTGGCGAGGTATTCGGCGTTGCCGCCGAGCTTTATATCCGTGCCTCGGCCGGCCATGTTCGTCGCTATCGTGACGGCGCCGAACTTGCCCGCCTGCGCGACTATCTCGGCTTCCTTCTCATGCTGCTTTGCGTTGAGGACGCTGTGCGCTATGCCGGTCTTTTTAAGGAGCGAGGAGATGTGCTCGCTCTTTTCGATGGAGACCGTACCGACGAGCACGGGCTGGCCCTTTGCGTGGCACTCCTCTATCTGACGGATGATGGCTCTGTCCTTGCCCGCCTCGTTTTTATAGACTGCATCGGGATTGTCTATCCTCGCGATGGGTCTGTTGGTCGGTATCTCGATGATATCGAGATTGTAGATGGCGGAGAACTCCTCTTCCTCAGTCAGCGCGGTACCGGTCATGCCGGAGAGCTTATTATACATACGGAAGTAGTTCTGGAAGGTTATCGTCGCGAGCGTCTTGCTCTCCGCAGCGACCTTGACGCCCTCCTTGGCCTCGATGGCCTGATGGAGGCCCTCGTTGTAGCGCCTGCCGAACATCAGACGGCCCGTGAATTCATCGACGATGATTATCTCGCCGTCCTTGATGACGTAGTCGATGTCCCTGTGCATGATGCCGTAGGCCTTGATGGCCTGGTTGATATGGTGCGACAGCGTCGAGTTGTCAAGGTCGGAGAGGTTCTCTATGCCGAAATAGCTCTCGGCCTTGGCTACGCCGCGCAGGGTCAGCGTCGCGCTCTTCGCCTTTTCGTCGACGACGTAGTCGGCGTCTATGCTCTCGTCCTCCTCGGCCTTCTCGTCGGTCGAGGCATATACCACTTTTTTCAGGCGGCGGACGAACGCGTCGACCTTCTGATAAAGGTCGCTCGAATCGTCTCCCGCGCCGGATATGATGAGCGGGGTGCGGGCCTCGTCGATGAGGATGGAGTCGACCTCGTCGACGATGGCGAAGCTGTGCCCGCGCTGGACCATGTCGCGCTTGTAGATCGCCATGTTGTCACGCAGGTAGTCGAAGCCCATCTCGTTGTTC
>JAZQQE010000025.1:0-3874 GCA_045628845.1 Oscillospiraceae bacterium
TCAAGGGCTAATCTCAAACTTAAAGAGCACCGCAGAAATGCGGTGCTCTTTTTTGTGCCGGTGTACGATATATTTTTCACTGTCCTTGCTTGCATAAAAAACAGCCGAAGCGTTGTCGCTTCGGCTGACTTTGTCTTATAAGATCTATATGACCTGTAATGCCCTTATTTGCGCTCCTTGCCGGGATCGATGCTGAACTGATAGATGAAGTCCCTGAAGGATGGCGCCGGTTCGACGACGTAGGTTCGGGGGGTTAGTCCGTCAGCCTTCATGGCGAGGTCAAGGTGCGCGAGAGAAGCGCCGACCGCGACGCAGTCCTGATAGGTAAGCACGGGATTATTGAGCATAGCCTTTTGGCGGAAGAGATGCATCTTGCCCTGCTTGTCGCAGACTATTCTCGTCATCTGCCTGTTTCCGTAGCTCGGAGCGAGACGCGCGGCCTCGAGATATTCCTCGTAGCCTTCCGTCTGGCCGAACGTCGTCTTTTTCAGCGGCTTTCTCTCGGATTCCTCAGCAGTCTTTCTGAACGGCTCGTCGGAATATCCGAGAGCTATGCAGGTTATATAGGGCAGGAGATCGGGGAAATCATCCTCCGCGTTCACGTTAACGCTGCCCTGCCACATCGTGCCGAGCCCCTTTTCCGTGAGCCACAATATCGCCATCTCGCCGATATAACCCATGTTCTGCAGGCAGCCGGCCTTCTTCGTTGAGCGGAGTACGAGATACGTAGGCGATTCGATGCCGTAGGAGCGCGTGGCGATCTGCATGAGGTCCGTGTGCGGGAGTGTATCGAAATTCCAGTCAAGCTCGCTGTATGGCGGGGTCAGCCCGGAAAGATAGTCAGCCAGCTCGTCAAGGATAGTGTCCTCAACGGGTTTCTTTTTGAAGGTGTGGAAGCTTTTTCTCGCTATTATGCTCTGCGGAATGGACATTTTACTGCTCCTTAAAGATGGACCGCCCGAGACTGTCCGTGCCGACAGTCAGCGGGAGCTCCGAAAGAATAAGTTCTTTTATCGATTCGCATCCGAGGTCCTCGAACGCGACCTCACGGGCCGAAACGATGTGCTTTGATATCAGCGCGCCCGCACCGCCGAGTGCGCAGAAATATACTGCGCCGAAGCGCCGTATCGCGTCGTTTACCGCGGCGCTCCTGTCGCCTTTGCCGATCATGGCAGCGACACCGAGCTCGAGCATACGCGGCGTGAAAACGTCCATTCTCGAGGACGTCGTCGGCCCGCACGATCCAATGGCCCGGCCCGGCGGAGTCGGTGTCGGCCCGGCATAGTACAAAACCTTTTCCTTCAGATCGATGGGAAGGGGAGAGCCGCCGTCGAGCATCTCTATGAGCCTTTTGTGTGCGGCGTCACGCGCCGTGTATACAGGCCCCGAAAGATAAACTCTGTCTCCCGCGTGTAAATCTGCGAGCCTCTCGCGCAGGTCGGGAGAATCAAGTCTTATTATATCCAAAGAAAAGACCTACCTGACTTCAAGCTCGGAAAAAGCCTCTGCATTGTCGGAAAGCATGGTGCTCAGGGAATTGAGCCTTCCGGAGATGCGCTCTGTCTCGCTGAGAAGATGCGCAGCGGTGGCTTCCGCGTCCTCGCTTGCGGAGAGATACTCCGATTTTAGCTTGGCAAGGCCCTGACTGCACTTCTCCGCGACCTCCGCCGCTTTTTCCTCCGCTGCATGCTCTATCTCGACGGCGCGCTTCGTGGCCTCGATCTCGATGGCGGCAAGGCGCTCCTTCGTCGCGGTGTACTCATCGGCGACCGCCTGCTTTTCCGCAAGCTGCTCTTTGAGCGCGGCAAGTTCCGCTTCCTTTTCGCTGAGCGCGGCACGCAGCTCTTCGGCCTCGGCACAGAGAGCCTCGTGCTCTTCGCGGAGCGTGTCGTAGCTCGCCTGAAGCTCGTTGTTGGAGAGAAGAAGGTCGTGATATTTGATGCTGTCGGCGCGGTATTCTGCTGTTTTTTCAGATGCTTTTTCGATGTATTTAACGACGTCGTCGCGGTTGAAACCGCCGAAAAGACTGCTGCGGAATTTCTTATCAGCCACGGCCAATAGCCTCCTCGGTAACATTAGTTCATATTTTTACAAATGGATTATAGCATGATAAGTCGAATAAGGCAATAATAGCTGATAATTTTGCTTGAAACCTTTGCCGCGTGCTGATATAATAACTTTTAAAAATTCGGGTCTAATCAGAAAGGGAGGTCTTCCAATGGCGCTCAGACACTTTATCAGCATCGACTCGCTCTCGATGGATGAGTGGAAAAAGCTGTATGACCTTACCTGTGACATAATGGCGCATCCCGGAGACTACGCGAACGCCTGCGACGGCAAGGTCATGGCGTCTCTGTTCTATGAGCCGAGCACCAGAACGAGCTTCTCGTTTCAGGCGGCAATGATGCGGCTCGGCGGCAGCGTGTTCGGTTTCTCCGACCCGTCCGCGACCTCGACGGCGAAGGGCGAGACGCTCATGGACACGGTCCGTATGTGTTCCGGCTACTCCGACGTGATCGTCGTGCGCAGTCCCTACGAGGGCTCGGCGCTTGCCGCGTCCATGTACTCCGAGGTCCCCGTGATTAACGCCGGCGACGGCGTGCATATGCACCCGACGCAGACTCTCGCCGATCTCACGACGATAACCAACCTCAAGGGCGGCGTCGACGGCCTGCAGGTCGGTATCTGCGGCGACCTGAAAAACGGCCGCACGGTGCACTCCCTCATACTCGGCCTCTCCAAGTTCAAAAACATCACGTATTATCTCATCTCTCCGCGCGAGCTCGCCCTGCCGAATTATATGCTGACGTTCCTCAAACAGTCGGGGCAGAAGTTCATCGAGATAACGAATCTCGAATCCGCGCTTCCTCAGCTCGACGTGCTGTATATGACCCGCGTCCAAAAGGAGCGCTTTGCGAGCATCGAGGACTACGAGCGCAACAAGGGCGTGTACGTGCTGACCTCGTCGAAGCTCTCGCTTGCGAAAAAGGACATGCTCGTCATGCACCCGCTGCCGAGAGTAGACGAGATAGCGACTGACGTCGATACTGACCCGCGTGCCGTATATTTCAAGCAGGCGCGATACGGAATGTTCGTGCGCATGGCGCTTCTCATGACGCTGTCGGCGCTTCCGAGGGAGGCGGAAAAGCCCCCCATCCCCGAGGCGAAGGCCATGTGCCATAATCCGAAATGCATAACGAAATTCGAGCCTGCGCTCCCGGTACTCTTCACGGGAGAAGGGGAAGAGCGCAGATGCAGCTATTGTGACGGCGAGATAAAATAATCTGAAAAGTAGAGCGGCATGTCTTGACAACCGCAGCAGCTGTGTGCTATTATCTTTGAGCAGCTTAGGTGCGGGTGTAATTCAATGGCAGAATACCAGCCTTCCAAGCTGGGTACGTGAGTTCGATTCTCATCACCCGCTCCAAAAAGTGCCGATATGCGCCAATAGCTCAGTAGGATAGAGCAACTGCCTTCTAAGCAGTAGGTCAGGGGTTCGAATCCCTTTTGGCGTGCCAAAAGAATCCGACCCGATGTTCTCCGTCGGGTCAGGAAATAGAATGTGGTGGGTGTAGCTCAGTTGGTTAGAGCACCGGATTGTGGTTCCGGGTGTCGAGGGTTCGAGTCCCTTTACCCACCCCATATATACAGAGGCCGGAATAAAGCCGGCCTCTGCTCATAAAAGATGGTGGGATGTAGTGTAATGGTAACACCTCAGACTTTGACTCTGATATAGTGGGTTCGAGTCCCGCCATCCCAGCCAAATTATATAACCGTATGCCCCAGTAGCTCAGTAGGCAGAGCACCTGCCTTTTAAGCAGGGTGTCCGGGGTTCGAATCCCCGCTGGAGCACCAAGAAAACCGTCACCTCGAT
>JAZQQE010000026.1:0-4320 GCA_045628845.1 Oscillospiraceae bacterium
CGGCGGTGCAAGCAATCCCTCGCTGGCGATGTTCGTCCCCTGCAGGCGCGCCGTCTCCTCCTCGCGCGCGAGGTAGCCTACTGCGGCGGCGAGATCGAATTTTATCTGCTGCAGGCCGCGCAGGGAGCGCCCCTCGCTTCCCCGCGTGCCCGTCGCGTCGAACGCGAACACGTCCCAGCCGCCGTCAACGAAGCGCATCATCTCGCCGAGGTGGCTCTCGGCGCAGCCGCGGAAGCCGTGTACTATGACCACCACGCCGCGCGGCGACGGCGCGCGGTATAGGCTACCCTCGAGCATACGCGGGCCCGACGGGAAGCGCACCGCGCGGCGCGGATAGCGCACGGCGTCGAGGTCTGAATAGGCGAGCTCGAGCCGCACCGGCTCGCGCCGCGCGAAAAAGAAGCGGATGAAGAGGAAAAAGAGCGTCTTTCATCGTCCCCTGCAAGTCATTTTGCAAGGATTATCCCCTGTCCGCGTATAAATAATACGGTCCGCACCACGCAGGGTGCGGACCGTATTATTTAATGAATTTACTGTTCGTCCGGAGTGAACTGGTAAGTCTCCGTCAGTATGTCGATGCGGTCGTACACGCCGCCCGTCTCCGTGCAGAAGGCAACGGCCATGCACTTGCCGCCGCGGTATATCGGCAGGCACCGCGTCCCCGACGGGTAGCGGCTCGTGGGCGCGGCACCCGTCACCATGGCGAGGGCGCAGTCGATGAATACGTCCTTCGCGAGCTGGTCAGCGGCTATTTTCAGGAAAAACGCCGTTATGTCCTCCGCGCCGCGGAGCTCCACGCCCACCGCGGGATAGGACAGCACGCTTTCGCCGTCAAGCCTGCGGCGGAGCTCGCCGCAGGCGCCGAATTCGAGCGCCATGCGCAGCGTTTTCAGCGCGCCGTCGCGCCCCTCGAACGGCAGTACGGGCACTCCGTCCGCTTCCTCGAACGCCGAGGGCAGGAATTCGTAAAAGCTGCACTCGCGCCCGTCCTCAAGGACGTACTTGCCGTCCTTTACTTCCCTCACGCGGAACTTGTCGCCCTCCTTGAAGCCCTTGGTGAACGTGACGTTTCCGTCGCCTCCGAGGCAGCCGACGTACTCGGCCTCCGTGACCTTCTGCAGGGTGAAGAACTCCGCGGGGTACTCGGAGGCGTCCTCGTTGTCGTTGTACACGGCGAAGACCCTGTCCCCGTCGTACACGACACCGATCTGATAATACTTTCCGCGCGTCAGCATCGGGACGTCCTCCGCCGTGCAGAGTCCCCACATGTCGGTGGGATAGTACGCCTCGCGAGGCTCGGTGAGCTGGCGGGCCTTGGCGAGGATGTCCTCCGCCTTGATATACTTGCGCTTGGAGTCGATGTACGCCATTAGCCGCGCGCAGTTCGCGGCGGCGGTGGCCTCGTCCTTGTGGAGCAGCATCGCGACCTCGATGCCGAGCTCCTCGTCCGCGCCGAGCATATCGAGCAGGGACGCGATCTTTCTTTCGTTATCCGACAGCATGGTCCGTCTCCTCCCGTCAGCTGATGAATTCGAACGTGACGTTCTTCGGCAGGGCGAGCCCGCATTCGGCCTCCACGGCCTTGACGAGCGCGGCGGGAACGGGGCAGGCGGCGTGAGCGAGCTGCTCCGCGGCCTCGTAGACGGGGCCCTGACCCGGTTTCAGAAAGCATATCTCATACGCCGAGAGCGGCTGCTCCATGGCCTCC
The DNA here is from genome assembly GCA_045628845.1 of Oscillospiraceae bacterium. Classification (GTDB taxonomy): domain Bacteria; phylum Bacillota; class Clostridia; order Oscillospirales; family Oscillospiraceae; genus RGIG7949. The sequence continues at coordinate 1,709 of JAZQQE010000026.1, forward strand.
GCCATCTTTTTTACCGCGGAGCACGCGCTCTCTACCGTGACATTCGCTTCGTCCCCATCCTCGGATACGACGGTGATGACCGTTTCGAGCCCGCAGACTCCCGGACTGACCTTCAGTTTCGTCATGACGTCCTCCTCATGCCTCTATGCGTATTTTGCCCTTCTTCCTGCACCAGACGTAGTAGCAGATGCAGAAGACTATCCCGAGTACCGTTGCCGTCGGGGCGGCAAGGCCTATTCCCGTCAGCGTCTCGCCGTGGTACGTCGCCATGAAGTACGACATCGGCAGCCTTATCAGTATCGACTGGACGAGGCCCTGTATCATGACGAACAGCGACAGCGAGTGGGCGTTGAAGTAGCCCATGAAGCTGAACAGTATGCACGTCACGACCGCCTCTATCGAGAAGCCCCGCAGATACTGGAACGACTTCTCCACGACCTCGGCGTCCGGCGTGAAGAGGCCGGATATCCAGTCGCCGCAGAAGTATATCAGCAGCGCGATCACTATGCCGAGAGCCGTCCCTATCGCCATGCTCCACCGCAGGGCCTCGCGCGCCCGCTTCTCCATTCCCGCGCCGACGTTCTGCGCGGCGACGGACGCGAGCGTCTGCATGAACGCCGCGGGTATGAGCAGAATGAAGGACTGTATCTTATGCGCCACGCCGTACCCCGACGAGCTCGTCAGGCCGAGCGCGTTGATGAACGCGCATATCGCTAGGAACGTGCCGCTCGTCAGCAGGTCCTGCATGCACAGCGGCAGACCTATCTTTACGAATGCGCCTATCAGCGGAGTCCTGCGTATCATCTTCGCGGAAAAGTCGAAGGACAGCCCGCGCTTTCTGATCACTATCAGCGAGAGCACGACCGCCAGCGCCTGCGCCGCTATCGTCGCTATCGCCGCGCCCACGACGTTCAGCTTGAACACCGCGACGAGGAGCAGGTCCCCGAATATGTTTACGACGCACGCGATGACGACGAGCAGCAGCGGCGTCTTCGAGTCACCCATGCCCCTCATGACGGCGCTGATGAAGTTATAGAAAACGATGAAGATATAGCCGACCGCGCAGATGCGTATGTACTGCACCGTCAGCCCGAGCGCCTCCTCCGGCGCCTGCATGATGACCGCTATCTGCGGGGCGAACGCGAAGATGAGCGCCGAGATCGCGAGCGACAGTATTATGAGAAAAAACACCGCGCCGCCTATCAGCTCGCCTATTTTCTCCGTCCTCTTTTCGCCTATGTACTGCCCGATAAGGACCGTCACGCCCGTCGTCAGCGACGCCATCGGGAACGTGAACAGTCCCATGATGTTCGAGCCCGTCGATACCGCGGAGAGGCCCGCGGTCGTGCCGAAATGCCCCACGATGAGCAGGTCGACGGCGCTGTACATGGCCTGCAGGATCAGCGCGCCGAGTATCGGGAACATGAAGGAAAGCATTTTGAGGGGAAGATTGCCCGTTGTGAAGTTCTGTTTTTCGTTCATGGAGCGTATCACTTCCGGAAAACGGCGGTGCTTCCCGCCGGAGATAAAGAATATTATACCATCCCCGGTGCAAAAAATCCATATTTTTAAGTCCCGGACACGTGCGCGGCCCTTGCTCTGCACGTGAGGTGCAGGGGAGCGGCGCGGGCGGGGCAAGCCCCTCTCCTACGGCTCTGTGTTTTCGGGACGCACCAAAGGCTCCCCTTGAAGAAGCAAGGGGAGCTGGCAAAACCGCAGGTTTTGACTGAAGGGATTTGATATGCGGAGCATCTCCGAATTTCTATCCCCTCCGCCTCGCAAAGCTCGGCACCTCCCCTTGAACACAAGGGGAGGCTTTGGTGCGGCGCGCGCAAACGTCCCAACCGCGCGGGATATCGGGGCCATCCGGCATGCTTTGCTTTTATTTGGTTGAAAAAAATACCGACTATGTGTTAATATATTTAGTGTTATATATTGGCTCGTACAGTTTATTTCAAAAGGAAGGAGAGCCCGCGTGAAGACAATCATCAAAAGGATCGTTGTATGTCTTATCTTTGCCGTCATCATCGCGGCTATCGCGGCATTCTGGCCCGCAAAAATAACCGCCGACGCTGTCAAGCTCACTCCCGCCGGAGAGCAGAGCGCAAAGGTCACCGTCTCGACCCGGTTCATATATAAGCTGAACGGGAATCTGTCCGGCAGCGGCAGAGTATTTCAGCCTAAAATCAGGATCAAAGCGGCCGGCGGCGAGATAGAGTACATAATAATGGGTCTGCCCTACACGTTCCCGCTCCCGTCCTCGGAGAAAATCACATATCTGGACCTGATCGGCTATATGGAGTATTCCAATAGTTTAGAACGGGCGGTCCTGTTTTATGACGCGGATATGACGAACTTTGTTCTCATAGACGACAGAGGCGTCGTATATTCGGCGTCGGACGAGTTTTTGCAGCTCGTCGCCTCTGCCGGGGACTGCGGTTTTTCGGAGAATTACTCGCCCTCGTCATGGTCTCTGCTCTTTCCATGAACGCACCGGGAGGCACGACCTCTACCTATAACATACGCAAAAAAGCCCCCGCCTTTCAATAAAGGCGGGGGCTTTGCTTATCGGAATCAGACGTGGTGCTCCGCGCGGGAAAGCAAAGGGGGAC
>JAZQQE010000027.1:0-27996 GCA_045628845.1 Oscillospiraceae bacterium
GAGAAAACGGAAATAGGCAAAAAACCTATGAAATCTCTTGCGGAGCAAGTCCTTACTCATAGAAACAGCAAACCCGGGATAGAAGTTTTCGCTTCTGTCCCGGGCTTTTTATATTGTTTTTTGCTGTTCCGGCAAGAAAAAATCCTTAGATGGCTGTCCCAAAAGCGCAGCCGGTCTTTCTATCAGCAAATTTTTACAAACGCGGACTTGACACGGGCGGCGTGAAAATGTAAAGTGTGTTGGATACTCTGCCGAGGCAGAAATTACCGGAGGAACCGAAATGCTGATAAGACCCGCGACGCCGGAGGACGGCGCCGTTCTCAGTGAAATATACAGACCGTATGTGCTTGATACGGAGATAACCTTCGAGACCGTGCCGCCGACGGCGGAGCAGTTTGCCGAGCGCATAAGGAAGACGATGGAGCGCTACCCGTACGTAGTATGCGAGGAGGACGGCCTCATCGTCGGCTACTGCTATGCCTCGCGCCACGGCGAGCGCGCCGCTTACGAGTACAGTGCCTCGATGTCCGTCTACGTGCGTCAGGGCTGGCACAGGAAGGGCGTAGCCCGCGCGATGTATGAGGTCGTGCTTCCCGAGCTGAAAAAACGCGGCTTCAAGCTCGCGACCGCGCTTATCTCCATGCCCAACGAGGCGAGCGCAGCATTCCACGCTTCGTTCGGCTTCACTCGCGTCGGAGTCTTCCACAGCATGGGGTGGAAGCACGGCAAGTGGCTCGATCAGCTCCTGCTCGAAAAGCAGCTCGATGTACCCGGCGGAGCGGACAGAGTGCGCTTCACGAAGATGCAGGGCTGCGGCAACGACTATATATTCATAGACTGCATGGGCGGTCAGCCGATGGACACGACCGTCATCCCGAAGCTCTGCGACCGCCACTTCGGCGTCGGAGGAGACGGGGTCGTGTACGTCTGCCCGTCGGACATCGCGGACGCGAAGATGCTCATGTACAATTCAGACGGCAGCGAGGGACTCATGTGCGGCAACGCGCTGCGCTGTGTCGTGAAGCTCCTGATAGACTATGGCTACGCCGGCATGGGAAGCATATCCATAGAGACGAAGAGCGGCGTCAAGACCGTTGAGACGGCGGAGCGCAGTGGCGCCTGCATGCTCATCAGGGCTGACGTAGGTAAGGTCGAGGTCACGAAGGACATGACGGACGCGGAGGGCAGACCCGCCGTGTTCGTGTCGGTAGGAAATCCGCACGTTGTGGAATTCTGCAACGAGCCGGACGAGCTCCCGCTCGGAGTGCTCGGCCCCGTCTGCGAGCACGACCCGCGCTTCGAGGACGGAGTAAACGTCGAATTCGTCCGGGTAGTGGACCGCACCACGCTGAAAATGCGCGTGTGGGAGCGGGGAAGCGGGGAGACCCTCGCCTGCGGGACGGGCGCGTGCGCCGCGGCCTGCGCGGCTGTCGAGTGCGGATTCTGCGACGCGGGAGTGCCCATCACGGTACAGGCCCGCGGCGGCGAGCTCACCGTACTGCCGGACGGAGATTCCGTCTACCTCACGGGCGACGCCGTGACGGTATTCGAGGGCGAGGCCCTCATCTGAAGATCAACCGAGCGTGCGGGAGTAAATCTCCGTGTAGACGGGCCTGCCTCCGGAGAGGTCGGAGCTCATCAGCGAGATACGATCCGCCGTCATTTCGGCGTGAACGGGCTCGAAGGACTGCACGGAGCCCGTGCGCGCGCGTCTGACGAGCGTCACGTGCGGCGTGAACGCGCGCTTTTCTATCCGGAAGCCCTTTTCGCGGAGCGCGGCGGCGACGGTATCTGCCGTCAGCGTGAGCGCCTGCGTCCTTTCGAGGCCTGCCCAGAGCAGGTCGCCGAAGTGCCCCGTCACCGAGAGCGTGAGCGTAACGGGCGGCAGGGAGACGGAGTCGAGCGCGGCTTTCGCGTCCTCCGCTCGGTCGGTCTCGCCGATAAATGCGAGCGTGAGATGCAGGTTTTCCGCGCGGGTGTAATTTCCGGTCACGCCGGCCCTGCGCATGGCGCGCATCATACCCGAAAGATGATCCCGGAATCCATCTGAAAAGAGAAGTGCGACGAACAGCCTCATTTTTATCGCCTCTTTTTATAAACAGCTTATTTACAGCGGTGCTTTGAAAGGAGAAACGGAAATGCTCAACATCCCCAAGCTCGGCTTCGGACTCATGCGTCTGCCTTCAAACAACGGAGAAATAGATATCGAGCAGTTCAAACGCATGGTCGACATCTTTATGGAAAACGGATTCACTTATTTCGACACGGCGTGGGGCTATGCAAACGGCAAGTCGGAAGAGGCGGCAAAGATAGCTCTCATAGACCGCTACCCGCGCGAAAAATTCCAGTTTGCGACGAAGCTCCCCGCGTGGATGGGCGTGAATACCGAGGAAGAGGCGAAGGAGATGTTCTGGACGTCTCTGCGCCGCACGGGAGCGGGATACTTTGATTTTTACCTTCTGCATAACCTCGGTGACGGACGCGAGGAGTATTTTGACCGCTTCAAGATCTGGGACTTTGCCGCAGAGCTCAAAGAGAAGGGGCTCGTAAAGCACGTGGGATTTTCCTTCCATGACCGCGCGGACCTTCTTGACAAGATCCTGACGGAGCATCCCGAGTCCGAATTCGTACAGCTTCAGATCAACTATGCCGACTGGGACGACATCACGGTGCAGTCGCGCAAGTGCCTCGAGGTCGCCCGCGCGCACGGCAAGCCCGTCGTCGTCATGGAGCCCGTCAAGGGCGGACTTCTCGCCAAGCTGCCCGAGGAGGCCGCCGCCATATTGCGTGAAGCGGACCCCGAAGCCTCGCAGGCATCGTGGGCGGTGCGCTTTGCGGCATCTCAGGACAATATTATAACAGTCCTTTCGGGAATGTCCAATATCGAGCAGATGGAAAACAACGTCTCCTTCATGCGCGATTTCAAGCCTCTCACACCAGAGGAATACAAAGTCCTTGACCGCGTCAACGAGGTACTCGGAAAGGGCCGCGGCGTCCCCTGCACCGATTGCCGCTACTGCATGAAGGGCTGCCCGATGGGGATCAAGATCCCGCATATATTCGAGGCGCTCAACCGTGCCATGATATTCAACAACATCGGCTCGGCTAAAAACAGCTATAATTGGGAAACGAAGGTCGGCGGCAAGGTCGAGGACTGCGTTGAATGCGGCGCGTGCGAGCGCGTCTGCCCGCAGCACATCGCCATCCGTGAAAACCTGAAAAAGGCCGCAGAGATGTTCAAATAAGCCGGAGGTGCCGCTTGTTCATCGAAACGGAAAGAATGGAGATCCGTTTTGTCGAAGAAAGTGACTGGAAGCAGATAAAAGAGATATGGGAGGATTTCGCCTCGTCGGAGTACGCCCGGTATGACAGACCGAACGATACGGACGATGGCGAAGCCCGGCTTCGGATCGCGAAATGGGCGGCTGCGAACAGAGCAGGCCCGGAGCATATGTTTTTCGCGGTCTGTATCAGCGAGACCGTCATCGGCTACGTCGCTTTCAATATCAGAGAGAACGGATACGAGACAGGCTACTGCTTCCGCTCGGCTTTCCACGGCAAGGGCTACGCGAAGGAGAGCATCTCCGCTCTGATCGGACGTATGTTCGCCTCGGGAGTCACGAGGATCACCGCGGGCACGGCGATGGAAAACCTGCCGTCCGTCGCGCTGCTTCGCTCACTCGGCTTCAGGCAGACGGGAACGGAAAAGGTATCGTTCCGAAAAGACGTGGAAGGGAATGACGACGTATTTGACGGCGGCATTTTCGAGCTGACAAAAGAATAAAGAAAAAAGACCCTCCGAAGGGATATCCTTTCGGAGGGTCTGCCTGTTTTATTCGGAGAACGATGTGAACAGTGCCTTGCGCTTTTTCCACACACCGCTGTAAAAATAGATGACGCAGATCAGCGTGTTGACGTAGGCAGCGAGCCCGTAGCCGAGGAACCAGCCCATGAGCCCCATATCGAAGACCTTGACGAGAATGAGGCAGATGGCGATGCGGCTCACAAAGCCGTCCAGAAGCGCGATGATCATGACGAGCGTCGCGTTCCCGATGCCGGATATGAACGCCTGATACGGTGCCATCAGACAGGTCGCGGGGAGCGCGACGACGAGCGCCAGCATGAACTTCGGGGCAAGCTCGAGGACCTCTTCCTCCTGCGTAAAGAGCGAGTATATCTCGCGCGGGAAGAGCTTGAAGAGCACCATGAAGACGACGGCCGTGATCGCGCATATTATGGCGCCTATGCCGACGGTCTTCTTCATGCGGTCTATCTTGCCGGCGCCCATGTTCTGCCCGACCATGCTCGCACAGGCCATCATTACGCCGGAGCCGATTATCCAGGGTATCTGCTCTATCTTCGTGCCCGTGCCGAAGGTGGCGGAGGCAACGATGCCGTACTCGTTGATGAACTTGTTGACGAAGAGCATCGAGATGGTAACGGCGGCGTTATTTATGGCGAAGGGGATACCGAGCTTGATGAGGGCCTTCAGGCGGACGGGGTCGATGCGGAAGCTTTTGAGCTTGAAATCGAAGCCGAGCATGTCGCGGCGCTTGTAGAGATACAGCACGGAAGCCACGAACGAGACTGCCTGACCCATTATCGTGGCGACGGCGGCGCCTGCGACGCCCCAGTCGAAGAAGGCCACGAATATGTAGTCGAGGATGAGATTCACGACGGCGGCTATCGCGACGAACATAAGGGGATGCCGCGAATCCCCGAGCCCGCGGAAGAGCGAGGAGACGAGGTTGTAGCCGAAGGTGAATATCGTGCCCGCGAAGACTATCGCCAGATAGGTGCTTGCCTCCTGATACGATTCTTTCGGAGTGCTCAGCAGACGCAAGACGGGGTTCCGGATGGAAAGACCGAGCGCCGTTATGAAGAGCGCCGCGATGAAGACCGTGGAGGCGACGGTGCCGATGGTGCGGTTCAGCTCGCTGCGCTTGCCGGCACCGACAAGCTGAGAGATGATGATCTGACCGCCGTTGGTAAATCCGATGCAGAGCGCCGTCGCCAGCCACGTGAGCTGGGACGAGATGCTGACGGCGGAGAGACCGGATTTTCCGACGAACTGACCGACTATTATCATGTCGACCATGCTGTACGCAGTCTGCAGCAGCGTGGAGAGCATGAAGGGGAGGGCGAAACGGAGAAGTTTCCTGGTTACATTGCCTTCGGTGAGGTCGGTGATGATTTCACGACGTGCCATTTTATCAGATGGCGTAAGCGGTATCGTACGCCTGCTTGACCGCGCTCATGAGGTTGCCGACCTTGTCGCAGTCGCCGATGACGTGGATGCGGCTCTCGTCCATTCCGGAGCTCTTGAGGTCCTCGATGAGACCCTTGGAGGAGACGTAGCCGACGGAGAGGATGACGTTGTCCGCGCGCATCTCGGAGATGTTGCCGTCCTTGTCGCGGACGCTGACGACCACGCCGCCGTCTTCCTCGGCGATGGCGGTGAGGGAGGTGTTCAGATGTACGGGAATATCGTAGTAGCGGACTATTTCAAGGAGCATATTGAGGTTGGCGGCGCTCAGTCCGGGGATCTTGAGGAGCATGTCGAGCATCTCGACGATGGCGGGGTGCTTGCCCTTGAGGCAGAGGTCGTAGGCGATCTCGCAGCCGGTCAGGCCGCCGCCGATGATGATGACCTTGTCGCCGACTTCCTTGCGTCCGCGGAGATAGTCGCACGCCTCGACGACACGGGGACCGTCAAATCCGGGGATGGGGAGCTTACGCGGTGTGGCGCCGACGGCGACGATGACTTCGTCGTAGCCCTTGAGGTCCTCGGCGGTAGCTTCGGTGTTGAGCCTGATGTCGACCTTCTGATCCTTGATCTGCTTTATGTACCAGGCGATGAGCTGCTTGTCCTTTTCCTTGAAGGAGGGAGCGGCCGCGGCGATGAACACGCCGCCGAGCTCGTTGGTCTTCTCAAAGAGAGTGACCTTGTGACCGCGCATGGCGAGCAGACGGGCTGCCTCCATGCCGCCGATGCCGCCGCCGACGACGGCGACGTTCTTCTTCGCCTCGGTGGGAACGAGCACGTACTTCTCCTCTTCGAGGGAGGCGGGGTTGACGGCGCAGTGCGCCATCGGACGGAAGACCGCCTCGACGCCTCTGCGGGGGCTCATGGCGAAGCAGGCGTTATGGCAGGCGATGCAGGGACGAACGTCCTCGGGCTTGCCCTCGCGGACCTTGTTGAGCCAGTGAGGATCGGCGAGGAACTGGCGGGCGACGCCGATGCCGTCTATCTTGCCGCTGGCAATGGCCTCCTCGGCTATGTCGGGAGTCTCCATGCGTCCGGCGCAGAAAACGGGGATGTTGACGAACTGCTTTATGTAGGAGACCTCGGGGAGGTTGCAGGCGAGAGGCATGTACATGGGCGGATGAGCCCAGAACCAGGAGTCGTAGGAGCCGTTGTCGGCGTTGAGCATATCGACGCCGGCAGCCTCGAGCATGCGGGCGACGGCGGGGCTCTCCTCCATGGAACGGCCAAACTCGGTGTAGGGCTCGCCGGGAAGGGCGGCCTGATTGAAGCCGCGCATCTTGCTCGTGACGCTGTAGCGCATGCTGACGGGGAAGTCCTTGCCGCAGGTGCGCTTTATCTCATGAACGACGTCGGTGGCGAAGCGGAGTCTGTTCTCGAGGCTTCCGCCGTAGCGGTCGGTCCTGGTGTTGAGGTTGGCCTGAGTGAACTGGTCGAGAAGGTAGCCCTCGTGGACGGCGTGGATCTCGACACCGTCGATACCGGCTTCCTTGCAGAGCAGAGCGGACTTGCCGAAGCCCTCGATGATGTCTTCTATCTCGTCGAGAGTCATGGCTCTGTGGCTCTTTTCGGGGAGCCATACGTTGGGCAGACCGTCGCTCGGGGCGGTGCCTCTCTTGTACCAGGACTCGGGATCCTCGTCCTCGCGGGCCCACATGGCACGGCCGAAGCCGGCGCCGAGCTGCATGAAGTACTTCGTTCCGTAGGCGTGTATATCGTCCATCATGCGGCTGAGGGGACCGTGGAAGTGGTCGGCGTGGTCGTGAAGGCGGCCGCCGCCCGCCACGACTGCGGCCACGCCGGGAATGATGAGACCGACGTTGCCCTTACAGCGTTCCAGATAGAAGGGACGGATCTTCTCATTGAAGGTATTAGTCATAAGGTTGAGGGGCGCGGTACCGCCCATCGCGCACATCGCGACGCGGTTTTTAAGCGTGACGCTGCCGACGCGAAGTGGGTTGAATAAGGATTCGTACATCGGGATACCTCTCTTTTAAGTTATTTGGTATAAAAGTGTGCGTACACACAAATTTCTATGTAACAACAGCAAATTATACATCAGCCATAAGTAACCGTCAAATCATTTATAGACCCAACGTTATATCCAAAATCCCCCTAATAAGCCTCTGCTCGGAATCGGAGAAATGTCCGCCGCGGTTGAATTCGAACGTGACGGAGACTCCGCGTGTGCGCAGAAGCTCAGCGGCGGCCAGCGTCCTGTCCTCGACGGAGGCAAGGCGCGGACTGCGCGCGTGCTTCTCCCTGTCTCCGAGGGAGAGATAGACGCGGCGCACCTGCGTCATGAGCGCGTGCGAGTCCATGTACTCGGCGAAGCCGTCATACCACAATGAGCCCGAGGCCGAAACGGCGCAGGAAAAGAGCTCCGTGCGGAAAAGGCAGTAGAGCGCGAAGAGCCCGCCGAGAGAATAGCCAGCGACGGCGCGTTCCGTTTGCGGCCCGGTGAGAGCCTCGGCGGCGGGCACGACGGAGCGTTCGAGCCTGCCTATGAGCGCGTCGGCGCCTCCCTCGAAGTCGCGTCCGCTTTTGAAGGCGCGCGGAGCGGGCCACGGGGAGAGGTCCCTGTCCCAGTCGAGCCCGCCGATGGTGACGACGGAGGCCGGGGACGGGAGCGCGGCGCGTATAGCCTTCGCCTCGGCTTCACCGCCGAAGGCGTAGACAGCGAACGGGCCGCCGGGAGAGACCGTTACTGTGAGCCCGTCCGCCTCGAGAGTACGGACGGGGAAGGGGGCGGATACTGACATCGTGCGGCGTCAGCGGATGAAATTCGTGAAGACGCGCGGCTCCTGCTCGGGGATGGTTATGCCCGCGTCCTCGCCGGCCTTCCTGAGCTTGAGGAACCATGCCATGTTGCGGCCAAGGGCACGCATGACGGCGAGGCCCTCGAGGTCCTTGGCGACGTCGGCGGGAGTGTTGCCGTGCACCATGTTCCAGTAGAAGGAGGAGATGACGGGCATCTGGGAGATGGTCATGTACTTTATCATCTGATCGAAGGTGGAGGTAGTGCCGCCGCGGCGCGCGGATACGACGCACGCACCGGGCTTGAAGGTCATCTTGCGCCCGCAGGAATAGAAAACGCGGTCCATGAACGACGTCATCGCGCCGGAGGCGGAGGCGTAGTGCACGGGCGTGCCGAAGATGAAGCCGTCCGCGGTATCTGCGACGGCGGAGAAATCGGCGACGCGGTCTTTGATCACGCAGCCCTTGCCGCCGCGGCATCCGCCGCAGCCGGTGCAGCCGGAGATGGGCTCTCTGCCTATCCAGAAGATCTCGGTGTCGATGCCGTTTTCGCGCAGAGTCTTTTCTACTTCGCAAAGGGCGGTGTAGGTGCATCCCTTTTCATTGGGACTGCCGTTGACGAGAACAACTTTCATGTCGCTGACTCCTTATGTGAAATTTAGACTGCGTGCGTTATGTTTTTTGTTCTTATTTGAGGAAGCCGCTGAGTATGCGCTCTTCGGCCTCTGCCTCGGTGAGTCCGAGAGTCATGAGCTTGAGGAGCTGGTCGCCCGCGATGCGGCCTATCGCCGCCTCGTGGACGAGCTGGGCGTCGACGTTGTTCGCCGCTATCTCGGGAACGGAGCTGACCTTCGCCTCGCCCATGATGATGCTGTCGCACTGGACGTGACCGAAGCACTTCGCGTTTCCGACGACGCGCGGGCGGAAGACCTGTACGCTCGTATCCTGCGCGACGGAGCGGGAAATGACACGGGCCTTCGCGTCCTCTCCGTTGAGGAGGACCTCCATGTCGGAGCCCGCGACCTGACTTCCGTGCGTCATGAGGCGCTCGGTGATGACGACCTCGCATCCCTCGACCGCCTCGATGCGCGTATTGCGCTTGGTGGAGTCGACTCCGCGTATCTGCACGGTGTCGAGCTCGATATAGGAGTTTTTCTCCATGTAGATGAGAGTGGTCGGATTCATTATGCGCTCGCCGGTGCCCTCGCCGTCGCCGTAGTGCTTTTCGACGTATCTGACGCGGGCTCCCTCGCCGAGGTAGAAGGTGTGCACGCCGTCGTGCTGCGAGGTGTCACAGCCGGAGTTGTGTATGCCGCAGCCCGCGACTATGAGGACGTCCGCGCCCTCTCCGACGAAGAAATCGTTGTAGACCATTTCCCCGTAGCCGGACTGGGTGATGATGACGGGGATGTGGACGCTCTCGTTTTTCGTTCCGGGCTTTATGCGGATGTCGATACCGGCCTTGTCGGTCTTGCTGGTTATCTCGATGTTGGCCGTGCTGCTTCTCCCGGCGGACTGGCCGTCCTTACGGATGTTGTAGGCTCCGAGCGGGACCTCGTGCAGGTCCGCGACCTGAGCAAGCAGATTTTTTTCTATCTCGTTCATTTGGAGGCCTCCATGAATGCACAGCCGGGGAGAGTGTTCTCCATTATGTGCGGGAATATCTCGTCCGTGGGGCCGTGCTTTGCTATCTCGCCCCCGGAGATGAGGACTATCTCGTCTGCGAGGCGGATTATGCGCTCCTGATGGGAGATGATGATGATAGTGCTGTCCGAGTTTTTGTGGAGCTCCTGGAAGGTCTCGGTGAGCCTTGCAAAGCTCCAGAGGTCGATGCCGGCCTCCGGCTCGTCGAATATCATCAGTGACGCGCCGCGCGCGAGTATGGAGGCGATCTCAATGCGCTTGAGCTCACCGCCGGAGAGGCCGGAGTCTATCTCGCGCCCCTGATAGTCGCTCGTGCAGAGCCCGACCTGCGTCAGCAGGGAGCAGCACTCGCCCTCGGCAAGCTCGCGGCCCGCCGCGATGGAGAGAAGGTCGGTGACCTGCATCCCCTTGAAGCGGGGCGGCTGCTGGTAGCCGGAGCTGATGCCGAGCCTGGCACGTTCCGTGACGCCGAGCGCGCTGATATCCGTGCCGTTATATACGATAGAGCCGGATGTGGCGGGAACGAGACCCATTACCGCCTTCGCGAGAGTCGTCTTGCCGCCGCCGTTCGGGCCGGTGATGACGACGAAGCGCCCGGTATCTATGTCGAGATCGATGTTTTTGAGTATGTCGAGCCTGCCGTGCTCGCCCTCCACCTGATAGGAGAGGCCTCTTATAGAAAGCATATGCAGTCCTCTTTCCGATGTCTATTTCTGTTCGGGCCGTACCATATTGACGGCACCGGAGCGGTTATACAGCTCCATCGTGCTGACGACCCCGGCGAACTCCCCGTCCACCGTCCACGCGAAGGGGACGGTGCAGTCGAAGCGGATGTGCCGTGTCTTGAAAAACAGGATGTTTCCGCTTTTGAAAGAGTGGGAGAATATGCCGTTGACGATGTCCGTGAATTCTGCGATGTTCCGCGGGACGCGGATGAGCAGCACCTCGAAAAGTCCGTCGGACATATCGACCTGATCGCGGCCGAGCTTTATCATGCCGGCCAGGGAGGTCGAATTCGAGACGCCGCCGAAAATGAAATCGTCCTCGACGTCCACCTCGTCCGACGTGACGTGCACGTGATACGGATGGATGTCCGCGAGGGATTTCATGCCCTCGAGCAGGTAAGCGGGGTAGCCGATGGCGTTTTTCACTCCCTGCGGGGCGGAGTAAGATGCGCTCGTGAAGCTGCCGAAGGAGGCGACGTACGAGAAGAACTTTCCCGTATTCGTCTCGCCGACGTCGAGCGGGAGCGCGATGCCGCCGACGGCGTCCTTGGCCGCCTGGACGACGTTCTTGGAGAGCCCGAGCCCGGCGGCGAAATCGTTCGTCGTCCCGGCGGGGATGTATCCGAGCTCGGGTCTCCTTTCAAGATGCATTATGCCGTTGATGACCTCATTGAGCGTGCCGTCCCCGCCGAAGCAGACGATGCGGTCATAGTGCGAGCCAGACTCCGCGACGATGCGTGCGGCGTCCCCGCCGTAGCGCGTGGAGTACAGGTAGACGCTGTAACTGCTCCGGAATATGACGTCGGCCGCGTCAAGGAACGAGCCCTGCGCGCGGAAGCTGCCGGCGGTCGGATTTCTGACGAAAAGCATCTGGCGGCTCATAGGTCTGATTATTTCCTCCGTACAGCGGGATTATCCCGTTTACTTGGACTTCTTGATGACGGTGGCGACGGTGTTGCCGGTGAAGAGGGCAGCAGCGTTTATCTCGTCGTAGTCGACGTGGACGTAGGTGGCGTGAGTGGGGCCGACGCGGGCGATGCAGGAATCAAAGTAGAGGGAGCGGGGCCCGTCGATCTTGAGAAGGACCTCTTCGCCGTCGGTGATGCCGTAGCGGGCGGCGTCATCGGGAGCGCAGTGCAGGTGACGCTGGGCGACGATTACGCCCTGCTTGATGTCGACGGAGCCCTTGGGGCCGATGAGGGTGACGCCCGGGGTGCCGGCGAGATCGCCGCTCATGCGGATGGGAGCATCGACGCCGAGGGTACGCATATCGGTGAAGGAGACCTCGACCTGGTCCTCCTTGCGGCAGGGCCCGATGATGGTGACGTTCTTGAAGCCGCCCTTGGGACCGACGACCTCGATGCGCTCCTCGGAGGCATACTGACCGGGCTGGGAGAGCATCTTCTTCGGGGTGAGCTCATAGCCCTTGCCGAAAAGGATATCGAGCGTTTCGCGCGTGACGTGGACGTGCTTGCCGCTGCCTTCAACGGTGACCTTGAATTCTTCCATGTTGTTGCATCTTCTTTCGTAAAGTTATTATGAGCGGTGCGCCGCGTGTGCGTACTGCTCCAATATGCATATACGGCCATTATAGCTCAAACGTACCGTCATTTGCAAGGTCACAAAGCCAAATAACACGGATTCCGCAGGGAAATTTTGCCCCGCGGCGGCCCTATTTATCATTTACAAACATATCGCCGTTTGGTATAGTATACAAAGAGTTATCATGGAAGGAGTCCGGACGATGAAAAAGGGCTTTCCAGCCGTTCTTTCGCGGCTGAGGCGTGAAAAGGGAGTCAATCAGCGCGCCGCGGCGGCGGACCTGAATATATCCCAGGCCCTGCTGTCGCACTATGAAAACGGCCTGCGTGAGCCGGGCCTCGAATTTCTGACGAGGGCCTGCGACTATTACGGCGTATCCGCGGATTTCCTGCTCGGCAGGACGGAGGAGAAGAACGCCGCACGCATCCCGGGCGGCGAGGGCTCGCCTGCCGCCATGTGCTGCGCCGGAGTGACGGAGCTCTTCGTCGGGCTCGATGAGAACGGGGACGAGGCCCTGTGCCGGACGGCGGCGGACGCCGTCAGCGTGACGGTTTACCGTCTCTCGCGCATAATAGGGGAGGACCCCGGCTGCGTCGTCGCGGAGGATGAGGCGCTTCCTCTATGCGCCGCCGCCGCTGCACTTGACGAGGCCGCGCTCCGCTGCCGCGTGGCAAAATGCGGCAGAGTGAAGCTCGACTGCGCCGCTCTGACGGAGACCGCGGAATCGAGACTGCTCGGACTTAAAAATCCTGCCGATACGGGAGTATGAGATATGCAAGACAAAATTCGTAATTTCTCCATCGTTGCGCACATAGACCACGGCAAGTCCACCCTTGCCGACAGACTGCTCGAAAAATGCAACGCCGTCGCCCCGCGCGACATGGAAAACCAGCTCCTTGACAACATGGACCTCGAGCGTGAGCGCGGCATAACGATAAAGGCCCGCGCCGTCAGCCTCGAATACCCCGCGCAGGACGGTGAGACGTACCATCTCAACCTCATCGACACTCCGGGCCACGTTGACTTCAACTACGAGGTCTCGCGCTCTCTTGCCGCGTGCGAGGGCGCGGTGCTCGTCGTCGACGCGCGTCAGGGCATAGAGGCGCAGACGCTCGCCAACACGTACCTCGCGCTCGATCACAACCTCGAGATATTGCCCGTCATAAACAAGATCGACCTCCCCGGGGCGGACCCCGCGAAGGTCAAAAAGGAGATAGAGGACATCATCGGCATCCCCGCGGAGGACGCCCCCGAGATATCTGCCAAGCTCGGCATCAACATCGACGCCGTGCTTGAAGACATAGTGACGAACGTGCCCGCGCCGAAGGGCGACACGGCAGCGCCCCTGCGTGCGCTCATATTCGACAGCCAGTACGACAACTTCCGCGGCGTCATCGTTTACCTCCGCGTAGTCGAGGGCGAGCTTCGCCGCGACATGGACGTGAGAATGATGGCGTCGGGCGCCGAGTACCGCGTCGTCGACGTCGGGCATATGCGCCCGCTCGGCCTCGAGCCGTGCGACGTGCTGTATGCAGGCGACGTCGGTTATCTCACCGCGAGCATCAAAAACGTCGCGGATACCCGCGTCGGAGATACGGTGACGGGCGCGGAGATTCCTGCGGAGGAGCCTCTCCCCGGATACAGACCCGTGCTCCCCATGGTGTTCTCCGGCATTTATCCGGCAGACGGAGCGCGCTATCCGGACCTGCGCGAGGCTCTCGAAAAGCTGAAGCTCAACGACGCCTCGCTCACCTTCGAGCCCGAGACCTCCGCCGCGCTCGGCTTCGGCTTCCGCTGCGGCTTCCTCGGGATGCTGCACATGGAGGTCATCTTCGAGCGTCTCGAACGTGAGTTCAATCTCGACCTCATCACGACCGCGCCGAGCGTCATCTACGAGGTGCATCTCACCAACGGAGAGGTGCTGATGATAGACAACCCGCTCAAATATCCCGACCCCTCGACGATAGAGTGGGCGGCGGAGCCGTTCGTGAAGGGCTCGATAATGCTCCCGACGGAGTACGTGGGCAACATCATGGAGCTGTGTCAGGAGCGCCGCGGTGAATACAAGGACATGGTGTATCTCGACGCCGACCGCGTGGAGCTCCATTACAGCCTCCCGCTCAACGAGATAATCTATGACTTTTTCGATGCGCTCAAATCCCGTACCCGCGGCTACGCCTCGCTCGACTACGAATTCGAGGAATACCGGAAGAGCGAGCTCGTCAAGCTCGACGTACTGCTCAACGGCGACATGGTGGACGCTCTTTCGTTCATCGTACACAGGGAAAAGGCGTATGAGCGCGCCCGCAGGATAACCGAGAAGCTGAAGGACAACATCCCCCGTCAGATGTTCGAGGTGCCCGTGCAGGCGGCGATAGGCGGCAAGATAATCGCGCGCGAGACCATCAAGGCCCTGCGCAAGGATGTCCTTGCCAAGTGCTACGGCGGCGACATCACGCGAAAGAAAAAGCTGCTTGACAAGCAGAAGGAAGGCAAGAAGAAGATGCGCTCGCTTGGTACGGTGTCCGTCCCGACGGAGGCCTTCATGGCGGTGCTCAAGCTCGACGAGTAATGACCAGATCATATATATCCATAATCGCGGCGGCGGTGCTGTGGGGCTGCATAGGCATATTCCTCAAGCTGCTGACCGCCGCGGGACTCGACTCCATGCAGGCCGTCGCCGCGCGCGTCATCCTCGCCGCGGCCCTGTATTCCGCGTTTCTCCTCGTGACCGACAGAGGCAAGTTCCGCATCCGTCTGCGCGATGTGTGGTACTTCGTCGGAACGGGCATATTGAGCCTCGTGTTTTTCAACTGGTGCTACTTCAACGCCATCAATACGATAGGCGAGGGCGGTCTCGGGATAGCCGCGGTACTCCTTTACACGGCGCCCGTCTTCGTGATGATAATGTCGGCCATATTCTTCCGTGAGAAGCTGACGCCTGTGAAGATAGTCGCCCTCGTGCTGACGTTCTGCGGCTGCCTGCTCGTCACGGGCGTAGTCGGAAGCTCCGTACACCTTCCCACGAAGGCGATACTGTTCGGCCTCGGCTCCGGCTTCGGCTACGCGCTTTACAGCATCTTCGGCAAGGCGGCGACGAAGCATTACCCCTCGCAGACCGTGACGGTATACAGCTTCATTTTCGGCTCGGCGGCGGTCATCCCGTTCCTCTTCCGGGGCGACTGGTCGGGAGTCTTCTCGACGCAGGGTATTTTCGGCGCCCTCGGCATCTCGATACTCTGCTGCATCCTCCCGTACATACTCTACACCGCGGGGCTCGACAAGGTCGAGCCGGGGCGCGCGTCCGTCATGGCGACGGCAGAGCCCGTCGTCGCGGCTGTCGTCGGCATCGCGTACGGAGAGATACCGGGCGGGATACAGATAGCGGGAATGGTGCTCGTCATCGGCGCGATATGCGTAATGAATCTCGCGGAAAAACGGAAAAAGAAAGAATAAAAAAACGGCTGCGGAAACACCCGCAGCCGTTTCTTTTGTGTTGAGTGTCATTCGCTCCTGAGAGCCTCGACGGGGTCCTTCCTCGCGGCGACGCCGGAGGGTATGAGTCCCGCGAGAAGCGTAAGTCCCATGCTTATCAGCACGAGCACCACGCAGGCCGAGCCGGGCAGGAAGGCGTTGATGTCGTCTATGCCCGCGAGCGCGTGGACTATAAGGTTTATCGGTATGCACAGCAGCAGCGACAGTATGATGCCTATCATGCCGGAGGTGAAGCCGATGAGCAGAGTCTCTGCGTTGAAGACGCGGGAGATATCACGCTTGGACGCGCCGACGGAGCGGAGGATACCGATCTCCTTCGTCCTTTCGAGGACGGAGACGTAGGTGATGATGCCTATCATTATCGAGGAGACGACGAGCGACACGCTCACGAAGATGATAAGGCCGTAGGAGATGGCGTCTATGATGGTCGTGATGCCGCTCATGAGGAGCGCGACGTAGTCCGTGTAGGAGATGCGGTCGTCTTCGTTTTCGACGGTGTCGTTGTAGGTCGAGATGTATTCGGAAATCGCATCCTTGTCCTCGAAGGTGTCGGCGTAGATGCTGATGGAGGAGGGAGCGGCGAGGTCGAGCACGCCGAGCGTTTTCAGATTGTCGCGGTACGTGCTTCCGGAGACGGTGGCGGGCATGAACCTGTCATAGTAGACGGCGAGCTTTTCCGTATCGCAGCCGTCTATGAGCTCGTCCAAGACGGCGGCTGCCTTCGCGAAGGCGGTCTCATCGTTTCCGGAGGCCATGGAGGCGTACAGCTCGGCGGCATCTTCCGCGGCCGCGGAGTACACGGCGGCGTCAAGATCCGCGTCGGAGAGCCCCATGAGGTATGCCATAACGGCCGCGGGAGCCATGTCGGTCGCCTCGGTCCATTTCGCGGCGAGATAACCGCGTCGGGTGTCCTTGTCGGGCATACGCGCGGCGATGCCGGCGGTTATCATCGCAAGCTCCTCGTCGGAGGGAGCGCTCTTGATCTCCTCGACGCGGGCGGCAGCGGCGGCGGAGCTTTCCTCGACCATCATGTCACGTATCTCGCGGCGTATGAGGTCGGTGAGCTCCTCGTCGGTGTAGGCGGAGAGGTAGGACTTGGCGGCCTCGGGGTCCATCCCGTAGGAGGAGGAGACGAGGGCGACCATGTCGTCACGCGAGGCGATCTGCGCCATGTAGCCCTCTACCGCGGCGTCGATGGCGGCGTCGTCGGGAATGGAATAGACGGAGACGAGCATCTCGCTCTTGCCCTCGTCGGTGAGAGAATCGAAATATTCGCGGATGGCGCCGGCCTTGTATTCATCGGTCGGGTCGATATCCTCGGTAATGACGAACGGGAGGCCCGTCAGCACGTCGAGATTGGAGTTGGCGGGGTCGGTCTGAGCGAGGACGACTCCGCTCGCGTTCGTGGTCTCGATGATGTAGCGGGTGAGGGCGGCGGTATAGCCGAAGGAAGCGCTGAGGCTTGCGGAGGTGGCGTCCTCCGCGGGGCGGATTATGCCGACGATGTTGAGGTCGAGCCCGTTCTTGATGGCAAGCTCGAGCATGGATTCGTCATCGCCGATGTATTCCCAGACGCCCGTGCCGTTCTTGTCGGCGTAGTAGTCGGAATTGAGGAGCAGCTTGAAGGAAATACTGCAGATGTCCTCATAGCTCATGACCGGGCTCTCGGATTCCGACTCTTCTCCGTTCATAGCGGCGGCGAAGACGCGGGTGATGTTATCCTCCGGGATGAGACCGAGAGCGTAGTAGGTGAGGTCGGTTATCTCGTTGTTCGAGTCGACGATGAGCACGACGTCGCTCGCCTCGCTCGGCCAGCGTCCGTATACCAGCTCATACTGCGAAGTGATGACGGGGGAGACAGGCTCGCCGTTCCTGCCGGGCATAAGCTCCTGCCACTGATCGTAGGAGCCCATGCTGTCTGCCATGCTGCCGAAGGAGAATGCCGCACTTCCGGTGTCCTGCGAGCTTCCGGAGAAGAGGTCGAGCTCGCAGGGGTGGTATTTGCCCTCCGTGCCGAGGACGTAACTGTTGACAGTGACGTCGTACCGATAGTGGACGTCGGAAATGCGCGAGCCGATGCCGTCCTCGTTTTCGGGATCGTCTATACTGCCGTCAAGGTATTCCTTGAAGCCGGAGAGATTGTTGACCGTGGGCTCGGAGGTGAAAACGGCGTTGAACATGGAATACAGCTGCGAGTTGCTGTATATGGCGTCGCGCTCATGGTCGTGCGAGGTGCGGGCGATCTCGCTGAATGCAGAGAGCATGGAGCCGAGGTCGTTCTGCTCGGCTTCGAGGACTATCGGGTAGGAGGAAAGAGTATCCTCCTGGACGTCGTTGATATAGCGCTGGACGCCGGTCGACATGGCAAGTATGAGCGCGATGCCGATGATGCCTATGCTTCCGGCGAATGCCGTCATGAAGGTGCGCCCCTTCTTGGTGAGCAGGTTATTGAAGGAGAGCGAGAGCGCCGTGAAGAAGGACATGGAGGTCTTTCCCTTGCCGGCCTCGCGCGTCGCGGGCGCTTCCGTGACGGCGTAGGGGTCGGTGTCGCCGACGATATTGCCGTCGAGCAGGCGCACGATGCGCGTGGAGTATTCCTCGGCGAGCTCGGCGTTGTGCGTGACCATGATTATCAGCTTGTCTTTGGATATCTCGCGCAGCAGGTCCATTATCTGGACGCTCGTGTCCGAGTCGAGAGCGCCGGTGGGCTCATCGGCAAGCAGGATATCCGGGTCGTTGACGAGTGCGCGCGCTATCGCGACACGCTGCATCTGACCGCCGGAGAGCTGATTCGGACGCTTTTTGAGCTGTTCGGCAAGGCCGACCTTCTCGAGAGCCTCGACAGCGCGCCTGCGGCGCTCATCCTTCGCCACGCCCGAGAGCGTCAGCGCGAGCTCGACGTTCGCGAGCACGCTCTGATGCGGGATCAGGTTGTAGCTCTGGAAGACGAAGCCTATCGAGTGGTTGCGGTAGGTATCCCAGTCCTTGTCGGCAAATTCCTTGGTGGAACGCCCGTTTATCATAAGGTCGCCGGAGGTGTAGCGGTCGAGTCCGCCGATGATGTTCAGCAGAGTCGTTTTGCCGCAGCCGGACGGACCGAGAATGGACACAAATTCGCTGTCGCGGAATGCGAGCGAGACGCCCTTGAGCGCGTTGACGAGCGAGTCGCCGACCTGATAGTCTTTTACGATGTTTTTAAGTTCGAGCATGAAGATCACCGTTCCGATAGAAGTCGCGTCCGCACCGCAGACGCTTTCATTATAAATCGTAACACGCTTAATTATCGTTGTCCATAGCGCCGGGGGGCTAATTCTTTAATTTATTGTAAATACTTCCGTGCGTCGGAACGGCCCGAAATCCGCCTCTCGGTTGACAAGACTGCACGGTATGGTTAAAATATACATTCGGTGAATATCCTTTCGGAACGGAGGAAGAAGCATGACCACGGATATAGCGATCATCGGAGCGGGACCTGCCGGCATTTTCACGGCCATCGAGCTCATTAGGCTCGGCTGCCGGAAGAAGATAGTGCTCGTCGAGCAGGGCAGACCCATGGAGGAGCGCCGCTGCCCCAAGGAGCAGACGAAGCAGTGCGTCGGCTGCAAGCCGTACTGCCATATTACGAGCGGCTTTTCCGGCGCCGGAGCTTTTTCGGATGGGAAGCTGTCCCTCTCATGCGAGGTCGGAGGCGACCTGCCGGAGCTCATCGGGAGCGACAAGGCGCAGGAGCTCATCGACTATACCGACTCCATATACCTCTCCTTCGGCGCCGACGAGCACGTCGAGGGCCGCGGCAACGACGAGGAGATAAAGAATATCCGCCGCCGCGCCATTCAGGCGGGACTGAAGCTCGTGGACTGCCCTATACGCCACCTCGGAACGGAGTGCGCGCAGGAGCTCTACGGCAATATAGAAAAATACCTTGCGGATAACGGCGTCGAGATGCTCTTCGGCTGCCGCTGCACGGATCTTATCATCGAAAACGGAGTCTGCCTCGGAGCTCTGCTCTCCGGAGCGGGCGGCACGGAGGAGCTCCGCGCGGCGCACACGGTCGTCGCCGCGGGGCGCGGAGGCGCGGAGTGGCTCGAAAGCCAGTGCGCCAAGCACGACATCCACCACAAGCCGGGCACGGTCGATATCGGCGTGCGCGTCGAGTGCCGCACGGAGATAATGGAGGACGTCAACAGAGTGCTCTATGAATCCAAGCTCATAGGCTATCCGCGACCCTTCAAAAACAAGGTCCGCACCTTCTGCCAGAACCCAGGCGGCTTCGTAAGTCAGGAAAACTACGACGGAGGTCTGTCCGTCGTCAACGGCCATTCGTACAAGTCGCTCAAAAGTGAGAACACGAACGTCGCCATACTTTGCTCGCACAACTTCTCCGAGCCGTTCAATCAGCCCATAGCCTACGCTCAGCGCGTCGGCGAGCTGACGAATATGCTCGGCGCGGGCCACATCCTCGTCCAGCGCTTCGGCGATATACTCGACGGCAAGCGCACCTGGGCGAAAGAGCTCAGCGCGTCGAACGTGCGCCCGACCCTGCCCGACGCCGTCGCGGGAGACATCACCTCCGCCATGCCGTACAGGACTATGACGAACATCATCAACTTCATGAAGGCGATGGACTGCGTCGTCCCGGGCTTCGCGGGCAACGAGACCCTGCTCTATTCGCCCGAGGTCAAGTTTTACAGCAATAAGGTCAAAATGACGCCGGACCTCAGAACGAGCGTCAGCGGCCTCTTCTGCCTCGGCGACGCGAGCGGCTGGACGCACGGACTCATGATGGCGTCCGCGATGGGCGTCCTGATGGCGCGCGGGCTCGCTGAAGCGTAAAAATTAAAATAAAGGAATAAAACAGTTCACTTTGCGGACATAATAGTGCGTTATGCTGACACAGTAAAAAAGCAAAAAACCGTACGGAGTGATGAACATGAACGAAAATCAGGATTACTCTTACAATAATGGCAACGGCGCTTACGGCAGCGGCGCGCCCGCCGCGCCCGACGGAGCGTACAACTATTATTACGCGCCCCCTGCGCCCGAGCCCCCGACTCCGCCGAAGAAAAAGAAAGGCAGAGCCGCGAAGATTATCGCGATATGCCTCGTCTGCGTGATCGTCTGCGGCATAGCGGGCGCGGGCATCGGCATCCTCGCCAAGGACCTGAAGGACAACGGGATCCCCGAGCTTGCGGCAGCGGCTCCCGCGTCCCCTGCGCCGACCGTGACTCCCGGCACCGATGCCGGACTTCCCGCCGTGCCCGACACGCCGGCACAGCCCGCGGCGACTCCCGCCCCCATCGGCAGACCGCTCACCGTGAACACCGCCGCCGACGGCGATATGCTCGCCGCACCGCAGGTGTATGAGAGCGTCGTCAACTCCTGCGTCGGCGTCGTGACTCCCGTGACCTCGACGAATATCTGGGGTCAGGTCGTCTCGACTCCCATCTCCGGCTCCGGCTTCATCATTACCGAGGACGGATACATCCTCACGAACTACCACGTCGTCAAGGACTCCAACGAACGCAACTATCCTCTTCAGGTCGTGACCTACGACGGCAGCGAGTATGAGGCCGTCATCGTCGGATACGATGAGGACAACGACGTCGCCCTGCTGAAAATCGACAAGACGGGCCTCTCTCCCGTGACGATAGGCTCCATCGACGGCACGAGGGTAGGAGAGACCGTGTACGCCATCGGCAACCCGCTCGGCGAGCTGACCTACACGTTCACCAACGGCATCGTCAGCGCGCTCGACCGTGAGATGAGCACCGAGAGCGGTATTTCGATCAATATGTTCCAGACCAACGTAGCCATAAACAACGGCAACAGCGGCGGCCCGGTCATCAACGCCTACGGCGAGATAATCGGCATAGCCTCCGCGAAATACGCGGATACCGGCATCGAGGGACTCGGCTTCGCCATCCCCATCGACGATGCGATGAAGATAGCCAACGATATCGTGACGTACGGCTTCGTGCGCGGCAAGCCCTATTTCGGCATCACCGTCACGACTGCCAATACCAGCGGCTACGGCTACGGCTTCGGCTACGGGTACGGCACGGGCCAGAAGACGGGCGCCGTCGCGGGCGCGCAGATAGTCGCCGTGGACGAGGACAGCTGCGCCGCCGCCGCGGGCCTGCAGCTCGGCGATATCATAACGAAGCTCGGCGACGTCGAGATCTACAATCAGACGGACCTCATCATCGCAAAGGCCGCCTATCACGCCGGAGACACCGTGCACCTGACGGTGTACCGCGACAAGGAGTATTTCGAGACGGACCTCGTCTTTGACGAGCTCGGAGCGAAGGAGTACGCCTCCCGCGCCGTCGAGAGCTGATACAGAGATTATCAGAGATAAAAAAGAGCAGATGCAGTCAGGCATCTGCTCTTTTTATGTGCGCGCCGCAAACGTATATTATCCGGTTGCCGTGCGGGGTAAAATATGAGATAATATAGAAAAAACAGCCATCAGGCTGCCGTGCGGGAGGAAAAACGATGGAGGGAAAGCATCCGCGCTGGGGAAGCTGGGCGCAGGAGCCCGCCCCGATAGCGAAGGAAGACATAAAGGAAACGTATGATACCGAGGTGCTCGTCATAGGCGCGGGCATCGCCGGAATGAGCTGTGCCCTCAGCGCCGCGGAGAGCGGAGCGAAGGTCACCGTGCTCGAAAAGTCGGGCAGCTACGGCGCGCGCGGCTTCAACATAGGCGTCGTCAATTCGTCTCTCATGGCAGAGCGCGGCTACTTCAACGACCCGGATGAGGTCGCGAGGGAGTGGATAAAGCGCTGCGGCAACCGCTGTGACGAGCGCATCGTTCGGCTCTTCGCGACGCGGAGCGGCGAGGCGATGGACTGGCTGCTCGCTCTGATGACGCGCCCCGAATTCGGCATCTGCCCGGAGCTTCAGGGCTGCCTCTACAAGGGCGAGACCTACCGCGAGATAATGGGCTCGCACATATTCTATAACGGCCCGATCTCGAAGCAGGGTAAATTCGGCGGCATGAACGACGTGCTCGAATGTATGCTCATCGAGTCGCGCCGCCTTGGGGTTGAATTCATGTTCAAAACTCCGATGATACGCCTCGTCAAGGAGGACGGGAGGGTGACCGGCGCCGTAGCCCGCCGGGAGGACGGGACGCTCATCGCCGTCACGGCGAGCCGCGGCGTAGTCCTCGCCACGGGAGGCATTGACGGCAACGAGGAGATGTGCGAGGACCTCTGCCCGATAGCGAACAAGGTCGCCGAAAAGCTCTACTGGCCCAAGGGCGGCAACCTCGGAGACGGGCACCGCGCCGCACTGTGGGCGGGCGCGGAATTCGAGGACGGCCCGTTCCCGCCGATGCTCCACCCGCAGGCCCTGCGCCACGCAAGCTACTGCTTCCTCTTCGTCAATCCGCAGGGCGAGCGATACATGAACGAGGACAACTATCTTCAGGCGCGAAGCCTCGGCATAATAAAGCAGGGCGCGAAGTTCTGCTGGAGCATATTCGATTCCGACTGGCGCGAGAAGGTGCCCGTGACCCTGCCGTACGGCGGCGGCCTCTTCTGGGGCAACGACTACGCCATCGGCAGAAGCACGGAGTTCCAGCTCGGAAACGAGGAAGCAAAGCTCAAATGGGGGCTCGAGAGCGGCAACACGGTCATGGCGGACACGCCCGAGGAGCTCGCCGAAAAGATGGGGGTCGACCCCGTGACCTTCGCCGAGACGTTCCGCAGATACAATGAGATGTGTGCTGCCGGCCGCGACGAGGACTTCGGCAAGCGCCGCGAGCTGCTCATCCCGATCGACAAGCCCCCGTACATAGCGAGAAAGTTCGGCCCGGCCCTGCTCGCCGTCGTCGGCGGAGTCAAGGTCGATACGCACATGCGCGCGCTCGGCGCGGACAGAAGACCCGTTCCCGGCCTCTACGCCATAGGGAACACCGCCGGAGGGCGCTACGGTGTGGATTATCCGATGCTGCTGCCCGGCAACTCCCACGGCACGGGCCTCACGTTCGGCTATCTGCTCGGCCGCGAGCTCGCGGAAAAATAAAAAACGAAGGCCCGCAGGAATTTCCCTGCGGGCCTTGTCGTACCAAGCTTACTGCTGACGGTTGTATATCGCGGAGACGGATTTTTTGTTGCCGCCGATGACGGCGACTGCCGCCGCGGCATTGACGAGCATGAAGGCCGTCAGCACCCCGCGCACGGGGAGTACCGCCGTAAGAGCGCCAGCAAGAAGCTCTCCTGCGAAGCTGCCGGTCGTGTTCAGCATGTTGAACGCTCCGTTGAAGCGCCCCTTCTTCTCGTCGGGGACGTAGCTCTGCGTCGCGGAGATGCGTATCGTATAGCTCGTCACGCCGCCGAGTCCCGTCAGAAGGCACATGACCATCATCGCGGGTATCGGCAGATAGAGATAGAAGCCTTCAAGCAGCGATATAATTATGTAAACCGAAAGAGCGATAGCGTACTTTGCCTTGACGGGGAGCTTCAGCCTGTAATGTATCGCGCCGCCGAGCGCACGCCCGACTATCGCCATGCCCCAGACGAGCATATAGATGTACTCGCCGTTTTCGAAATTCCCCTTGAAGAAGGGGAGCGTTATTACGGAGGAGGCGCCGCCCGAGAGCGACGAGAACGTGAAGTAGATCGCGACTGCGAGCAGTCCCCGCTCGCCTATCAGATAGGTGAAGCCCTCCTTGATATCGCGCAGGAGCTGTCTGCCGGAGGGCTGCGAGGTGTCGAGGTTTTCCTTCTGTGTCTCGATGTATTTTTCCTCCGCGCCGATACGGGTCTCCATGACGGCGGCGATGAAGAAGCAGACGGCGTTTATCCCGAGCAGCGGAGCTATGCCGACGGCGTTGTAAAAGTACGTCGAGACGGGGACCATGACGGCGGAGAGCGTTTCGAGGACGCTCGAAATGGAGTAGGCCTTGGAGTAGTTGCCCTCGGAGATGAGCAGGGGATAAAAGCTCTGGTAGGCGACCATGTAGATGCTGTTGATGCAGCCGAGGATGAAGCAGTAGCAGGCGAACACGGCGAAATTGAACCACCCGCGGCTCAGCAGCAGCGCGACGACGGCATAAAGCCCTGCGGAAATGAAGTCAAGGGTGTATATCGTCTTCTTGCGGGAGAAACGGTCGAGTATCGCGCCGGAGAAAATGGGCATGACTATCTGCGGCAGCGTGAAGATGGCGACGTATACGGCGTACAGGAACGCGGAATTCGTGTAGTCGAGTACCATCAGGCTCAGCGCGAAGCCGGACATCGAGTTTCCGAACATCGACACGACGCTGCCGAGAGTGATTATCGTGAAATCCTTTGTCCACAAAGGATTGGCGTTTTTGGATCGGGTCTTACGCATGGGGCATCTCCTTGTAAGTTTCAGCGCGTACCATTATAACCCGTTTCTCCCTTTTTGCAAGAGCGGCGGAGAAAACATGGCATGCGTCTGCGGAACTGCATGGGGTGAGGGCGAGAGGGGAGGGTATGCCCCTCTCGCGATTTCGATCATGCACGCCCTGGGCGTGCCACCAGGAAAAAGAACACGACGGTCGTCGGGCTCTTTTTCCTGGTGCCGGCGACGGGGATCGAACCCGTACATCCTTGCGGATACGGGATTTTAAGTCCCGGGTGTCTACCAGTTCCACCACGCCGGCAGGATATCGGATATTGATTATAGCACCCCCGGGCCCCTCCGTCAATCTCGCCGCGCGGAGCGGCAAAAATCGAAAAATGAAGTTGCGGGGACGGACGGAGAGTAGTATAATCATAAGTTAAGAAAAAGTATACGGAGGAAAGGAGTGGTCCCGGTTGCGCATTCTTGCCGTATCGGACGTTGAGAGCAAGTTCATATGGGATCATTTCGATCCGGCGGTTTTTTCCGGGATAGACCTCATCATTTCCTGCGGAGACCTGAAAGCCTCGTATCTCTCCTTCATCGTCTCAATGATACCTGCGCCTCTCTTTTATGTGCACGGCAACCACGACACCGACTATCTGCGCCGCCCGCCAGAGGGCTGCATGGACATCGACGGACGCGTCGTGAGCTACCGCGGCATCCGCATAGGAGGGCTTGGCGGCTGCCTCGGGATATCGCCGGACCCGTTCCAGTTCACCGAGCAGGAGATGGCGCGCCGCGCCAAGCGTTTCGAGGCGGAGATAAAGAAGAAGCACGGCATCGACATATTCGTGTCGCACGCCGCGCCCCTCGGCATGGGGGACGGGGAGGACACCTTCCACCGCGGCTTCGAGGCCTTCCTCGGACTCGACAAGCTGTACGAGCCGAACCTGCACTTTTTCGGTCACAAGCATCTTTCCGGCTCGCCGGTCAATAAAAAGGCTGTGTCGAAGCTCGGGAACACGACGCTGGTCAACGCTACGGGATACCGTATCGTGGACATAGACGAGCTGTAAAAAATATATTGATATAGGAGCGTGTACCATGAAAATCAAAGCTGCTGTCTGCCGTGAAAAGGGCGCTCTCGCCATTGAAGAGGTAGAGCTCGCGTCCCCCAAGATGGGTGAGATACTCGTCAAGATGGTAGCGAGCGGAGTCTGCCATACCGACTCCTCCGCGCGCGACCTGTTCATTCCCGCGACCCTTCCGATGGTCCTCGGCCACGAGGGCGTCGGCGTAGTCGAATCCGTGGGCGAAGGCGTTTCCGAATTCGCTCCGGGCGACAAGGTCATCATCAGCTTCCCGTACTGCGGCGAATGCGAATTCTGCCGCATCGGCCATCCCTACGCCTGCGAGGACAGCTTCCATCTGTTCTTCCACGGCAAGTACAAGGACGGCACGACCCGCGTAACCGGCGCGGACGGAACGGAGATAGGCTCTCTGTTCGGTCAGGGCTCCTTCGGAACGTACGCCGTGTGCGACGCTTCGAGCGCCGTCAAGGTGGACGTTGACATCGAGGACCTCAAGGCTCTGTGCTCCCTCGGCTGCGGCGTGCAGACCGGTGCGGGCGCGGTGCTCAACCGCATGGCTCCGAGACCCGGCACGACCTTCGTCGTGTTCGGCTGCGGCGCCGTCGGCATCGCCGCCATCATGGCAGCGAAGATAGCCGGCTGCTCGACCATAATCGGTGTCGACATAGTCCCGTCCCGCCTCGAGCTCGCTCTCGAATGCGGCGCGACCGACGTTATCAACGGCAAGGAATGTGCCGACGTTCCCGCCGAGATAAAGCGTCTGTGCGGCGGTCAGGGCGCTCACTTCGCGCTCGAGGCCTCCGGCGTTCCCGCGCTCGGCCTGCAGATGCTCGATTCCATGAGGCGCGAAGGCCTTGCGGTCATCGTCTCCGTCATGGGCGACAAGACCATGCCCGTTCTCATCGAGAACCAGATAATGAGCCCGAGCGTCACCCTCGCCGGCATCGTCGAGGGCGGCTCCAACCCGAAGGTGTTCATCCCCGAGCTCGTCAAGTACTACAAGGAAGGCCGCCTGCCCGTCGGCAAGATGGCGAAGTACTATAAGTTTGAGGACATCGAGGAGGCCTTTGAGGCGTCCCACAACGGAAGCGTCATCAAGCCCGTCCTCGTATTCTGAAATGAAAAACCCGCCCGCGCAGAGCGGACGGGAGGGGAGTAAATAATGATCCATTTTGAATGTGACTATACCGAGGGCGCCTGCCCGGAGATAATCGCGCGCCTTGCCGAGACGAACCTCGTGCAGACGAAGGGGTACAGCGAGGATGAATACTGTGCCGCAGCGGCCGATAAGATAAAGGCTCTTTGCAAAGCGCCGGACGCTGCCGTGCATTTCCTCGTCGGCGGCACGCAGACGAACGCGACCGTGATATCCGCGGCGCTCCGCCCGCATCAGGGCCCGCTCTGCGCCGTCACGGGCCACATCAACGCCCACGAGACCGGCGCCGTTGAGGCGACCGGACACAAGGTGCTGACCGTCCCGTCCGATGACGGAAAGATAAGAGCCGAGCAGATAGCGGAGTACGTCGAGGCCCACAGGTCCGACGCATCCTTTGAGCACATGGTCCAGCCGGGGCTCGTCTACATCTCCCATCCGACGGAAAACGGAACCATATACTCCCTTGCCGAACTCAGGAGCATCTCCGAGACCTGCCGCAAGTACGGACTCTATCTGTTCGTCGACGGTGCGCGTATGGGCTACGGACTGCTCGCCGACGGGGCGGACGTCACGCTCGCGGATTTCGCGGAGCTGACCGACGTCTTCTACATCGGCGGCACGAAGGTCGGAGCGCTGTTCGGTGAGGCCGTGGTGATAACCAACGACGAGCTGAAAAAAGACTTCCGCTATTTCATCAAGCGCCACGGCGGAATGCTCGCAAAGGGCCGCCTGCTCGGCATCCAGTTCGACACTCTGATGACCGACGGGCTCTATTTCAAGGTCTCCGAGCACGCCGTAAGGCTCGCGATGAAGCTGCGCGCCGCGTTCGAGCGTGCGGGCTTCCCGCTCCGCTACGATTCGCCGACGAATCAGCAGTTCCCGACCCTGCCCGACGAGCTGCTCGACCGCCTAAAGGAGAATTACTCCTTCTCCGTCTGGGGCAAGCCCGACGCGGAGCACACGACGGTGCGCTTCTGCACGAGCTGGGCGACGAGGGAAGAG
>JAZQQE010000028.1:0-12196 GCA_045628845.1 Oscillospiraceae bacterium
CGCGGGCAGCGTCGCCGTGTGTACCGTCATCGGCTTCCCGAACGGATATTCGACGGCGGCCGTCAAGGCGGCGGGGGCGGCCGACGCCGTCGCCAACGGCGCGGACGAGATAGGCATGGTGGTCAACGTCGCTGACCTCAAGGCGGGCAGACTTGACCGCGTGACGGCAGAGATAGCCGCGGTGCGTGCCGCGTGCCCCGGAAAGATACTCAAGGTCATCATCGAGTGCTGTCTGCTGACAGACGAAGAAAACCGCGCCGCCTGCCGCTGCGTAGCGGAAAGTGGCGCGGATTACGTGAAAACTTCGACGGGATTCTCATCCGGTGGAGCGACTGTGGAGGATGTGCGCCTGCTGCGCGAGAACTCGCCCGCGACCGTGAAGGTCAAGGCGGCGGGCGGGATAAGGACGCGCGAGCAGGGTGAGGCGTTCCTCGCCGCCGGAGCCGACAGGCTCGGCAGCAGCGGCATCCTGAAATCTATATAAAGATTATCACGATGCCGACGAGGATGCCGACGAGCACGGCGAGCGCGGGCAGCTTCGAGCGCCACATGAGTATGGACTCGGGCAGCAGCTCGCCGAAAACGACGTAGAGCATCGCGCCGGAGGCAAAGCCGAGCGAGATCGAAAGACCGAGCTGGCTCGCCGCGCCGACGAAATAACCTATTATCGCGCCGATGATGGTCGGCGCGCCGGAGAGGGCTGTGACAAGGATGGCACGGCCTTTTTTCATGCCTCCGGATATGAGAGGCACGGAGATGGCCATGCCCTCGGGAATATTGTGCAGTCCGATTATGACGGCGATGGCGAGAGCGCCGCCGGCAGCGAAGACGGTACCGTCGGTCCCGGCGTACGCCGCGCCTATGACCATGCCCTCGGGCAGGTTGTGCAGGGCTATGGCGCAGGCCATGACGATGCCGCCGATGAAGAGCTGATAGGAGTTGCCGAGCTTGCGGTGCTCCTCGAGATGGTCGGAGTGGATGAGCTCGTCGAGGTCATCCGCCGTGCGGGGATGGTCAGGGTCGATGTGCTTTACCTCGTGGTTGGTCGCCTTGTCGATGGCATGGTTGAGGAGCCATACGACTGCGAAGCCCGCGATGATGGCGGCGATGACGATAACGAGATTCACAGAGCCGGAGATGTCGGGCGCGAGGGCGTCGGTTATGAGGTCAAAGCATACGACGGCGAGCATGACGCCGCCCGCGAAGCTGAGAAGAAGGCTGACGATCCTGCTCGAATCCCTATTGAACAGAGCTCCGACAAGGCCGCCGAGGCCGGTGCCGCATACGCCCGCAACAGCCGTGATGACTATTATCCAGCCCAGAATACCCATTTGCACACCTCTGTGAAAAGACCGAGTTATCTATGACTAACTCTTGCGTCGAGTATAGCATCGCACAAATACGTTGTCAACAAAAAATCGGCCGTTTTTTCAAAAAACGGCCGATGGTCATGTTCATTCGACAGAGTGGGAGACGAAGAGAAGAAAATCGTAATAGGGCTTTACCGCGAGGAACTCCGCGCCGAGCGTTTCGGGCAGCTCCTCGGAGAACAAAACGCCGAGGTCGCCGCTCTCGCGCAGTATGCATGGGCTGCGCTGGTCGAGCCACTCACGCTGCCATTCGGGCGCGTCGGGGTGCCGCGTGCGCTTGTAGCGCGTGTCTACCATGAGGAAGTCCGACGCGGCGAGGGCTTCGCGCGCGTCGCCGAAGAGGGGACTGCCCGCGAGGATCAGGCGGCGCATCGTGCTCATGTAGTCCGTGCAGGCATTGTAGCAGCCGCAGCCGTATGAGAAGCCTGCGGGCGTTATCTCGAAGAAGTAGCCGGGGATAAGGCCGGGATTGTGCTTGTCCCGCGAAAAGCTGCACCACAGCGTCTCGCGGAATATCGTTTTCGAGTATCTCGCGTCGCGGAAAATACGGGAGACGGAGCGGACGGGGTCGCAGACTATCATGGGGTCTATGCTCCCGAAGACGGGCACGAGAGCCTCCACGAAGCGGCGCATAGGGTCGCGCACGAGCTCGTTGTAATCTGCCCTGTGCTCGTTGAACCAGAGCTTGCTGTCGTTTATCCGGTTTTCCATGAGGAAATCAAGAGTTTTCTGAGAAAAAGCCATGCAGGCCACCTCCCTGACGGGAACAGAATAGCACACCGGAGCCGTTCCCGCAAGCACGCCGTGAGGGGTCCGCCACACTTTTTGCGAGCATAATATACTGAATTATTATCAATCGATAACCGTATAAGATGAATGTGCCGCCGCGGATAGGCAAGACGGAAACTCCCTGTAAGTCCATTTTACGGCGTGTTTTTCCAATAGAAATATAACCGTTTAATGAATATTTTGCATATACACATTGAAATTACATTTTGATAAGCTTATAATTATAATAGTAAATTATCGAACACGGACGGGAGCCGCATGAGCTCCCGATGCCGGCCGGGAGGGAATGTGCTGTGGGAACGAAATACGGCGGATACATGGGCAAAGTCATGCTTCTGGACCTTACCTCGCGCACCGCAGAGGAATATGAATGGACAGATGAACTCCGCAGCAAATACATAGGCGGAAAGATAATGGCCGCAAAGATACTCTGCGATAATTTCAAGGGCACGGAGCAGCCTTTTTCCGAGGAGAACCTCATCGTCATCACTACCGGACCCCTGACGGGGACGGGGGCGCCCTCCTCCGGGCGCCTCAACATGTCGTGCCTCTCGCCGCAGACGGGCTTCATCACCTCGTCCAACTGCGGCGGCAGCTTCGGATACTTCCTCAAGCGCGCCGGAATGGACGCGCTCATCATCCGCGGCAGGTGTGACAGACACACTTGGATAGTCATCGAAAACGACCGCTTCACCTTCCGTGATGCGGACGAGGACGGTATCTGGGGCCTTAAAGTCACCGAGGCGCAGGATAAGATAGGCGGCATCCTCGAGGAGAAGTGGGGCGCAAAGCGCGCATTCGGCCAGATGGTCATTGGCCCCGCGGGAGAAAACCTCGTTTTGTACAGCGCCGTCATCAGCGGCGAGCGCGCCGCCGGGCGTACCGGCGTAGGAGCCGTGTTCGGCTGGAAGAACCTCAAGGGCATCGCCGTCACCGGCAATCATGAATTCACCGTCCATGACCCCGAGAAGATGGCGAAATGGAATGAAAAATGGTTCGCATACCTGCGCTCGCACCCTCTCACGGGCAATCAGCTGCCCCGCATGGGCACGGCGGGCCTCGTCAGCTCCATGCAGATGCGCGGCATGCTTTCCACGAAGAACTACAATTACGGCACGTACGACGATTTCGAGCTCGTCAACGGCGAAACGCTTGCCGAGGAGCGCAATATCGTCAACAAGGGCTGCCTGACCTGCCCGATTAAGTGCGCGCGCACCGTAAACGTCGAGGGCAGGGAGGTCAAGGGTCCGGAGCTCGAAACGCTCGGACTTCTCGGCGGCGGCATACTCAACAACGACATGTACAAGATACTGAAATGGAACAACGAGCTCGACGAGCTCGGTATGGACACCATTTCCTGCGCGAGCACCATAGCCTACGCCATGGAGGCCAACGAGAAGGGCCTTTGGGACAACGGACTGAAATTCGGAGAGACGGACGGCATCAGCGCTCTCTTCGAGGACATCGCGCACAGACGCGGCATCGGAGACGAGCTCGCGCTGGGCAGCAAGCGCCTGAGCGAGAAGTACGGCGGCAAGGAGTTCGCCATACAGTCCAAGGGCCTTGAGCTCGCGGCGTACGAGCCGCGCCGCGCGGTCGGGCAGGGCCTCGGCTACGCCGTCAGCAACCGCGGCGGCTGCCACCTCAACGGAGGCTACCTCGTCATCCTCGAGGGCCTCGGCCTCTTCACGAACCCGCAGACGACGCACGCGAAGGCGGACTTCACCATGATGTTCCAAGACCTCATGGAGATGATATCCGCGACGGGGCAGTGCCTGTTCACGTCGTACGCGTTCTTCCCCGGCTTCCTCATCACGAGGCCGAACGGTGCCGTGACGCGGATAGTGAACGCGGCCATCCCGTTCATCGGATGGGCTCTGCGCGGGATAAATAAGTTCCCGCAGGCGATCGCGCTGCACCTGCCGGTATTCCATCATACCAAGGCGATAAAATACGCCGTCGGCATGCCGATGACGTTCGGAAAATACATCCGCTGCGGCGAGCGAGGCTACACGCTCGACAGATACGTGTCGACACGCTTCGGCGTCAGCGCGAAGGACGATACGCTTCCCAAGAGGCTCACCGACATCCCTCAGGATCCGTCGGATCCGAAGACGAAGGTACCGCTCGACAAGATGAAGAAGACCTATTACCGTGCCCGCGGCTGGACGGCCGACGGCATCCCCACGAAGCGCACGCTGAAAAAGCTCGGCATCATAGACTGAGGGAGGCGGCGGAGATGGTAAAGGTAAAGCTGTTCGGCCTCTTCCGGCTCGACACGGGCCTCAGGGAGCTGACCGCCGAGGCGAAAACGGTAAAGGAACTGTATCCCATCCTCCTCTCGGAGGCGAAGCGGGTGAATCCCGCGACGAAGATAACCGCCGCGGACATAGACGGCTGCATAGTCGTCGTCAACGGCAGGCAGTGCCGCAAAAACGCGAAATTAAAGGACGGCGACGAGGTCTTCCTCATGTCGCCCGTGTGCGGGGGGTAAGAAGATGAAGTCATACAGCATAACGGACGCATGCAGGGGCTGCACCCTCTGCGCGCGCTCGTGCCCCGTTAAGGCGATAACCGGAAATCTGAAAGAGAAGCATTACATAGACCCCGAAAAGTGCATCCGCTGCGGGCTCTGCGGAAAGCTCTGCGCGCAGGGCGCGGTGCTCGATGAAAACGGAGTTCCTGCGGTGAGAATGGCAAAGTCCGAGTGGAAAAAGCCCGTCGTGAACAAGGCCGCCTGCGCAGGCTGCTCCGTGTGCGTGCAGAACTGCCCGAAAAACTGCCTTGAGCTGTCCGCGCCGAAGTGTCACGGAGATATCCGCACCGTGGCGGAGCTCGTAAGACCGGACGACTGCATCGACTGCGGGAAGTGCGCCGCAGCCTGTCCCATACACGCTATAAAATATGCAAAGCCCGGCGAAAACGTCGTATTCGAACAGAAAGATTATAAAGGAGAAGCCGCTATGAGTTCCAAAGTGTATTGCAGAGTTTTTCAGGCAGTCATGAAGGTGGGAAACTACTTCATGGGTTATCGTATGCCCGAATACATCGAAGGCCCCGGCTCTATCGCCCGCCTGCCGGAGTTTATGAAGAAGAACGGAGCCAGCGACGAGGAGAACGTTCTGGTGGTCACCGACGCCAACCTCATGAAGCTCGGCCTGCTCGACAAGATGCTCGCGTCCCTCACCGAGGCGGGATTTGAATTCGTCGTATTTTCCGACATCGCCGTGAATCCCACGAGCGCCAACGTCGAGGACGGCTACAAGCTCTATATGGCGAATAACTGCAAGTGCATCGTCGCTTTCGGCGGCGGCGCGCCGATGGACTGCGCGAAGGCCGTCGCCGCGAAGGCCGTCCATCCGAAAAAGACCGTCGCACAGCTTCAGGGCCTCCTGAAGGTGCATAAGAAGATACCTCTCTTCTTCGCCATCCCGACGACCTCCGGCACCGGCTCCGAGACGACCGTCGCCGCCGTCATCACCGACAGCGAGACGCACCACAAGGCGTCCATCAACGACCCCGCGATACTTCCGAAGTACGCCATCCTCGACCCGGAGCTCACGGTCGGCCTGCCTCCGTTCGTGACCGCCACCACCGGTATGGACGCTCTTTGCCATGCCGTCGAGGCCTATACCAACCACACCTACAACACTCCGCTTGAAGACAAGCTCGCCAAGGATGCCGTCAAGCTCATCTACGAAAACCTCCTCGTCGCGTATAGGGACGGCAAGAACATGGAAGCCCGTCAGAACATGCAGAGAGCCTCCTTCTTCGCGGGACGCGCCTTCACCCGCGGCTGCGTCGGCTACGTCCACGCCGTCGGTCACACACTCGGCGGTCTGTACGGCGTCGCGCACGGCCTCGCGATGAGCATCATCCTCCCGCACGTCATGCGTCAGTTCGGGCCCGCCGTGTACGACAAGCTCGCCGACCTCGCGGACGTGTGCGGCATGGGCGGCGCAACGAACGCCGAGAAGGCGGAGAACTTCATCTGCTGGATGGAGCAGCTGAAGCGCGACATGGATATCCCCGTCGGCGCCGACATGATACAGGACAAGGACGTGGACCAGATCATCGCGTGGGCGATGAAGGAGTCCAATCCTCTGTACCCGGTGCCCGTCGTGTGGGGCAAGGCGGACTTCGTCAAGCTCCTCAACACTCTCCGCGCCTGATCGCATAGAAACCAAAAGGAGGACATGGCAAAGGGACAGCCGGATAAGGAGAGAGGCGCAGGCGGAATTTTCGTTTTCGAACGAAGGCGTATGCCGATACGTCGAGCGAGAAAACGGAAATAGGAAAAAACCTATGAAATCCCTTGCGGAGCAAGTCCTTGCTCATAGAAACAGTAAACCCGGGATAGAAGTTTTCGCTTCTGTCCCGGGCTTTTTATATTGTTTTTTTGCTGTTCCGGCAAGAAAAAATCCTTATCTGGCTGTCCCGCTTCGTGTCCTCCTTCTTTTTTCACTCTTTTTACAGTATCGTTATGCCGTCGCCTGCGCGGAGCTCTCCGCCCTGCAGTATGCGGATGAAGATGCCCTCGCGCGGCATGACGCAGTCGCCGGCGGCCTTTCTTATGGCGCAGTCGTTGTGGCATTCCTTGCCTATCTGCGTGACCTCGCCGATGACGCCGCTGCCGAGCAGCATCCTCGTTCCGACGGGCAGCTCATAGAGGCATATTCCCTCCGTGAGTATGTTTTCGGCGAAGTCGCCGGGCTTCAGGGCAAAGCTTATCCTGTCCTGCACCTTTTTCACGCTCTCGATGCCGAGCAGGCTCACCTGACGGTGCCACGCGCCCGCGTGCGCGTCGCCCTCGATGCCGTGCTCCGGTTTCAGGACGGCGCACTCTATCTCATGCTTCGGCGTGCCCTTGTGCTCGGAAATGCACACGGCGAGTATCTTTCCGCGCACGGCGGGAGCTTTCCCGCAGTCGCGGTCCCATCCGCGGAGCATGTCGATGCCGTGCCGCAGAGCGGGAAGCACCGCGCCGAGGCACTCCGTAGCGGCCTTTTCGCTGCCGGGGCAGTTGACTATCAGCGTGCCGCCGCGAATGCCGGCAGCTTCGCGGGAGAGGCAGCCGCGCGGAGTTATCCGCAGGGACTCTGCGCGCATCGCCTCGGGGATGCCGGGCGTCTCGCGCTCGATGACGGACTTGGTCGCCTCAGGCGTGACGTCGCGCGGGGAGAAGCCCGTGCCGCCCGTGGAGACTGCGAGGCAGACTCCGAGCACGTCGGCACAGCGCACGAATTCGTCTCTTATCGCCGCCGCGTCGTCGGGGACGATTGCGGTGCTTACGACCTCCCAGCCGCCGGAGCGCAGAAGCTCCGCGAGGGCGGGGCCGGAACGGTCCTCCTGCTCACCGCGTGAGCAACGGTCTGATACGGTGATGACAGCAGCAGTATAGCTCATTCGGGCATCTCCTCACGTATGAAATCTCCGGATTTTCCGCCGCTTTTGCGGAGCAGGCATATCTCTTCTATGCAGATGTCCCGCTGGACGGCCTTGCACATATCGTATACGGTCAGCGCCGCGGTGCTAACGGCGGTCAGAGCCTCCATCTCGACTCCGGTCGGGCCAGTACAGCGCACCGTCGCCGTGATGTCTACGGAGAGCTTTTCCTCATTCGGCACGAGCGAGAGCTCGATGCCGCTGAGCGGGATGGGATGGCACATCGGGATGAGCTCCCACGTGCGCTTTGCGCCCATGATGCCCGCTATCTGCGCCGTACCGAGCACGTCGCCCTTTTTCATCCCGCCCGAGAGTATGAGGCGGAACGTGTTCTCGCTGACGCGCACGCGGCCGAACGCGACCGCCGTGCGGACGGTGTCGTCCTTTTCGGAAACGTCCACCATGCGGGCGCGCCCTGCGCCGTCAAAATGGGTGAAATCCTCCATCCCGCTATCCTCCTATCTGATTCATGGTGCGCCCCGCGCCGGAGGCCCGGTCTGCGGAGAGCTCGCCGCGCCTCGGAGGCTTGGACAAAATGGCGCTTCGGAGCGCCTCCGTGAGAGCCTCGCCGTGCAGTCCGCGCAGGGAGAGCTCAGAATCCGTGTGAAGGCAGGTCTTCAGTTTTCCGTCCGACGTGAGCCTGATCCGGTCGCATTCGGCGCAGAAGGCGTGGCTTATCGGGCGTATCAGCCCGACAGTGCCCGCTCCGCCGGGAAGCTGCCACAGCTCCGCGACGCCGCGCTTTCTCCCGAGCGGGACGAGCTCCGGCACCGCCTGCGGGACGGCCTGCGCGCCGAGAAACGCCGAGGGCGGAAAGCCCTCCGTCATCGGCATCAGCTCAATGAAACGCAGCTCGTACGGTTTCGTCCGCGTGAGCTCCGTCAGCGCAGCTATCTCGTCGTCGTTGACGCCGCCCATCAGCACCGTGTTGAGCTTTATGGGCGTGAGCCCTGCCTCTTCCGCGGCGCGGATGCCCGCGAGCGCGTCGGAGAGCTCGCCGCCGCGCGTGATGCGCCGATACTTCTCCGGGTCGAGCGAGTCGAGGCTGATGTTCACGCGCGAAACTCCGGCGGCCTTGAGCTCCCGCGCGAAGGCGGGGAGCAGAGTCCCGTTGGTCGTCATGGTAAGCTCCTCGAGCCCGGGGAGGGCCGAGAGCTTTTCACACAGTCCTATTATCCCGCGCTTCACGAGAGGCTCGCCGCCCGTGAGGCGTATCTTTTTTATGCCGAGCGCGACCGCGGCGGCCGCTATCTCCGCCGTCTCTTCAAGCGAGAGCACGCCGGAATGGCAGAGCTTCGTCACGCCCTCGGGGGGCATGCAGTATATGCAGCGCAGATTGCACAGGTCCGTGAGGGAAATGCGGAGATAATCTATTTCGCGTCCGCAGGCGTCCTTCATGAGCCGTTTCCTCCGATCATGTCTCCGATGAGCGAGCCGAGCGCCTCCGCGTGCTGCGATACGGCGTCGACGAAGTCGTGCACGTAGTCGCAGTTGCCCGTGTAGTGCAGCCACGGCGGCGTACCGTCCGCGGTGACGGAGCGGACGGTCTCCCGCTCGGGGATGAGTCCTATTGCAGTTATAAGCACGTCGCAGGGGATATATTCGCGCTCGCCCGTGTCCGTATGCAGTACGGTGACGCCGCAGATACGCCCCTCGCCGCTTATGCTCTCCACGGTCGAGCGGAGAAGCAGGGGATAGCCGTACGGCTCATAGCACTCGCGGCGGTTTCGCGCGAGCCCGCCGGGCTCACCGGCGATCTCGACCATCGCCGCGACGCGCGCGCCCCGCAGTATGAGCCTGCGGGCAAGAATGAGCCCCATGTCGCCGCTTCCGAGGATGACCGCGGTGCGGCCTATATCGTATCCGCCGTTATTCATCATCCACTGCGCCGTTCCCGCCGTGAAGACTCCGGCGGGCCTCGTCCCGCCGACGGGGAGAGAGCCTATCGTGCGCTCGCGGCAGCCCGACGCGAGTATGCAGTGTGAAAATGCGATTCGCTCCGCTCCGCGCGGAGAAACGCAGAAAGCCGTGCGGTCAGAGGCGACGGAGAGGACCGTCGTGTCTGTCAGGAGCGTCACGTCAGAGCCTGCGAGCATGGCGCGCCAGCGGGCGGAATATTCGCGCCCCGTGAGGTCCTCGCCGAAGTATCCGAGCCCGAAGCCGTGGTGCACGCACTGTTCAAGAATGCCGCCGGGCTCTTTTTCACGCTCTGCGACCGTGACGGAAGCGCCCTTTCCCGCTGCGGCGAGCGCGGCGGCCATCCCGGCGGCGCCCCCGCCTATGATGAGGATGTCAGTTCGTCTCATGGCATTCACCGTAAAATATCTCCGAGCCGGTCCCGTCCTTCGTGACAGGGAGACCCGCCTCGGCAAGCAGAGCGATGATCCTGCGTGAGCAGAACGAGCCCTGACAGCGCCCCATCCCGGCGCCGACTCTGCGCTTGACGCCGTCGAGCGTGACGGCGCCGCGCCGTATCGCCTCGCGCACCTCACCCTCCGTGACGCCTCTGCACCGGCAGATCACGCGCCCGTATTCGGGAGACGCCTCTATGAGCGCCGCGCGCTCCTCGTCGCCGAGAGCTGCGGAGCGGACTATGCCGCGGCGGCAGGGGTCGAAGTCGGAGCGCAGAGCCGCGCCGCCGAGAGCCTGCGTGATGCGCCGCGCAGCGTATTCTCCTATCGTGTGCGCGCAGGTGAGCCCCGGCGTCTTGATGCCGATGAGGCTGATGAGCGCGCCCTCCTCGAGTATGCAGAGGTCGGAGATGCGCTCGCCGCCCCTGCGGAAGCCGCCCTCAAAGGGCTCGACGGAGCCCGGATTCGGGCGAAGCCCCGCAAAGGTGCGTATCATGCCGTCGAGAGGGAGCGAGGGCACGACCCTGCGGCAGAGTGCGTACAGGGCTTCGAGACCCTGCACGGAAACGGCGCTCTGTTCGCCGTCCGGGTCGCGCTCCGTCGGCCCGACGAGTATGTTGCCGGACACCGTCGGCACGAGCGTCAGCCCCTTGCCCTTTTCCTCGGGCTCGTGGAAGATGACGCGGCTGACGAAGCCCTCCGCAGTGTCGTCGAGCACGAAGAAGTCGGCGGAAGTCGGGAATATGCGCACGCGCGGCGCCATGCATGTCTCGCGCACCGCGGGGGAGGAGAGTCCCGCGCAGTTGAGCACGGCGCGCGCACGGAAGGTCTCTTTCGGAGTTTCGGCGATGAAGCCGTCCCCGTCGGGGATAAGGCGCAGGACGGGCGTCGAGAATCTGAAATCGGCGCCGTTTGCCGCGGCGTTTTCATAAGCCGCGATACCGAGCGCCCACGGCTCGACCGTCCCCGTCATGGGTGAGAAGAGCGCGGCGGTCACGTCGGAGCTGAGATTCGGCTCGAGCTCGAGCACCTCGCCGCGCGGCAGGATGCGCAGAGGCCCCGCGCCGTTGGCGAGTCCCTGCTCCAGCTTGTTCGCGAGCACCCTTTCACCGCGCGGGCCGAACGATACCATCAGCGACCCGCACCGTGAAAACGGCACGTCGAGCTCGGTGCAAAGCTCACCGAAGCCGCGCGAGGCCTCGACGCAGAGCTTCGCCTTGAGGCTTCCGGGCTTGTTATCGTAGCCCGGATATATGATGCCGGCGTTGGCGCGCGACACGCCCGTACAGACATCCTTGCGAGCCTCGGCGACGATTATTTTCAGGTCGTAGCGTGACAGGGCGCGCGCGGCAAAGCAGCCGAGCAGCCCCGCGCCGACTATGAGAACGTCACAGCTCTCCATTTCAGAAGCGCTCCCTGACGCGGCCGGGCCTGTCGACCCTGTACCCGCCGAGGGCCTCGAGCCTTTCGCGGAAGCCGTCTCCCGCGAGCACCTCGAGAAGCTTTTGGACCATGGGCGTGTCCCAGGCATAGTCGGGTATGAGCAGATCGTACTGCTCCATGCAGACGGGGAGGAAGTCGAGGCCGTAGAGCTGGGCGGCGCTCCATATCCCCATGCCCGCGTCCGCCGTGCCGGAGGCTATCTGCGCGGCGACGGAGGTGTGCGTGAACTCCTCGCGGTCATAGCCGTATATCGATCCCGTGTCTATGCCGCTCCTGCGGCAGAGATAATCTATAAGTATGCGTGTGCCCGAGCCCTTCTGACGGTTTACATAACGCAAACCGGGCCGAGTCAGATCCTCGATGCCTTTTATGCCGAGGGGATTGCCTTTCGGGAGCATGAGTCCCTGCGTGCGCTCGACGCATTCGACGAGGCGCACCCTGCCGTTCGGGAAGTATTTGCGGATGAAAGCGGTGTTGTAGCTGCCGTCGGATTCGTTGAGCAGGTGGACGCCGGCGATGTGGTTTTCGTGCCTGCGCGCGGCCATTATGCCGCCCATCGAGCCGACGTGGCTCGAGCTCATATACATGGAGGGGTCCGCAAGGTGCAGAAGGTCTGCGACCTCGTCGAGAAGCGGGTCGTGACTGCCTATCGCGACGAGCGAGCGCTCGAGCTCCGCACGAGGACGGAGAAGCTTCACTCGCACTGTCGCTCCTGCCTCGTAGCCCTCGACGCCCTGCGGGACCTCGAGCAGTCCGTCCGCCTTCATGAATGAGGTGACGACACCGCTTCCGCGGCTG